>JAEELO010000040.1 GCA_016282705.1 Candidatus Gastranaerophilales bacterium | reverse complement strand
TTTTTCTGTTATAAATTCAGGTGCAAATATGTTAGCATTAATAGGACGATTATCTGTATCTATCGCCATATTTATTGTATTTCCGGTATTTTTTGTGTAAAAATTTACCGGCTGATTTAAACTGTTTCCAAAAAATTCCATATAGTTTCCCTATTATTATTATATTAGGGAACTAAAATTTTTTACCGTTCAAATATATGATTTATTTTAAATCTATATTTATTAATTCGGGGAATTTATCACATAACATTTTATATTCTTCTTCTGATAAATTCGTATCTTTTATGGATTTAACCATATTTTTATAATATTCTTCTTTAAATTCATCTTTTATCATACTGTAATAATATAAAATGTTATGAATTTTATAATCTAAAAAGTCGTTTCTTAACGGTATATATGTATTTGTTTCTTTCATTAAATTTTCTACTATATCGAAAATTTTAATATGGTCTATTAATCTTCGGTTATTATCTGTTAGTACCGAACCTTCACGGTTATATCTGTAGACATATAGTTTTTCACGAATAAAGAACATCCTTTGTGCTGTTAAAAGAGTACCGAATATAACTTTATGGTCTTCAAAATCCAAGCCTTCGGCAAAATCTATATGATTTTTGTCGAACAGCTCTTTTGTATAAAGTTTATTCCAAACACACATAGGATAATGGAACGGAGATAAATCTCTCCAATTAAATATTCTGTCATCTATTATGTTTTGAAAATTTGCATCAACAAAATACGGGAACGGTGCATTTTTTCTGTTCTTCTCGTCATATCCGTCAGGCATACACATAATAATATCAAGATTTTTTTCTTTGATTTCATTATATAGTCTTTCGAACATATTTGGTTTAACCCAATCATCAGGGTCAACAAAGCCTATACATTCACCTGTTGCAAGTCTTAAGCCGTCATTTCTTGCAGCACCTGTACCTTTATTTGATTTGTGTACAACTTTTATTCTGGAATCTTTCTGTTTATATTCTTCTAAAATATCATAGCTGTCATCTACAGACCCGTCATCAATACATATAATTTCTATTTCTTTTAAAGTTTGATTAATTAAGCTGTCCAATGACTGTCTTAAGTATTTTCCGACATTATATACAGGAAGAATTACTGAAACTTTTGGTCGTCCTGTAAATATAACTGGCGGTTCAACTACGGTTTCATTTGCTTTAGATTTTTTATTATCTGTTTTTTTATTTTGTTTTATATCTGAAAAATTAATTTTATTTTTGATATTTAATTTTTTACCTATTTTATCTTTAATATTAGCCAGTTTTTTATATGGTTTGAGCTTTTCTTCATAATAGTTCTTTTGTTCAATAATATGAAGACTTAAAGCTTCCTCATTGGATTTTGCTTTATCTTCCTGAGCTTGAAGCTTGTCCTCCAATGCATGTATAACTTCTTCATAGCCTTTAATTAAAGCGGCTTTTTCTTCTTCATTATGTTTGATATGCCATTCTTCTGTTTCTTTTTGACGTCTTATAATCTCTTGTTCGTACCAATTCTTTTGAGATTCAAGTTCAGACGTATAATATTGTTTTAGTTTCTCTACGTCTTCTACATTTCGGTAATTATATTGAGATTCTAATTCTTTTTTTTGTTCTGAAATTTTATTTTGGTATTCTATTCTTAATTTTTCTTTATCGTATTCGTATCTGGCTTTTAGAAGTTCTATTTCGCTTTCATAATAACGTTTTTGAGCAGCAATATCTTGTTGATATTGTTTCTCCATATTTATAAATTGTTCTTCATTACCGCTCATTATATAAACCTAATTTTTCTTAAATATTTTTTTCACTCTGTTTTTTAATGCATTATATTTTTTACAGCACTTTAATACTATTTTAACCAATAAAAAATTATTTTCATAATAATATTTTTGATTTTGTAAAGACTCTTCGTAATGACGTTTTAAATCTTCCAATTTCCATTCATAATCTGCTTTCAACTTCTCCGTTGCCTGTCTTACGGATTCTGCCTGCCAAGACTTTAGTGCATATTCTTGTGTAACCATTCTGCTGTGGAAATCGTCTTCCTGTCTTTTTATTTCTTCATTATAATGATTTTCCCACCAGTCTATTGCACTTTTTTTATCTTCTGCAGCTTCTTTTTTATATTCTTCCAAATATTCTTTTATTGCCAAGATATCAAGATTACATTTATGTTCTGCAGCTTTTATTCGTTTATTTGAAGTTTTATATTTTTCTATTAAGAAATTCCAAAAACCATAATAAGTACGTTCTACAACATTTTGAAATTCATCATTGCAGTAGCTTTTTGCAAGTATTTCTTTATCTTCTTGTGTTAAAGTGGCATCAATTTTTCTGAAAAATTCCTGCATTCTTTTATAATATTCTTCATAATATTTATCTTCAAGAACAGTATATCTATGGAAAATATCATCCACTATCCAGCTTACAATCTCCGGCTTTTTCTCCGCAAAAAAACTTGCATTTTGAAGAACTTTATATGTTTCTTCAACCATAGGAATTCTGTCATAAACTTTTTTATCCGAGTTTTGCATTGTTGAGAATTTACGGTTTTGTCTGTAATAGTACATATATTCCCACAGAATATTAATCTTTTCGGCTTTTATATATGTTTCAAAGAAAAATAATAAATCTTCATATATGTATCCGTTTGCAAATTTTGCTTTATTAATTTGCAAAAAAGTACGTTTATATATTTTATTCCATAAAACAACATTTATATTCAAAATGGCATCTTTTGTATCATTGGCATTAAATATTTTATTTCCCATCGTTTCCAATGATTTTAAACTGTAATAATCATCAGTATATGTTGTTCCTTCTTTATCATCATACAATTTTGCCATGCACATTGTAATGTCGGTTTGTTCCGGAAATGCACGTTTATACATTTTTTCGTACATATCAGGTTCTACCCAGTCATCAGAATCAACAAATCCTACATATTCGCCTTTTGCAATTTCTAATCCCATATTTCTTGCATATGATTGACCTGACATACTTCCGGTATGAAGAAGTTTTATTCTTGAATCATTATTCATATAATTTTTTACTATTTCAACTGAATTATCATCAGATGCGTCATCTATACAAATAATTTCTATATCCTGTAATGTTTGATGAATTAATGATTCAATACATTGAGAAATATATTGTTCAACATTATGGAACGGAACTATTATTGATACTTTAGTCATCTTCGTTAAACTTCTCCAACTTTGAAAATTCAAACGGAAAATCAAATTTGATTTTCTTTAATATTCTAACAAATATTCTGTCTTCATTATAATAAATATCAATTAAATTCGGACATTTTTTTATTTTAAACATATGTTCTTTATATTTAAAAGTATAATACGGATTATCAAAATACAAAATTTCCATTGTTTTATACATTGATTTCATCTGAAATTTTCTGTATTCATAATATAAGACATTACCTGTTTTTAAGTTACTAAATAAGAAATAATTATACCTAAATTTCCCTTTTACCATATCGGGAGGGAAAATTTCATCATTTACAAGAGAACTTTCCTTTGCAAGCTTAGCTGCAAATGCCGGTTTATATATTTGTTTTAAATTTTGAAAACGATATAATATATCTTCAACTTTTTTGCGGAAAAAAGTATATCTTATGTCATCAAAATCCGGTAAATCTTTTATTTTACTAAACATCATTTCAACAACATCAATAACATTTAAAAATTTCATACCTGCTTTTTGGATTATAGAATTTTTTCTGTTTATTCTGTAATAATATAAGAATTCTCTGACTATAGATACTCTATTTGTCTTAAAAAATATTGAGAAAAAGAAAGGTCCGTCTTCAAATATAAATCCGTCGGGATATTTTGCATTACACTCTTCAATTAAACTCCTTCTGTACAGTTTATTCCATGCCATAACACAAACATCCATAATAAACGGTTTAACATCTTTATATGAAAAAGTTGTATTATCAAAACTTTTATCAAAATATCCGAGTGTATAATACGGATTTGAATCATCTATTTTTTGTTTTGTTTCGTCAAATTGATGGACGGCGCATATTGCAATATCACTGTTAAAAGTAGTTATATTTTCATATAACTTTTCCAGCATATCAGGTGTAACCCAGTCATCAGAATCTATATAGCTATAAAATTCACCCTGCGCAACAGCCATGCCTGCATTTCTGGCAGATGACAATCCTCCGTTTTTTTTATCTACTATTTTTATTCTTGAATCTTTATTTTTATATTCTTCAAGTATTTTTCTTGATTTATCCGTAGAACCGTCATTTACACATATTATTTCTATATTGGAAAACGTTTGACATAATATACTGTCCAAACATTGCGGCAGATATTTTTCAACATTATAAACAGGTACAATAACTGATATAATTGGTTTTTTCATTATTGACTGCGCTCCAATTCCGAATATTCAAATTTTATGCTCATTTGATATTTTCCTTTTAAGAGGAAGTACAGTCTATCATTTGCATACCAGCAATTATACAAATCATCGCGTCTTTTTATTCTGAATACCAGCTTTTTATATTTAAAATAATAAACATCAGGTTCTGTGTACAATATTTGCATAACCTTGTACATTATTTTAACTTTCTTTTTACTCCAATAATAAGCTAATAAATTAGTTTTTCGTTTTATATTGTACAGATTTTTATATGTATATGGCGCATTTTCTTTTATATAATCAAAATCAAAAACTGTTTCATCAAAAAGAAATTTTTTCTTTCTTAATTTTTTGGAGAAAGCACCCTTGTATATTACATCAATCAAGTCATATCTGTATATAATATCATCAGCTTTTCTGCGGTAAAATTCATTTTTTATATCATCAAAGCAATCGGAATCTTTTATCGAGTTATACATTAATTCAACAACATCTATAATATCCAAGAATTTTTTACCGCCTTTTTGGACGATAGAGCCGGGACGATTTATTCTGTAATAGTATAAAAAGTCTCTAATTATTGAAACACGTTTTGTTTTAAAGAAGATTGAAAAGAAAAACGGCCCGTCCTCAAATATTAAGCCATTCGGAAATTCAGCTTTACAATCATCTATGAAACTTTTACGATACAGCTTATTCCAAGCCATAACACAAACATCCATAATAAATGATTTTACATCCTGATATGAAAATACTTTTCCGTCAAAACTTGAATCGAAATGCTCCAGATTAAAATATTTTTCATTATCATTAATCGTTTGGTTTGTTTCGTCATATAAATGTACGGCACAAATTGAAATATCCGTATTTAATTCGGTTATATTTTTATACAGTTTTTCAAGCATATCAGGTTCAACCCAATCATCGGAGTCTATAAAACTGTAGAAATTTCCTGTTGCAACTTTCATTCCTGCATTTCTTGCAGATGAAAGCCCTCCGTTTTCTTTATCTATAATTTTTATTCTTGAGTCTTTATTTTTATATTCTTCAAGTATTCTTCTTGATATATCGGTAGAACCGTCATTTACACATATTATTTCTATATCTTGAAATGTTTGATTTATAATGCTGTCCAAACATTTTGCGAGATATCTTTCTACATTATATACGGGTACTATTACTGAAATCTCTGCCATTTATCTATTTCTCCGTATTTTTCGATTTTTCTTTATATTTAGATATTAGTTTCTCAAGCGGAGATTTCATTTCTTCTCTCAATTCAATTTCTAAACTTTTTATTTTGTCTTTTAATTCTTGAACTTCTTCTTCATGCTTCTTTTGCTGTCCTTCAAGAATATCTCTAAATTCTGCTTTTATTTGATTTATAAGATTTTGATTGTTTTGTTTTTCAAACTCTAATGTATTTTTTATTTGATTTATAGTATCTGTTGTTTCTTTTCCGTTATTATTAATCCGGTTCGAAATATCATTTATTTTTCCGTTGATATCATTATTAACAGAAGAAATCCAATTTTCGTTATTTTCAATTCTGTTTATAATATCAGATGTATTTTGTTTTAAATTATTTTGTTCCGAAGATAACTCCTTATAATTTTCCTGCATTACAATTGACAAATCTTTTATATCACTATAAATATATTGAGATTTCTCTTTTATGTTCCATTCTATACTATCTTTTAGTTCATTTGATTTATTATCCGTATATTCTTTATTTTGATAAATTGCAGTATAAATATAATCTCTTTCTTTATTTGTATAAGCATATAAATTAGAAATTTCTTCTGTTATTTCCATTATTTTATCATTAGTATTATTTGATAAAAGTTCTGTTTTATTCTTAATATCAGCAAGGATTTCTTCTTTTTCTTTTATTCTTTCTTGTTTATTTTGTTCATTTAAATTGTTTGAGTATTCATAGCTTTTAGAAATTTCGTCATATACTTTAGAAATTTTTTCGTCTGTTTGACTGTTAACCCATTCAGCTTTGTATTCAATGATTTGTTTTGTTTCTTCATTCTTTTCATCGGTATATTTATAATTTTTTGAGATATCATCATATACTTTAGAAATTTTTTCGTCTGTTTGACTGTTAACCCAAACTGCTTTATCACCAATGATTTTTTTTGTTTCTTCATTCCTTTCATCCGTATATTTATAATTTTGAGAAATAGCATCATAAACTTTAGATATTTTCTCGTCAGTTTGACTGTTAACCCAAACTGCTTTATCATCAATGATTTTTTTTGTTTCTTCATTCCTTTCATCCGTATATTTATAATTTTGAGAAATAGCATCATATAATTCGGATACTTTCTGAGCATTTTCATTGCCAAGAGAAACTATATTATCGTGAATATTTTCATTAATAAGTTCATTTTGTGAATTTGTATAGTCATAATTTTTTGTAATTTCATCGTAAATTTTAGAAATTTTTTCATTAATCTGTGTATCTATCCACTCTGCTTTATTATCTATATTTTGATTAATTTCAGCTTGAATTTTTTCGGAATATTTATAGGTTTTATTCAAATCGTCATAAACTAAATCAAATCTTCTATCGAGTTCTGATGTATCATCTATTGCTACTTTTAAACGTTCTTCAAGTTTTTGTATATCAAAATATTCGGTAAAAATTGTTTGATTAAATTTTTCAAAGGTATTATTCATTACAAGAATATAGCCTTGGAAATGATAAATAGTTTTCCAAAAAGCATCTTCAGGATTTTTAATATCCAAACTTTTAAATATTTTCTTCATTAAGAAGAAAAATTCTCTGTGAAAACTTTCTTTTAAAAGGATATAACGATGGAATAAGTCATCAATTATCCAGCCTTTTACTCTATCCGAAATTTCATCGAAATAAGGCAATTTCTTTATTTTTTCATAAGTCAAAGAAACCATAGGAGGTCTGTCTAATATCTTCGCATTATACTGTTGCATTGTAGAATTTTTACGATTTACTCTATAGTTGTATAATATTTTCCATACTATACTTATTCTCTTAGCAGGCAAGTATGTCCCGAAAAAGAAAGGCAAATCTTCATAAACATAGCCTTCCGGAAATTTTTCTTTTGTTCCCAGTAAATAACTTCTTTTATATATTTTGTTCCATAATGCTACATTTATATCAAGCAAATAATCTTTAGTCGCTTCGGAAGGAAATACAGTATCTCCTAAAGAACCTAATATAGTAAGTTTATATAAATCGGAAGATGAATATATTTTATTCATATCATCATATTCACTCGCCTGACACATTGTTATATCTGAATTCGTATCTTTTGCTCTTTTATAAAGAGTTTTATACATATCTGCATCAATGAAATCGTCAGAGTCAACAAAGCCTATATAATCGCCCTTGGCAATTTCCATACCACGGTTTCTGGCATAACCCTGCCCGTATTGTTTATCAAGATCAATAATTTTTATTCTGTCATCTTTGTCTGCATATTTTTGTACTATTTTTCTTGTTTTATCGGTAGACGCATCATTAATTAAGATTACTTCAATATCTTTCAATGATTGTGCCAATACACTTTTTATACAATCATCTATGTAATCTTCAACATTATAAAATGGTATTATTACTGATACTTTTGGCATAATGGTTTTTCCGATTATTTATCCGTTTGGTTATTTATAGCGTCCAATTTTGAATTTATTTCATTCCTTAACTCTGAAATTTTCATTTCCGTTAAATATTTATTTTCTGCTTTATCTGTTATTATTCTTTCGTTCAATTCTTTATACATTTTGGTAATATCATTATATAAAGACGAAGATGTATTATTTATATGAGAATATACTTTATCAATATTTTCAGAAACAGCTTTATTAACATAATTTGCAGTATTATCAACCGGTTCCCCTGATATTGCGGATATATTCAGTTTTATTTCATCTAATTGCGTATCCATTATTCTTTTTAAATTAACATATCTAACTACAATATCTTTTTCCAGTTCTTTTAATTTTGCGGAAATAATATCCCTTTTGTTGTTTGTAACTTCTGCAAATTCATTTTTTCGGTCTTCTATTAATTGTTCGGTATAATGATAATTTTTTGTAATTTCCTCATATACTTTACCAATTTCAGCCCCTTTTTGATTGATTTCGGAGTTTATATAGTCATAAACTTTAGATATATCCTCATATACATTATGAATTTTTTCGTCAAAATTTTCACCGTGCTCTTTTAGCGATTTTTGTAATGTTTGTTGAAATTCATAATCTTTATCATAAAAATTTTTTTCCAATTGACCAAATCTGCAGGTTATATCATACGTACTGTTTTTAATATTTTCTGCAGTGGTTTCATAAAAATTATTAAAATCTTTTGTTATGGACTCTTTTTCTTCTTTTATACTTTCGGATTGTTTTTCAAGTATTTTTTGAACTTTATCCTCTATAATTTTTGTTATTTCTTCATCATTCTCAAGGAAATTTCTTCTGTATAAATGATTATCTTCTATTTCTATATCTGATTTTAACGCAGTATTTAAGTAAATGTCTTTTAAATAATCTTTCGAAATTTCCTTATTTGGCTTTATAAAACAAATAAATTCACCTTCTGCAACACCGATTCCTGCTTTTTTTGCAAAGTTTTCATCGTTTTCAAAAGGAAGATTTATTAATTTTATACGTTCATCTTTTTCAGCAAAATTTTTCACGACTTGTTCCGCATTATCTTTTGCCGCATTGTTGATACATATAATTTCAATATTTGAAAAAGACTGTTCTGTAATACTTTTTAAACATTCTTCCAAATTATTTTTGTCTTTATATATTATTATTGCTGAAATTCTGGGATTATTCATTATTTTCTCTCTTCGGATTTATTCTTAATTCTGTATAACATTTTTTGTATCGGATTTTTGCGCATATATTGAATGGTTGAATATAATTGTTCTATACGCATTTCCATATTCATAATTTTATTTTCATATTTTACACGCTGCTGATTTAATTTATCATCCATATCCGCTTTTAGATGCTCAATATTTTGTTTGTATTCGGATTCTTTATCGCTAATATTCTGCTTTAACACAGAAATAAGATTATTTACGGCTTCTTCATCAAGTTTAGTATTTAAAGAATATTTTATGTTATTTATTTCATTATTTATATTGTCATTATTTCTGTATAAATCATATATTTTATTATTTAAAGTATTTTCTATAGCAAGACCGGTATCTTTAACTTCTCTGTATAAATCGGAAGCCTGCTCATTTATTGTATAATAAAGTTCATTGTATTTTGCTTCCTGAGCTTTCTTTTGCTCCACATTGTTATTTTCAAATTTTTCATTAATACGCTGTTCAAGTTTTTCTATATTACTATCAGTATGCCAGTATAAATCTTTGCCTTTCTGCTCTATTTTTTCTTCTGTTTCCGATTTTAATGAAGCAATAATACCGTTTATTTCATTTACTGATTTCTCAAGTTCTTGTCTGTTTCTTGTTTCGCTTTCCGATACAAGATATTGAGAATATTCTTTATTTTTAGAAATTTCTTCGCTTACGGAATTTATTTTTTCTTCATTTTGAGATATTAATGTTTCTATTCTGCCGTCTACAATTTTTTCAAATAAATTCTGCTCTTCTTTGATTTTTTTACAGTTTTCTTCTAATGCGGCAATAGCATTTTCTGTATTTTCTTTTTCTTTATCAATTCTTAAATTTAAATCTTCATTGAACTTAGTTGTGACATCATAATTTTTACTAAGCTCATTAAAAACTCTTTCCAGTTGGTTGGTTGTGTCACCTATTGTTTCATATATATGTTTAATAGAATGGCTTATTGTGTTTGATTGATCATCTATTTTTGCTTCCAATGATTGAGATTCAACCATAATATCATTTTTTAATTCTGATTTTAAATCATTATTTAATATATTTAATTCATCGTAATTTCTAGATATTAAAGCTTGTACATCCTCAATCGCATTTTTTGATAAAGACTCATTTTCTTTGATTTGGTTATTTATCTTATCAATATCTTTATATATATCTATTTTAAATTCTGTAGATTGTTCCAAATACTTCTTATCATAATTTTGAAGTTCTTCCAGTACTTGTTCTATTTTATTATCTGTATTTGATGATAATACCTGTATTTTTGTATCAGTTTGAGTTTCAACCTCTTCAATTTTTCCGTTTAATTCTTTTTTACTTTGCTCAATTTCTTCTGAAAATTTATCATATTTTGTATTTAATTGGGCATCTTGAGCTTTTGTAAATTCATAATTTCTGGTTATTTCTTCATATACCTTATTAATTTTATCATCTGTTTCTGATGATAATAATTGCATTTGAGAATCGGATTTATCTTTTATTGTTTCATATATATTATTTATTTTTTCATCTGTCTGATTACTTAAATTATTAATCTTTTCATCAGTTTGATTATTTATATTGTTTATTTTTTCATCTGTTTGATTACTCAAATTATTAATCTTTTCATCAGTTTGATTAGATATATTATTTATTCTTTCTTGTAAATCATTAGATGAAAATTCAATAGCCTGCTTATTGTTTTGAAGCTCATTTAAAACAGTTTCTATTGTTCGTTCAGACTTATTAATATTTTCTTTAACTTCATTATTTAATTGTTTTGTAAATTCATAATTTCTGGTTATTTCTTCATAAACTTTGTCTATTTTTTCATCGGTTTGAACAGTAGAATGTTCAATTTTTTCTATTGTTTTTTTATTGAGATTATCTATATCTGATACAATCTTTGATTGAATTTCTTCTTTTAATTTAGATATATTTTCTGTTGTCTTATTTTCAATCAGTTTAATTTTATTATCTGTTTCAGATAAATTATTTTTTATTTTTGTTTCAATTTCTGTTTTTAAGTTTTTATTATTAATCTTTAGTGTTTCATTATTTTTATCAAATTTTTCGTTTAATTTTTCTATTTTCCGTTCTATCTTTGTACTGATTTCTTCAGTTTGCGCTTTGATATCTTTATTTATTTTTTCATTGTTCTTTATATTTTCAGAACGAATAATTTCATTTGCAGAATTAAATTTTGAGGTTATATCGGAAACAAATCCGTCTAAACGCACATTGGTTTGATTATTTAATCGGTTTGTAAATTCATAATTTTTAGTTATTTCATCATATACCTTAGAAATTTTTTCATCGGTTTGTGAAGTAAGAACTATTGCTTTTTCATCAACAGTTTGTATTATTTCTTCTCTTTTTTGATTTGTATATTCATAATTTTTGGTTATTTCATCATATACCTTAGAAATTTTTTCATCGGTTTGTGCATTAAGAGCTATTGCTTTTTCATCAACAGCTTGTAATATTTCTTCCTTTTTTTGATTTGTAAATTCATAATTTTTAGTTATTTCATCATATATTTTGGATATTTTTTCATCAGTTTGTGTCTGTATAAGGCTGCTATTTTCTTCAATTCCTTTTTGAAGTTTTTCTATATTCTGTGAAATTTCATACTTAACGGCCTCATCTTTTTCGTTAGTGTATTCATAGTTTTTTGTTATTTCTTCATATACTTTAGAAATTTTATCGTCAGTCTCTGACTGCAATACATTATTATTCTCTTCTATACTTTTTTGAATTTTACCTATATTTTGAGATATTTCATACTTAACAGTTTCATCCTGTTTATTTGTATAATTATAATTTTTGGTTATTTCATCATATACTTTAGATATTTTTTTATCGGTTTGTGTATTAATCCAACTAACTTTATTTTCAAAATTTTTATCTATATTCTGCTTAAATTCTTTATTTTCATTTTTTAATTTATTATCTTGTTCGTTTGTATATTCATAATTTTTGGTAACAGCTTCATATACTTTCGTTATTTCATCATATACATTTTGAATATCTTTATCTGTTGAATCGACAAGAATATTAGTAACTTTACCGCCTATATTATCTTTCAAGTGTTTTCCCGCACCATTGATTTTATATCCCAATATTTTATTTTTCCAAGGAGTAAGAGAAAGATAATGATAATAAAGTTCATATACCGGATGTTCAAAAGGAATCATCCATGGTTTAAATCTGCCGGCAAGATGGAATATAGCGCAATTGATTAATGCCGTTCTATCAATTTCTTCATATTGGAAATATTGAAAATTCCATATTTTATCGGCTTCTTTAATCAGCTTTTGTAATACTGCATTAAATACATCCTGATCATCCCAGAGAATATCATCTTTATTAGTTTTTACATAATTAAAAAGCTTTTCCGGTATTTTATTCTTTCTCCAATATTCTAAATTTATCAGCATTACACCGGCATTATAATATTTTTTAAGATTTAACCGTTCTGCTTCGGATTTAGATTCGGAATCCTGAACCATTATATTCGCAACACCCGTTAAATCCATTTCATACAATTTAGAAATCGAGTTATTTATAATTACATCACAATCTAAATATAATACTCTGTCTATATTTGGTAATACATCAGACAACTTTAATTTAAAATATGTCGGCAATGTGACATGATGATTTGTATATTTATTATTCTTTTTCTTTTTTGAAATTAAAGGACAGTCTTTAAATTCTTTTTCATTCATATTTATGTATTGAATATTAAACTTTTTAATATTATTCAACAATTCAATATTCTGCTTATCGGATTTTGTCAGACCTCCGTCCAGAACATAAATATTAAAATTTTCATCATTTGCAGAGTTAATAAGAAGTGAAGTAATTGATACCGCTAATAACTCTGCATAATTAGAATCAGTACTGTAACATATATTATATTCGCGCATGTATAAAATATCCCAATCTCTTCTTTTTGATTGTACAATAATTAATGAAAAAATAATACACTTGTTATAAAATTTAACTAAAGTATTTTAAAAAATTGCCGAACATGATGATGTAAAAAAGGTAGAAAGCAAAATGTTAATTGAAGAAGACATAGATTTAAAAAGAGTTGGTCTTGAATTAATGTTTCTTACCCCTGAAAAATGTTCAAGGGATGAGGGAATTTCTGCTGTTGAACTTTCAAAATCTTTAAATATGCCTTTAGAAACAGTAAAGAAAAAATTAAAAATACTTTTTGAAAAAGAAATAATAAGAGTATACGGAATAAATCCAAAACTTTGGAAATTTGATGAATATAATTTCCAAAAAATGGATGAAGATGATGACGTATACAGACTATTATGCAACTTTGACGATGTGGATTTTGACAGATATTTTTCATATAGCGATTTTAAAAAAATTATGTAGCATTAAAAATATCTTTTAGCTTTTATTCTAAAATTGCCTAAAGTTTTCATAAATACTATAATATTATTTATAGCCGAAAGGGGAATAATATGAGATTTGAAACAATGGCAACTCAAGGTTTTCTTGACCTAAAGAAACAGAATAATGCTGTATCAATGCCTATATATGCAACAACAGCATATAGTTTTGACAGTGTTGAACACGCAATAAATTTATTTGATTTAAAAGTCGGCGGGGATATTTATACAAGAATTTCAAATCCATCAAATGATATGGTGGAAAAACGAATAGCAGCACTGGAAGGTGGAGTAGGCGCACTTGTTACTTCTTCGGGTATGTCTGCAATATTAATCACAATATTAAATTTGGCGCAAGCCGGTGATGAAATTGTAACGTCTTCAAAAATATACGGAGGAACATTTAATCTTTTTAATAAGACATTCAGACAAATGGGTATTAACGTAAAATTTATTAACTCAGATAATCTGGAAGAATATGAAAAAGCCGTCACTGATAAAACAAAATGTATTTATGCCGAAACCATAGGCAATCCTAAAATAAAAGTGGCTGATATTTCAGGTCTGGCAGAAATTGCTCATAAACACGGGATTCCGTTTATTATAGATAATACTGTTGCAACACCATATTTATGCAAGCCTTTTGATTTTGGTGCTGATATCGTTGTTCATTCTACGACAAAATATCTGGGCGGACATGGTAATGCAATGGGTGGTGCAATTGTAGATTCAGGTAAATTTGATTGGGCACAGAATGATAAATTTAAAATATTTACAACTCCCGATGACAGTTACCACGGAGTAATATATACAAAAGAATTCGGCAATGCCGCATTCATTGCGAAATCAAGAACCCATCTGTTAAGAGACTTAGGATGCTGCCAGAGTCCGTTTAATTCGTATTTAACATTACTCGGCTTAGAAACCTTACACGTAAGGATGGACAGACATTGCGAAAATGCAATGAAATTAGCAAAACATCTTCAAAATCATCCTAATATAAATTATGTTATTTATCCGTTATTAGAGAATAGTGAAGATTACAAGCTTGCACAAAAATACTTAAAGAAAGGTGCATCATCACTGCTGGGTTTTGGAGTAAACGGAGACGGAACAAAATTCATTGAAGCTTTAAAACTCTTTATACATGCTACAAATTTGGGCGATGTTCGTTCAATAATTACATATCCTGCAGGAACTACTCACAGACAGTTGTCTGATAAACAATTAGAAGAAGCAGGTATAACTAAAGATTTTATGAGAGCATCTGTCGGACTTGAAAATATAGAAGATATTATTGAAGATATTGATAATGCCATAAAAATATCTCGAATTTAAAGGATTATAAATGAATTTAGAAAATAGTGTCGGAATTGTTCAAACACAGTTTTTTACAATAGAAGAAAAAATTAAATTTGAAAGCGGAATTGAGTTTTCACCTATAACCGTAGCTTATGAAACCTATGGAAAACTTAATGAAAACAAAGATAATGCTATATTAATAATTCATGCATTAACAGGGGATGCACACGCAGCCGGATACCATAATGAAAATGATAAAAAAGCAGGCTGGTGGGATAATTTAATAGGTCCAAATAAAGCTTTTGATACTAATAAATTTTTTATAGTCTGTTCAAATATTTTAGGCGGCTGCAGCGGTACAACAGGACCTTCCAGTATTAATCCGGAAACAGGTAAGCCATATGGCTTAACATTTCCTGTTTTTACCATAGAAGATACTATAAAAGTTCAAAAAAAATTACTTGATTATCTCAATGTAAAAACATTATATTCAGTAGCCGGAGGCTCTATGGGAGGAATGCAGGCAATGCAGTTCTGCATATCATATCCTGAATTTGTTCAATCTGCTGTCTTAATAGCAACAACATCAAGACTTTCACCTCAAGCTATTGCTTTTAATGCAGTCGGAAGAAATTCTATAATTTCAGACCCTGCTTGGAATAACGGTGATTATTATGATAATCCTCATAAACCGGACAGAGGTCTTTCTAATGCAAGAATGATAGGTCATATCACTTATCTTTGCGAAGAAGCAATGTATAATAAGTTTGGCAGAAGGCTTCAAAATAAAGACAGTTATGACTTTAATTTTGATGTGGATTTTCAGGTTGAAAGCTATCTTCAGCATCAAGGTCAAATTTTTGTCGACAGGTTTGACGCAAACAGCTATTTATACATAACAAAAGCAGAAGATTACTTTGACCCGACAGAAAAATACGGTTCATTAAAAGAGGCATTTAAAAATTCTAATGCGAAATATTTAATAATTTCTTTCGATACCGATTGGCTGTTCCCTTCCTCTCAAGCTAAAGAAATTGTTAATACATTAATGCAATTAGATAAAGATGTTTCTTATTGCGAGATAAAATCTCCGTGCGGACACGATGCTTTTCTGCTTGAATATGAAGTTCAGGAAAAAATTATAAAAAGTTTCCTAAATAATCATTTGAAAGGAGAATTAGATGAATAAACATTATAAGACATCAAAAGGTCTTCATCTTAATTATTCTCTGATATTGGATATAATTGAAGAAAACTCTAAAATTCTTGATTTAGGCTGCGGAGACGGATATCTTTTAAAACTTTTAAAAGAAGAAAAAAAAGTACTGGGCAGCGGAATAGAAATTTCTCAAGAACACGTTATAAAATGTCTTGAAAAAGGACTTTCCGTTATTCAAGGCAATATAGATGAGGGTTTAAAGCAATTTTCTGATAAATCATATGACTATGTAATATTAAACCAAACATTGCAATCTACAAATAAACCCGATTATGTTCTTGAAGAAATGCTTAGAGTCGGGAAAAAGTGTATAGTAAGCTTCCCTAATTTTGCATACTGGCGTGTACGTTTTAATTATCTTTTTACCGGTAATATGCCAAAATCAAAAGTTTTGCCTTTTGAATGGTACAATACGCCAAATATTCATTTGTTAACAATTAAAGATTTTTTTGAATTTGCTCAAAAACATAATATTAAAATTCTTAATGGAATTTATACAACAAAAGCAACTAAAAGAAATATGGTTCAATATAGTTTGTTTTCAAACTTTTTTGCTGAAGAGGCTATTTTTGTTATTACAAAATAAAATCATATTTTTATTTTATAATATCTACCCTGTCACCGGAATCACTTATTTTTAATGCGAAATTTTCCTTTGTTTGGGTTATTATTCTGGCTACATTTCTGTTGTGTTCAAGTCTTTCCTGTTTAACTTTTTCTATGGCATCTCTCAACCTAAAATGCAATTTAATATCTCTGATTTTTACAGCTTTTTTATACAAAGAATGAAGATATTGTTTACTTTCATTACCTGAAAAAATATAACAAATATTTTTATCTTCATTAAAAGAAAATGCCAGAGCATGACCTTTATCAGTATCATTAAATATTTCTTTTACTTTTTGTTGAATTTCAGGGGTGACGGTCGGATCACCATTTGCAGCATTTGCAATTCTCCTTGCCGCATGGAACGGCGCATATACTTTTACTGTTTTTCCGAAAGAAATAGGTTGAATGTTCATAAAATAAAATACTCTCCGTAATTATATATTGCTATAAAGCTAATCAAAATTTTTTTTGCTATCTGTTTTTAAATATTGATAGACCGTGAGTATCTTGTGAGCCGGTTCTGTATATTCCGTTATTAGAAGCCTCTTTTGAAGTTCTTTCATATAATTCATTATCTGTTTCAAATCTATATGGTTGGTAGTACCCTTCAGTATATATAGCTTTGCCTTTTTTCAAGCTTTTAAATTCGTTAAAAAGCTCGGAAATAACCTTATCTATAGTTTCATCTTTATCAAAATATCTTAACGGATGGGCAATTGCGACCAGTCCGTATTTTAAACTTTGAATTCGTTTTACAAAATCCTTGTAATCACTTAAAAATACAAGATTTTTATATTCTTCACCCCAATTTTCGGTTGCTTCTTGATAATTCATATCCTTAAACGGCCATTCGTATGGATTTACACACCACACAAGCATATGGAGGTCTTTCCCCTCTTTTTGTGAAGGCATATGGACATTCACTGATGTTTCCATTCCTATTACAAATTTAATATTTTTGTACTTCTTCGGATTTTTTTGTATCAAATCAATTGCTTCAACAGTTCCTTGCGTATTAAAATGGTCTGTTATTGCAATAATCATAGGATATGGTTCAAAAGGATGTTTGGATTTTACTTTATCTGCATATTCTGCTGCCTGATTTAATGTATCTTCAGGTGTTAATTTCCCGTCAGAAAATGTCGTATGAGAATGCAAACCGGCTCTATAGGTTAAATTTTCAATGCCTTTTTGGTCTCCGTTTTCTTCAATGTCTGACATATATTTCTCGGGGTGTTTATCATATTTTTTTATAATATATGCAAGTTCATTTTCTCCTATTACGGATTTCATATTTTTTATTGTGTATTCAGAATGTCCGCTTGATTGTACAAGTTCTCTTTTATATTCAATGTCATGCGGTAGAACAGGATATATATACGGATAGATTCCGCAAATTATTATTATTCCGATTAATGCAGCAAAAATTTTTTTCATAAAAGATTCCTCACATGTTTTTAATTATTACTATAACTTATTTTTCTTATTGTATACAATAAAATATTGATTATTTTGAACTTTATTATTAAAAAAGCGTTATAAATTATGTAGTAATTGGAGATAAATTTAATGAAAAAGTTATTGTGCTGTCTTGTAATAATACTATTTATAAATCCGTTTGTTTTTGCATCAAGCCATCATTCTCATAATCATCACCATAATCATCATAATAACTGTCATCATTCGTCCGGAGGCAGTTCTACACCTGTTTATCTTATAAATAAAGAAGTAAAACACGATGAAATAAAGTTTCAGGATTGCAATGAACATTATGCAATACAAATTACTACAACTGATTTATATTCTGACGGTTCAAAAAGAATAACTGAAAACAGTACTGTTTATAATTCGGACGGTTCGGTTTTAATTCCGGATTGTGTAAGTGTTAAACATATTATCTATAATCAACAACATTATTTTCTTGTATATAAGCAAAAAGGCTGGCAAATTCTTGACAAAAATGCAAAAGTATTAACAGTAAAAAAATATTCAAAAATGCAGGAAATTCAACCGAACAGACTACTTGTAAAATACAATAAAAGATACGGAATTATTGACTTAAATGAACAAACTGTAGTACCTGTAAAATATCAAAAAATGGAAAGAATTAGCTATGACAATTTTATCACTAAATTAAACGGATATTATGGAATTACAGATGTAAACAATAATGTTATTTTAGATAGCGATTGCGACAAAATTAAACCGTTATTCGATACATATGTAATTAAAAAATATGATAAGTACGGACTTTATAATATAAACGGAAATAAAATTTTGGATATAGACAATGAAAAAATATCCAAATTAGGTGATTATATACTTGTTAAAAAGAATAATAAATATATGATTTATGATTATTCAGGAAATGCAATAAATGAAAACAGATATAATAAAGTCCGCTTAAAACGTAATCATTTGTACGGAATAAGGAGCGAACGCGAAGAAAGAATAAATTAAATTATTTATTCGTATTCTTTAAAACCGTATATTTTTTGAGTTCTATATTTTTATCCGGCAAGAAGCCTTTGTATGCAAAATATTCATAAGGAACTTCGCACTCAATCATCGCGGGTTTAGTATTTAAATCAGTTATTAGATTTTGTTTATAATCAAAATATTGACATTTACTTACAAATAAATCGCCGTATTTCATACGATCCTGAAATAAAACAATATTAGTTGATGCCAACCCGACCTTAGATGATACTATATAATCATATTCATCTAATCTGTATGCTTCAATATTTTCCAACAAAAGTTTATCTATATGTACACCTGATAATTTTAATTTCTCTATATAGTAATTGGAATTTGTTGTTTGTTCCGTTATTAAACCAATATTTTTAGCATTATTTTTTCTCAGATATGTATAAATATCCGTTTCGTCCATTTTCGCCATCAGAAACGGAACGCCGAAAGTTTTATTTTCTTTCATATATTTAATATAAGAAACGACATACTGCGTAGGTCTTGCAAATGTATTTAAAATAAAATATACAAAAATGATTATACATAAAAGAATTTTAAAAATCGTTCTTCTTTTTATATAAGAAAGCGCAGCAATCGGTGATGCTATTACGACAAAAGTCAATAAATATCGCATATTATATTGTGTAAATACCATTACTCTTGAAAAGACCATTATATTTAAAATTAAAGACATAGTAAGCGTAAACATTATTATATTTTTTATTTTGCTATGATTTTTTATAAATCGTTTTATTGTTTTTATCATTGACGGCAAGAATGCAAACAGTCCCATTATACCGAGTGCCGACTGCATAAACTCCATAGTTGAATCAAAAGGAAATCTGCCCGGGAAATAATTTGTTGTATAACTTCTTGTTGTTTCGCCTATGGAATTAAGCACCAATTTCTGCAGATACATTATTAAAGGATTATAGTTTATATAATCACGTATACCCGATGCATCTAAAATTGCGAAAGAATATTTAATCAAATTGCACAACCAACCTTTAAACCCTCCTCTAAATTGGTTCAAAAGAAGCTGTTCACTGCAAGAGACAGGATTTGAAAATTGTATAATATTTAAAATGTAATTATATGAAGCAAAAATCAGGAAATTAATCAGGAATAGTCCGCTGAATTTTAACAAATACTTATATAATTGTTCTTTTTTATATATATTTGCTATAACAACAAGCATAATAAATACAACAGGCATTGCTATTATTGCAGTTGTTTTTGTTCCTGCTGACAGAGCGAAAGATAATGCCGAAAAATAAAGAGCCGTCTTATCATCTGATTTTGATGCCTTATAAAATAAAAATACTCCTGCTAAAATTAATGTTCCTATAAATAAATCAGCTGTCGGAGTGTACATTTCAATCATTATTAACGCAAATGAAGAAAATACAAATATAGTCCATAGTCTTCTTCTTACAGAATATCCGAGTTCTTTTAAGAAATTATATATAACATAAATTGCACCAATATAACTTATAAAAGAGAAAAGAGCAATCCCTCTCTCACTTTTATTAAATAGCAATACCCAAGTATACAAAAATTCCATATTAACCGGCATTATTAATTCTCTTGTATCAGGTGTTATAAAATGATTAATACTCCCGTTTTGTATCCAGCTTGTACATCTGGGTAAATAATATGTTAATGAATCTCCGAATGTTACAGGGAAAAATGCTGCCATTATAAATTGAAAAATAAGAAACAATATAAAACATACGGAAAGAAATCCTATTAATTTATCTCGTTTAAGAGAGAAAAATATTTTTCCCCATTCTGTTTTTAATTCGGGGATATAAAAATTCTTTCCTTTTTTTATAAATAAAACAAGTGAAATAATAAAGAAAATAACATTTAGTATAAGAATTCCTTTAGAAGATATTTGTTTTAATAAAGAAAGTATTTCAAAGGATAATACAATTTGAGAAAATGCAATCAAAAGAAAATATAGAAATCCGTTAAAAGCTTTTACATTTTCTTTTTTCTTGATAATGCATAAAAATAAGTATGAAGATATAAGTATTAATAATATTGATAAAACTAACATTTAATTTCACTTCCTTTTATATACGATATAGTTGTTTAGCGGAATATTTTTATCTTCCTCAAATCCTTGCGCTTGTATTTGTATATATGGAATTTCACAAACTATTCTAACACTATGAGAAAGATTAGCACCATTATACAACTTTATTTCATCTTTATTTTTATCAAAATATTTACATTCTGATATATAGTTTTTATCATCATACTCGGAATAGATAATATAAGAAGAAGATTGAACGTTATTTTTTGTCGTAATTATTGTTTCATAGTCCTTCAAATTGTAGTTTTTTAATTTTTCCACAAGAAGTTTATCAACTCTTTTCCCTTTTAGCTTTAACCTGTCTATATGGAATTTTAAATCTTCTTTTGTTCCCATAATTAATGCGATTTTATCTGTATTATTCTTTAAAAAGTATTCATATATCTGTTCATCTTCCGTATACGTTTTTGCTGAATCTATACCTTTTACATTATTTATAACGTTAGAAAAAGCTTCCGAAAAAGGATTTATGAACAAATAAACCAACAACAAAAAAGATATAAACCATTTGTATATACTTCTATTGTTTTTAACATATGTACAAACCAATATGGGAGAAGAAATAACTATAAAGGTCACGAGATAACGCGCATTAAACTTGGTAAAAACCATAACGGCAGAAAAAAACAAAATATTAATAATAAAAGCAATTGAAAGCACTTTTAAAATAGTATATTTTTTTGATTTTTTTAAAAAGATTATAAACAAGGCAGGGTAAAATGTAAAAATTCCAATCATACCCAAGAGTGAATATACAGGATTTTGTTCCGATGTAAAAATATATTTTTCACTAAAATAAGGAGACAAATATATTCCTGTCGAAGCTATAGTATTTATTATTTTATCTCTGAATATCATAACAGCTTGATTATAACCGTCAAAATCAGCTATTCCCGAACAGTCAAAAATCAAAAACATATAGTTAATGATATTGTATATATATCCTATAAAGCCGCCTCTGAACTGGTTAAGAAGTATGTGTCCTTCACTGCATAAAGGATTTCCAAACTGTATATAGTTTAAAATATAGTTATATGAAGAAAAAACTATAAAGTTGGCAATAGAAAAAATTAAAAAGTATATAATGGGTTTAATACTTTTTTTGTATAAGAACAATGTTATAAAAAATATTACAGCAATTGCAGGAATAGTAATAAGTGCTGTGCTTTTCGTTCCGATTGCAAGTATATAAGAAAGCGCAGAGAAGTATAGCGCCATATTATTTTCATATTTAAAAGAAACATAAAATAAATACACAGAGGTTAATATTAAAGAGCCGATAAATAAGTCCGCACAGGGAGTATGACTCATTAAGCCGATTATTGTAAAAGAAGAGAATACAAATACTGCCCATAATCTTTTTCTTCTGCAAAACCTCATCTCACCAAGGAAATTATATATTACATAAATTGCAATTATCAGACCTGTAAATGAGAACATGGCAGCACTGTTTTCACTATTTGTGTACAGCATCTTCCAAGCATATAATAAGTCCATATTTATAGGCATAACCAGTTCCCGTATATCAAATGTATCAAAATGGCTAAGATTTCCGTTCATTATCCAGTTTGTACATCTTGAAAAGTAATAAGATAAAGCATCTCCAAAAGTAATCTGTTTTATTAATGCTAAAATTAATTCCGAAAATATAAATACCGGAAAAAAGATTGATATGATTTTTAATAATTTATCTGTTTTTACGGCATTTTTTATACATAAAAACTCTTTTATAATATCAGGCTTATATATTTCACTCTTTTTAATTTTTAAAGCTATATACGATATTAATATTGCCATACAGTTTAAATAAAGAAAATTTATTTCCGAAATGGAGTTAAATAAAGATAGAACTTCAAAAGATAATACAATTTGAGAAAAAGCAATCAAAAATAAATATAAAAAGCCGCAATTGGATTTTGAACTGTTATTCAAACAACAAGATGTAATAAAATATGAAGATAAAATAACTAAAAATATAGAAATAAAGAACATAAAACAATCTCTACTTAATTAACATGCAATCACCATAGCTGTAAAATCTGTATTTATTTTTAATTGCTTCATTATATGCATTAAAAATCAAATCTTTTGAAGCAAATGCACTTACTAACATCAATAAAGTTGATTTTGGCAAATGGAAATTAGTGATTAGTTTATCAACTATTTTGAATTTATATCCGGGATAAATAAATAATTCGCTGCTATCTTTAACCGGAATTATTTTGCCGTATTTATTCATAACCGTTTCAAGAGTTCTGACAGATGTGGTTCCGACGGCTACTATATTTTTCCCTTTAGCTTTTGCATCATTAATAATATCTGCAGCTTCTTTTGTTATTTCAAAAGCCTCAGAATCCATTTTATGGTCAAGGATATTTTCACATTTTACCGGTTTAAAAGTACCCAGACCGACATTCAAGGTGACAAAACAGTGTTTTGTTCCTTTTTTTTCAAGTTTTTCCAATATTTCGTTCGTAAAATGCAGACCGGCAGTCGGTGCTGCAACCGCGCCTTCTTTTTGAGCATATACAGTTTGATAGCGGTCAAAATCGAGATTTTTATATTCGTTATCAGTCATTTTCCTTTCAATGTATGGAGGAAGCGGAATATGACCTACTTTATCAAGTATTTCAAATATATTACCGTTGTAAATGAGTTTTATTAGCCATTTATCATCGTCTTTTTTCAATATTTCTACGGATAAATCCTCTGAAATATTAAGTACCATTCCCTCTTTTACTCTTTTAGACGGTTTTATTAACGCAATCCATTTATCCTTCTCAATTTCTCTTACAAGAAAAACTTCAATTAATGCACCGGTATCCTTCTTTGCATATAATCTTGCAGGTATTACTTTCGTATTATTCAGAACCAATAAATCATTATCGGTCAAATAATCTACAATATCACAGAAATGCTTATGCTCCATTGTTTTATTGCATCTGTCAAGTACCAGCATTTTAGACATTTCTCGCTTTTGTGCCGGTACTTGCGCAATTAATTCTTCTGGTAATTCATAATTGAATTCTTCAAGCAGCATTATTTTTTATCTGTTTCTATTGTTTTCGTTTCTATGGGATTAATTGTTTTTGCATTAGATAAATCTTTATCACCGTGTTTTGCAGCATCTTCTGCTTCAAGTTGTTTATTAATAACAATTGTTTGAAAGATTTGAATTATGTTGCTTACAACTAAGTATAACAAAACACCTGCAGGAATAGGAGCGATAATGAACATAAATACAATCATTATCGGCATCATCGTACCCATCATTTTTTGCATTTGTGCCTGCATAGGATCTTGATTTGCATTTTTATTTGTTGCCATCATTACTTTTTGAGTAATAATCATCGTTCCGGCAAACAATAATATTAAAAGAAGAACATCCCAGTTAAAAGTTTCTTGAGGTGCAACAGTCGGAACAGAAGCTGCCAAGATATTATCACGGCGCTCAAAATTAACTGTTTCAACTTCTCTTGTTTTCATATCTTGTATATCAATTTGAGCAGAACTTATCTTTTCAAGTTCGTCAAATTTTAGATTAATATTGTTTAAACTGATTTTAAGGTCAACAGTCTCTCCTGCCTTAATATCACCTTGAACTTCGACTGCATTTTTCTTAATAATATTATTTTTTTCTATTGTTTCATCGCCGATTGTTATTTTTACATTCTTATAAACAACAAATCTGTCACCTGTAGAAACACTGAAAGTTCCGTCATATGAAGTTCCGGCACTTCCTCTTAGTGTTTTATCAAGCCTATCTACAAATAGGAAATGAGAATCTCCCGCTTCCTGTATAAATTGGGGGCTGATTAATGCCGCATATAACAATATGAAAATCGGCATTTGAATTAATAAAGGCAAACAACCGGACATCGGATTGAATTTATGCTCTTTATAAAATTCCATCATTTTCTTTTGCATAGTTTGCGGATCATTTTTATAGCGTTCTTGAATTTGCTTCATTTTGGGTTGGAGAATTTGCATTGCACGCATTGAACGTTGCTGTGAAATTCCCAAAGGCCATAATGCTATTCTTACAATTATTGTAAGTAGAATAATTGCAAGTCCGTAGTTGTGTGTTATATTATTTAAAGCTTTTAACAGTTCTACCGTTAATGTTGTAAAATCCACTTTATATATTCTCCCTTCTTAAAGTTTTATTAATTCTTCGGCTTTATTTTCGTCTAAACCGGTATTTGCTGACGGTTTATTTAATGTTTGATTGGTTGTTCCGTGTTTCGTTTTTCCCCAATCCAAATTATTTTTCATAAAGATTATTTTAAATATAATAAAAATTGCAAGCGGAAACCATAGTACAACTATATATATAGATGTTTCTACCGATTGTTTTAAATTATCAAGCGGTTTCAGTTTCACATATTTTCTAAGGCTGTAAAATAAAGCAACAATAAAGAAACAGCACATTAATGTAGAAAGTGCCATAGATGATAGAATCCAATTCTGGTCATCTTTTATAAATCGATATGATTGAATTGCCACCTCAGATACCATCCAAACAGGCAAAATAAATTCGGTTATATATGCTGTCATATCGAGACTGACACGTAAAGACATATCGTTTGATGTTAACACTTCCGAGAAATGTTCAAGATAACGTCTTATACTTCCTTCAATCCAGCGTCTTCTTTGTTTTAACAACGGTATATAAGAAGGAACTCCTTCTTCATATACGCATACTTCCGGACAGAAACGAACGTCCCATCCTTTAATTTGCAATCTTGTAGATAAATCGAGGTCGTCAGTAATTGTATATATGTTCCATCCGCCGACATTTTCAAGTGCTTTTCTTTTAATTAATTCACCGTTACCTCTTAATTCTACGGCACCTTTTACGGCGTCACGACCAACTTGGAAGTGAGTATCTACCGCCATTTCATTATCTTGACAACGGGTTAAAAAATTCTGTTCTCTGTTAATTATAACTTTTCTGGCCTGAACTGCACCAATTTGTTCCGGTTCAAGTGCAGGAACCAATTCTTTTATAAAATTAGGTTTAATTCTTGCATCTGCATCAAATACAAGAATTGCTTCCCCTTTCGCTATTTTTAATGCATCATTCAAAACTGCGGATTTTCCGGGGAATGCGTCTTTAGTTCTCGAAAAATATTTTAATTTCGGGTATTTTTGACCAAGTTTTTCAAGTACATTGTAGGTTTCGTCTGTACTTCTGTCATCAATAACTATAATTTCATATTTCGGATAATCAACGGAAGATATATTTTCAACCGTTTGCTCAATAACATCAGCTTCGTTGTGAGCAGGTATCATAATACTTATAAACGGTTGATAATTATAATTTTTTTCTACGGGATTTTTTCGTTGTTTTCTCACTCTGTGTTTAAATGCAATCTGCATATATGCCGTATAAACAGCCATAAAGATTAATATGGTCATAAACGCACATGGCGTATTCATATTATTTTGAAAGAAATACAACAGTATTAACAATGATACTATTATGGATAAAAGTACTATTCTCTCCTTCATTACCCCAATCCGTTTATCTGTTCTCATGACATTTTATCAAAAACAAATAATCTTTTTAATAATTATTACTTTTCATTACTAAATTGTTAAATTATAAAATAAAAATCAAAATGTGATATAATCAAAAAATGCTGAATTCATTTAAAAAATCATTTAAAATATTAAAGAACAATACAATTTTCGTACAGCCGATATTATTGTTTATGCTCACAATATTGTCAATTTTATTATTTTTAAGCGGAAGGATATTGCCTGTATATTCTCAAATACTATTATTAATTTCTTTTTCGCTTCTTTTTGTGGCTTTTTGTTCAGGCTGGTTATATATAAATAAACTTGGAGTTATTTCTTATAATGAAAATGATACAGCTGCAGAAATTTCAGAAAAATCAATTAGAAATTTCAAAAAATTTTTTGAAGGAGTCGGCATAAACTTTGTAAAACTGCTAATTACCGTAATTCTTTTGATGTCTATATACTTTTTAGTTATGTACGGACTGACAAAATTTTGTTTGCATTATTTCGGAATGCCTGAAATTATAAATGATTTTAGGAAAATAGCACAAGCATCTTCTCAAGCCGAAATTTTGAATATAACAAATAATATTCCGTATTCGGATATGCTCGTATTTATGAAATGGGTATTGGTTATATATCCTGCTGCCGTATTAACAGGGTTCTTTTTTGTTATAACTTTTGCCGCACTTTCATTTGAAGAAACAAGCCTTATAAAAGTATACGGAAGAGCTATAAAATTCTTTTTCAAAAATATTTTAAGTTGTATTTTTATTATTATAGTGCTGAAAATAATTTATTTTATTATAAATATAGTCTCAGTATTTTTAGGTGTAAATACAATTTCTTTATTTATAATAACAATGCTTATAACAATATATTTAAATTACTATATACTTTTGGTATTCTGTTTCTACTATGACAAAACAAAAAATAATAGCAATAACGGGACCGAGTTCATCGGGTAAGACAAGTCTCGCAATAGAGCTTGCAAAGGAATTAAACGGAGAAATAATTTCTGTTGATTCCCGTCAGATATATAAAGAACTCGATATAGGAAGTGCTAAACCCTCTATGGAAGAACGTCAGGGTATACCACATCATATGCTGGACATTATTGATGTAACTCAAGAATATACTGTTGCAAACTATTCCGATATGGCACATCAAATAATAAAAGAAATTATAGAAAGAGGGAATACTCCAATTCTTGCGGGAGGAACCGGTTTATATTTTAGGGTGCTGCTTCAAGATTTTGATTTACCGAGAGTAGCTCCGAATAATGAATTAAGAAAAGAACTTGACGAACTTTCAAATGAAGAATTATATAAAAAGTTGCAGCAACTGGATTGTGATATTGCCGAAAAAATTCATTTTAATAACAGGGTAAAAATTATAAGAGCACTGGAAGTATGTATAACTCTCGGAATTCCTATGAGCAAAGCACAAAAGAAAAAAGAAAGCTCATATGATACTTTGTGGTTCGGATTAAATTCAGAAAACAGAGATTTTATATATGAAAGAATTAATAATCGGGTAGATATGATGTTTAAGCAGGGTTTAGTAAAAGAAGCCGAACATTTATTTCAAAAATACGGAAAAGAGAATAAAATACTTAATTCTACAATAGGATATCAGGAAATATTACCATATCTGAATGGTGAAACTGATATTAAATCTGCAACCGATTTATTAAAACAGAATACAAGACGATATGCGAAAAGACAAATAAGTTGGTTTAAAGCAAATAAGGACATAATCTGGTTCGATATAAAAAATGAAGATACAGAGAAAATCAAGTATAAAATTTTAGAAAATTATAAAAAAATGTAAAGAAAATGTATAAATAATAACAAAATTATTCTTTATGTATTTTAAAAGAGCATAACACATAAAGGATATAGTTATGACAATAAGACCAATTTTTTTAATGATAAATACAGGAAAGAATAGAAATTGTAAGAAAGCAGCCTTAAGAGGCGCCGCTATTGCAAGCGGTATATACACAGCCGGCACTGCAATAACCTGGGCTATGGCACCAAGAGAAATGCAGCGGAAAGTTAAAGAATATGGCGGAAAACAAAAATATGCAGCTGCTTTATTAACAGGAATGGCCATACTTTCAGCAGGAAATGCCGCTATAAATATGGCAGTACAATCAATTTATAATAAAGTTAATTCACACAAGAAGTAATAATCTTCTTTAATTAATTTTTCTTTTCATATAATATAAGAACCCTTATTAATAATAGGGGTTTTGTCTTATTTATTGGCTACTTTATTCAAAAATTCTATGTATTTAGGAAGAATTTTCTTCAAATCATAATTGCTTACAGCTGTTTTTCTGGCATTTTCACCCAAATAACCGTATTTTTCTCTGTTATCGAGAACATCATTAACTTTGTTTACTATGCCGTCAATATCATAAAAATCAGTGAGAATTCCGTTATATCCGTCTTTTATTACTTCTTTAACAGGTGCGGTATCAGAAGCTACAATAGTACATTGTATTGACATCGCTTCTAATAAAGACCAAGAAAGTACAAACGGGTATGTTAAATATACGTGGCAAGATGAAACACGTAATAAATCAATATAGTCTTTATATGGCAAAGGACCGACAAAATGAAGTCTGTTCATATCAAAATCGAGTTCACGAAGCATTTTTTTCTTAAATGTATCATCTTTAAGATGTCTGCCATAACAAACTCTGTCTTCACCTCCGATTAATACCTGTAAATTAGGACGCTGTTTCATCAGAATTGAAGCGGCTTTCATAAATTCAGGAAATCCTCTGTATTCTTCCATACCTCTTGTAGCATATGTAAGAACTTCGTCTTTTTTTGTAAGTATTAAGTCGGTATTTGGCACTTTAAATTTAACTTTTTCATTAGGTGTACAATAATCCGTATCTATACCTTCATGAAAAACTTTTATTTTACTTAAAAATTCGGCCGGAACTTGTGATTTTTGCCATTGTGTCGGAGAAATTCCATAATCACAACTTACCAAGTCTTGTAATATATGAGAATTTTTGCATTTTAATGATGCTTTAGCATCGACATCCAATTCTTTTCCGCCAAAATCAACATCTGAATTTTTCGGATTATAGTACCACTCAATATGCGCTATATAAGGGACATCAGGGAATATTTCTTTTACAAACATAGAACTTCCCCAAGAATGTCCAAAAATAATATCAGGTTTGAATCCCTGTAATTGCAAACTGATTAATGCTTCTGCCGCAGATTGACCATGAATAATTGTCTCTTCATAAAATCGCAA
>JAEELO010000039.1 GCA_016282705.1 Candidatus Gastranaerophilales bacterium | reverse complement strand
TTGTGAGAGGTAGGTAGCGCAGAGACTAACGCTCAAACAGTTGAATATAATATGGGCTTGTGGCGCAGCGGTAGCGCAGGGGACTCATAATCCCTTGGTCGTAGGTTCGAATCCTACCGGGCCCATTTTTTTATGCAAATTTTACAAGATTGGAAATACTTTCTGATTAGAAATAATTATGGTAAAATATTCCTAGCCGAAGGAGAGAGTATGAATACACCTAACCAAAACATTAAACCTGTTACAACACGTATAAATGAAAATAATAATATAGAAATTGGCGGATGTGATTTAGTTGAGCTTGCAAATAAATACGGTACACCTTTATATGTTTTTGACGAGCAGACAATTCGTTCTATGACAAAAAGCTATAAGGATGCATTTAAGGATTATCCTCATATAAATATGATGTTTGCGGCAAAAGCTTTTATGAATAAAACTATGTGTAAAATAATGCAGCAAGAAGGTTTTGGTCTTGATTTATGCTCCGGCGGTGAAATTTATACTGCAAAAACTTCAGGTTTTGATATGTCAAAAACATTGTTTAACGGTAATAATAAATCATATGACGAATTGGTTTATGCTCTTGAGTGCGGTATTGGTACAATATCCGTAGATAACTTTTTTGAGCTTGCATTATTGAATAATATTGCACAATCACAAAATAAAACCGTAAGAATCCTTTTAAGAATAACACCCGGAATTGAATGTCATACGCATGAATACATTCAAACAGGGCATTTGGATTGTAAATTCGGTTTTGATTTAACTCAATTAGATGAAGCAATAGAACTTATAAGAGATGAGTATTCAAATCTTAATTTCATAGGACTTCATGCACATATTGGTTCGCAAATATTTGAGAAAAAAGTTTATTTTGATGAAATAGATGTAATATTTAAAGAAATAAAAAGAATTAAAGATAAGTATAATATTATTCTTCATGAAGTAAATTTAGGCGGCGGTTTGGGTATAAAATACACAGAAAAAGATAAACCTATATCTGTTTATGACATGGCAAAAACAATAACAGAAGCTTTTGACAAATTTTCTGAAAAATATGATATAGAAAAACCTACTATATTTATTGAACCGGGCAGAAGTATTGTAGGTACTGCAGGAGTTACTTTATATACTGCAGGAAGCTCAAAACAAGTTCCGAAAGGAAGAAAATATCAGGCAGTAGATGGCGGTATGTCTGATAATATTCGTCCGAGTTTGTATCAAGCCGAATATACAGTTGAAATTGCGAATAATCCGAACGGAACAAAAAATGAAAAGGTTACAATTGCCGGCAAACATTGTGAATCCGGTGATATTTTAGCAGAAAATATTATGCTCCCTGAAATAGAGGAAGGTGATACCCTTTGCTTCTATACAACCGGTGCATACGGATACTCAATGGCAAGTAATTATAATAGAGTTTTAAAACCTGCCGCAGTACTTGTAAATAATGGAAAATCTGATATTATTATAAATAGACAGACATATGAACAATTATGTGAGTCTGATGTGATTCCGGATAGGTTGAATTAGGTAATAAATGATAGATTCTGATTCTATACTACTAAACAGTATAAAGAATTTAGTTCAAAACAGTGACATTATTAGTGTAGTAACCGCATTTACCACTAAAGATGTCATACAGATTCTTGTTGTAATCTTAATTGTTACCTATATATATATGCGCTTTATAAGAAATACTCAAGCAGAAAAACTTGTAAGAGGTATTCTTGTATTTATAGTTACCGCATGGATATTCAGCGGAGTCCTAATTGCCCTTCATTTTCAAATATTAGGTCAAATTGCACAATACTTATTAACAGGTATTATGCTTTCTCTGGTTATTGTTTTCCAGCCCGAATTAAGAAAATTACTTGTGCATTTAGGTCAAACTAAATTTGTGGCAAAAAACTTCTTTTCGTTTAAAAACAATTCTGAAGACGATATTAAAACAAACATAATAAAAGAAATTACCGAAGCCGTAAAATATTGCAGCAGAGTAAAACGCGGTGCGTTAATTGTAATGCAGAAGGAAATAGATAAGTCTATGTATAATGAAGTCGGTACGACTATAAATGCAGATATTTCCGCTGAATTAATATTAACTATATTCTTCCCGAATACACCTTTGCACGATGGTGCTATGGTTATTCATAAAGATAAAATACTGGCTGCAGGTGTGCTGCTTCCTTTAACGGAAGACCCTAAACTTAGTTGGAGATACGGAACACGTCACAGAGCTGCAATAGGTGCAAGCGAAATTTCGGATTCTGCTTGTATTGTTGTTTCGGAAGAAACAGGAGATATTTCTATTGCATTAGACGGTATTTTGCGTAAATATGAAGATATAACATCTTTTAAAGATGATTTGGAAAGAATAATAGGAAATGACAAAAAGGAAAAAATGGAAAATGCATTTTTCCAGAATTTCCTAAAAATAAGAAAGAAATAAATAAATTATGAACCCTATAGAAAAAATATCAGCTGAAAAAATATTCGCTGTATTAAGAAATCAAGAACCTGATACAACAAAAAATATAATAAAAGCCTTAAGTGCCGGCGGAATAAATATAATTGAAATAGTAGTTGAAACTCCTGAAATGGTTCAGGTTATTAAAGATATTACTCAAGAAAAAAATCGTCCTATGATTATGGCCGGAGGTATAATTACTCAAAGACAGGCTCAAATAGCAATAGATGCAGGTGCGGATGTGATTGTTTCTCCTGTATTTCAAATGAATTTGGTCAGATTATGTAAAAGCCAGAGAATACCTCTGATTATGACTGCTACAACACCAAATGAAGCATATTCGGCTTGGAAGGCAAGAACTCAACTCATAAAAATTTCTCCTGCAAATCCTATGGGTGGTGCTGAATATATAGAAGATATTTTAAGACCAATGAAATTTATTAATGTAATTGCGGCAGGCAGTATAAAAATTGATGATATACCTTCATATATTGCCGCAGGTGCTAAAGCTGTAGGTATCGGAAGGGCTTTGTATAAAGATGCGGATTTAAATGAAATTAAAGAAAGAGCTTCGGAAGCTTGCTTAATGATTAGAAAATAAAACAGATTCAGGGGATATGATGACTAAACTAATATTTGAAAAATCGAAAAAAAATACTAATGGTGTAAATATAACCGATGAAAAGACTGATTTTTCGTTTATAAAAAACGAATATTTGAATTCAGATACAAATTCTATACTTCCTGAAATATCAGAATTAGAAGTTATGCGCCACTATAAAGAATTATCTGATAAGAATTTTTGTATAGAAAAAGGCTTTTATCCTTTGGGCTCTTGTACTATGAAGTATAATCCCAAAGTAAATGAATTATTGGCATCTCTGGATGGCTTTTGCTCACTTCACCCTTTGCAGGAAGATAATGATTGTCAGGGTTCATTAAAGTTAATGTATAATTTACAGGAAAGCCTTAAAATAATTACGGGTATGGATGCAGTTACACTTCAACCTGCAGCAGGTGCGCATGGTGAACTCTGCGGTATGATGATTGTAAAAAAATATTTTGAATCAATCGGACAAAACAGAAAAAATGTTATTATCCCTGATTCCGCACATGGTACAAATCCTGCAAGTGCTGCAATGTGCGGGTTTAATATAATTGAAGTAAAATCTAATGATAAAGGTTTGGTTGACATTGATGAATTGAAAAAAGTTCTTGATGATAATACTGCTGCTATAATGCTTACTAATCCTAATACGCTAGGTCTTTTTGAAGAAAATATTTTGGAAATATCTAAATTGGTTCATGAAGCAGGCGGACTTTTATATTATGACGGTGCTAATATGAACGCAATTATGGGCTATACAAATCCGAGATTAATGGGCTTTGATATTGTTCATGTTAATTTACATAAAACATTTTCAACTCCTCATGGCGGAGGTGGCCCGGGTGCAGGTCCTGTTTGTGTTATTTCCAAATTAAAGGATTTCTTGCCTGTTCCTGTAGTTGAATATGACGGAGAAAAATATAAAAGAAATTACAATTTAAAAAATTCTATCGGTAAAATGAAAACATTTTACGGTAACTTCTCTGTTCTTGTCAGAGCATATGCGTATATTTTGTTAACAGGCAATAAATTAAAAGATGTAAGTTCTAATGCGGTATTAAATGCTAATTATATGATGAATAAGCTTAAAGAATATTATTTATTACCATATGACAGAACTTGTATGCATGAATTTGTTTTATCAGGTGAAAACCAGAAAGAGCTTGGCGTTAATACTCTTGCAATTGCAAAAAGGCTAATGGATTCTAACTTCCATCCGCCGACAGTTTATTTCCCGTTAATCGTACACGAAGCAATTATGATTGAACCTACGGAATCAGAAACAAAAGAACGTCTTGACGATTTTATTGACGTTATGATTGCTATTGCCAATGAAGTTAAAACAAATCCTGAGGAAGTTTTAAAACATCCTTTAAATACCCCTGTTCGCAAAGTAGATGAGACTTTGGCGGCAAGAAAACCTGATTTGGCATATAAACCAAGTGTTTAACACAAATATTAAGTTTTGTAACGTAATAATATATACTGCTCTAATGCAGTATATATTTGCTATTTGGAACTATTTTAAAAAATAGTATTTAAAATGTATATACTTTTTATAGCAATTATCATTTTTCGAATGTTTTTATATAAATACAGGTTACGAAAAAGAGGATAAAAGAATGAGCTACGCATTATTTGCACACAGAAAGGTTGTACTTACCGGCGAATTAAATATGGTAAGTTTACAACAAACACAAAGATCAAATGAACAATACTTATTAGCAACACAAACATTATCGTTGCAGCAGAAATTATCAAGTTTACAGGCAGCACAATCGTTAGAATTGGCAGAATTATACAAACAATTGTCAACAACAACGGATTCAGGTGTAAGAAATACCATTAACGATCAAATCAAACAAAAGCAATCAGAATTTGAAGCTGAATTAGATGACGTTAACAGAGAAATATATGTTGTATCAGTAAAAGAAAATGCAATAGAAATGGAAGTAAAAAGACTTGATACACAGGTAACAGCATTACAAAAACAATTAGAAGCTGTAGAACAAGCAGAAAGTTCTGCAATAGACAGAGCAACACCAAAATTCCAAGGTGTAGGCTAAAAACTGCAAAAAGCAAAAAAAATTAAAAATAAAATTATCAAAAACTAAATTATAACTAATAGTTAAATTTGTAAATATTATCTTTATCCTTTTTTCGTATTATCTTTGGCGGTAACTTCATTGTTAGCGCCTTTTTATTTTGTTAATTTTTTTAATTATATGCATAAAAATATATCAATTTTTATTTTCAGGGATATTATAACAATGTACAAATTCGGAATCCCCCATGAGAATAAACGGTATTAACACAATAAATATATATTCTACAGATTTAAATAAGCCTAAAACGGTTCAAAATAAATCAATTGACAACACAATACAACAATCTTCAAATAATATAACCGGCAATTACAATGTAGCTTTTTGCGGATTATTTAACAGAAAAAAAGAAGAACCGCCTATTGATGTCAGAAATTTATGGGCAACAGTGCCTATGAAACCACAAAAATCATATTTAATTAATCCGAATTCCAAATTTGAAATGGGGAATTGCGGTTATATTTTAGATTTAGGCTCCAGAGAACTCTTTCCTCTCATTAGCCGTCTTAAGAACGGACAGGAAATTATAATAGGTCGCGAACAATTTGGAATTACAACCAAAGAAAAAACAATACCTATTGAAGAAGCAAAACAAATGCTTGATTTTCAAAAAGCAGGGTCTAATCTTCCTGTTATGGATACAACAATTTCCAGAAAACATTTAAAAATTTTAAAAGACAAAAAAGGACAACTATTAGCACAAGATTTAAATTCAATGAACGGCACTAAAATATGTCAAAATATATGCCGTCCTGACATACACAAAGGAAGATTTAAACTTCAGCCGGGTATAAGATATATCTTACCATATAAAAGTATATTGTCTATTGCAGATGAACCGGTTATATTAGGCGAATTAAAAAACAAATTTAACAAATTAAATATCGGTGATTCTTTAATTGTCGGAACCGGCAGTAAATCTGATATTAAATATACAAAAAATACAATATCAAATTCTCATTTAAAATTAACTAAGCACAATGACGGGCTTTTAGTGGAAGATTTGCATTCTACAAACGGAACAAATTTTTTGGGAGTTATAAAAAAGTACCAAGCTGATTATTCAAACATAATTGAAGAAACACCTCTTCTTGGGAATATTGCTACAAAAGTACCTAATGACTGTCAGTTATATATCGGAGGCGATTTAACAATTGATTTCAGAAATCCCAATATTTTAAAAGAATTAGATAAAAAGGGCAAAATAACAATCGGAAGATATGCAGGCAATGATATAGTCGTTCCGGAATTTTATAATAAAGTATCCAGAAATCATCTGATTATAGAAAAAGATGACAATGATATTATTGTTACGGATTTAAGTTCTACAAACGGTACAAATATTGTACCAAAAAATAAAATAAGACCGTTCTACGGTGATTTATCCGATTTAGAGCTTAAGCAGGGAAATATCGGCGATTGTTATTTATTATCCACAATATATGCAATGTCCAGAAATTCTAATGCCAGAGAGTATCTCAAAGAAATGGTCAGAGTAGATAGTGACGGAAAATATTTCGTAAAATTTTACAATGTTCCGGAAATAACCGTTTTACCTGATGAAATGGATTGGCAGGAAAATTCTAAGGGAGAGCGAAAATATAGCGTTTTAGGCGATTTAGGAATAAAGGCAATAGAACGTGCCTACGGAAAAATGTTGAAATCCGATTTATGGCTGGCAGGAAGCTGCTTAACATTGCATGGCCCGTTAGATGATGGTGGTGCTGTAGATACTGCTTTATACAAACTTACAGGTATAAAAAGCAAAAGATATAATCCGAAACATAAATATATGGATAAAATATTAACCCAAATTGCAAATACGGGAATATCTAATCATATTATCACCTGTACGACACCGAATAAAGGTAAGTTCGGCAAATATATGGATCCATATCATATATTCCCGAATAATCATGCATATTCAGTAAAATATATTGACCCGTATTCTAAATTCATAGGCATTATAAATCCGCATAATACAAGGATTGTACACAATATATCTTGGGATGATTTTAAGGAATATTTCGATAATTTTTATGATGCGATGGCATAAAATATTTTTTAATGTATAATATTTCCGGAGACTGGGGATTATATATGACACCATTTGGAACATTAACAAAAAAAGCAAATAAAATTGATATTAAACATATTTTAAATCAGAATACAATGGAAATTGAATATTTATTTAAAGGTGCAGAAAATCAGCTTGAAAAAATGACAGTAATATCAGCCGAACGCCAAATTGCTCTTGACAGTTTAAGAAAACTGACACAAGAGCTGCAAGACAAAAGACTTGATTACAATAAAAAAGATAAATTGGGTTTTTTTACTGTTTAATCTTTATATACAGGAACTGTCACTTTGGCTAATTTGGCAAGATTAAATATTTTCTTACCGCCACCGTTGTTTTTGAAGTTTATTTCTTCAACTTTTTCTTCTTTTTGAGGAGTTTGTAAATCAACTACAAACTTAATCAATCTTGGATTCATAAAATTACCCACACTAAATATACTAACCACTTACATGTATATAAAGTATTTTTTCATTTAAAAATTGCGCGAGACTACAAAAATTAACAATTAGTTAAAATTATGCTATCATTTAATTATGTTTGCAGTTAAATTAATAAAAAATAAGCAATGTCCGGTAGATATACCGCCTGAAGTTCAAGTAAAACATGGCGATATGATTATTGTATTGACTGAAAAAGGAGAAGAAGCGGTTGAAGTATATCTTGTTCCGCCGCCTGTAGAAAGTATAATAAGAAGAAAGAAAGTACCGTCAGTTCCATTTATAAGAGTTATGACAGAAGAAGATTTGAAACTCTATGAAGAAATTAAACAAATGGAAGAACAAGGCTACAAAGACTGTTTAGAACTAATTAAGCAGCATAATCTTGTAATGAACCTTATACAATGCAGATATACATTTGACAGAAGGAAAGTGACTTTTTATTACACCGCTCCGGAAAGAGTTGACTTTAGAGAACTTTTAAAAGACTTAACGAAAGTATTTAAACGTGTAAGGATTGATTTAAAACATATAGGGGTAAGAGATGAAACCTCATTATGCGGTGGGAACGGACTGTGCGGAAGACCGTTTTGCTGCTGTTCGTTTAAAAGACAATTTGACTCAATTAATATAAAATTGGCACTTGATCAGGGGATGCCCATCACTCCAAGCAAAATATCAGGAACTTGCGGCAGATTATTATGCTGTTTAAATTATGAATATAAAAATTATATAGAAACAGCAAAAGAGATGGTACCTATAGGCTCCGGTGTAATGACACAAGACGGAGTGGGAAGAGTTTGCGCACTAAATATTCTTACTAATAAAGCATCAGTTAAATTTGCAGACGGAAAAATAAAAGAATTTCCTAATAATGAAATTGAAATGATAGATGCTGAAGTAAACATTGAAATTGACACAAATACTTCAAGCTATAAATATGCAGCCGAGCAAACTGATGACAGTGAAAATATTGATATCAAACAGTTTGAAGACGATAGAAACAGTTCTACAGGAAACATATAGAATATTTTTTTATTCTTAATAAAATTTAACATTGTTTTTTTAAAAAGAAAGAATTATATAAAAATTTTTTTTATATATATGTATAAACACGAGCAGAGTACATGAATATAGAAGAATTAAAAGTTAAATATCTTGATTATTTAACAAAAAACGGCAAACTTGACGATGAAAAATTGTCAAAATTTATGAGTTTGCCGGCTAGTATATTCTTGTCCGGAACTGATTTCATAAACTTTATAAAAGAAAATATATCTTCGTTAGGAATTAAAAATACATCTAAAATTCCAAATACCGTTGAAGAACTTATAGAAATGGTAAGCGAGGAGAAGGAAGAAGAATACGATACATCAGAATTACATCAAGCTGCTTCAGATGACAATGAAATAACAAATGAAAAAACATATAACAGGCAAGATTATTCAAAGAATTATATAAAAAATACTTATAACAAAGACGGAGACCTTGAAACACAGGAAGCTTCCGTATACACTGCAACAGGAAAACCAAAAAGTACTTATATAACACAATTTGCAGGCGC
>JAEELO010000038.1 GCA_016282705.1 Candidatus Gastranaerophilales bacterium | reverse complement strand
GAAGTTTTCCACATACCAGATGATTTCATCAAGGAATTCATAAGGCATATTGTCTTCTTCCGCACAAACAGGCTTACCTGTTTCAGGGTTAATTTTTAATTCCGCTCCCGGAGGTTTTTCCAATACGGATTGCGGTATAACATTTTTTTGTTCTCTAAATTGATTTAAGAATGCACCCAGTGCAAACAATTTCGTTTTTGTAACGTCAGCAATCGGTGCAAAACCGCCCGACATATCGCCGTTAACGGTTGCATAACCTATATATGCTTCTGATTTATCACTTGTTGCAATCGGCAGCATTTGCTTATGCTCGTTTGATATACTCCAGAGAATTGTTGCTCTTGTTCTTGCCTGCAAGTTCTCTATTGTTGTGGATTTATCAAATTTTTCCGTTTTAACTTCACTAAAAGCATAATCAAACATTCCTTTAAAAGAATCAAGAGCAGATGCTAAAGGCACTTCAAAGAAATGAATACCGAGGTTTTCGGCTAAGACTTTTGCATCATTTTTGCTTTCATTTGAGGTTATTCTGCTCGGCATAGAAATTCCCCAAACATTATCTTTTCCTAACGCATCAGCTAATAATACGGCGCAAATTGTTGAATCCAAACCGCCTGATAACCCTAAAACCGCTTTTGAAAAGCCGTTCTTTTTAAAATATTCTTTTATTCCGAAAATAATACTGTTGTATGTTCTTTCCAAATCACTTGAATAATCGGTTGAAAAATGTTCAAAATCAATTTTTTCACCCATTCTATCAGGTATCGGATTTACAATACCCTGCATATTTTCTGTTATAACAAAATCTTCTTCAAATGATTTTGCTCTCAGAGTTAATTCGCCGTTTTTATTGTATATCCTTGATGTCCCGTCAAAACATAGATTATCGGCATAACCTGCTTTATTTACATATATATAATTAACGGAATATTTTTTTGCAATTGATGAAAACAATGCATTTTTAATATATTCTTTGCCTGTTCTTGACGGGGAACATGAACAATTGATAAGTGTATCAGGTTTTTTCTTCATTAATTCCGCAACAGGGTCTGTATGATAAATAGTATTTTCTTTAAAAAAGGATTTATCATTAAAACTGTCTTCACAAACCAGAATACCGTATTTTTCGCCGTTTATTTCAAGAAGTTCGGGTGTTTCATCAGACGGTTCAAAATATCTGTAATCATTAAACTCACAGTAATTGGGAAGAAGTCTTTTTCTTATAATATTAATTATTTTCCCGTTTTGAATAACTGCAACGGAATTATAAAAAGGCTTTTTATTAGCATCTCTTGTCGGTTCAACAAAACCGATAAGGGCAGTTATATTTTGAGTTTTTTCCGCAATATTATGCAAAAGTTCAAGCTGCTTTTTTATAACTGACTTATGTCTTGTAATAATATCGCCAAAAGGATAGCCTATTAATGCAAGCTCGGGAAAAATAATTAAATCCGAATTATTTGTTTTCGCTTTTTCAATACAGTCGATAATTTTTTCGGCATTTTTTGAAATGTCGCCGGCTATTGTATCTATTTGTGCTAAAACGATTTTATTCATAATTTTATTATCCTACGGAAATAAAATTAGTCAAAAAATGCATTTTTCATAAAAATGACATTGTTAAGAAAAATTTCATTAATTATTAGACGACTTGCACTAAAAAAATGACATTTTTGTTAAATTTTTAGTGCATTTTCTGTAAAAACGAAAAATTTTACTTGTAAATTTTTAAACAATCTATATAATAATAACTATAAGTTACGAAACAGAAAGGCATAATATGGCAAGAAAAACTTACACGGCTGATGAAATCAGAAAAATAGTAAAGGAAAAAAAGGTAGAATTCATTAAACTTCAATTCTGTGATATCAACGGACAGGTTAAAAACATGTCTGTTCCTGTTACACAGTTAGATAAAGTTTTAAACAATGAATGTATGTTAGATGGTTCATCTATTAAGGGTTTCAGAAACATTGAAACATCCGATATGTATTTTTATCCCGATTTAGCAACATTTACTCTTTTACCGTTCAGGGAAGATAAAAATACAGGTACAAATGTTGCAAGATTAATATGTGATATTCATAATCCTGACGGCACGCCGTTTGAGGGAGACCCCCGTTCGAACTTAAAAAGAGTACTAAAAAAGGCAAAAGATTTAGGATTTACAATGAATGTAGGGCCTGAATGCGAGTTTTTCTTGTTTAAGAGAGATGAAGAAGGAAATCCTACCACAAAAACACATGATAAAGCAAGTTATTATGATGTTGCGTCTTATGATATGGGCGAGAATTTGAGAAAAGAAATCATAAGAACTATTACAGCTATGGGGTTTGATGTTGAAGCCAGCCACCATGAAGTTGCAGACGGTCAGCATGAAATAGACTTTAAATATGAAGATGCTTTAACGAGTGCGGATAATATTATTACCTTCAGATATGTAGTTAAAGCTGTTGCAAGCAAGCATAATGTACATGCTACATTTATGCCGAAGCCGATATTTGGTATTAACGGTTCAGGCATGCACTGTAACGTATCGTTATTTAAGAACAATAAAAATGCATTTTATGATGCAAAAAGGGCTCATGAACTTTCAGAAATTGCGTTATATGCAATAGGCGGGTTATTAGACCATGTTAAACAGTTTACGGCGATAACAAACCCGTTAGTAAACAGCTATAAACGTATTGTACCGGGGTATGAAGCACCTGTATATTTAGCTTGGAGTTTGGCAAACCGTTCGGCATTAATAAGAATACCTGCAAAAAGAGGAAACGCAACGAGATTGGAACTTCGTTCACCCGACCCTTCTTGCAACCCGTATTTAGCATTAGCTGTAATTTTAGAGGCTATATTAGACGGTGTAACCAAAAAGACAAAACCGCCGTTAGATGTAGATAAAAACATTTTTAAAATGGATGATAAGGAAAGAAAGAGAGCTAAAATTGAGACATTGCCGGGCAGTTTGCATGAAGCATTGTTATTAATGAAAAAGAGTCAAATGGTTAAATCTGCTTTAGGTGAACATATTTTCAAGGAATTTATGCAATCCAAGATGAAAGAATGGGATACATATAGAACGGCAGTAACGAAACAAGAGCTTGATATGTACCTTGAAAGATATTAATTCAAAAATTAAGAGAATTAAAAAAGAACCCCAAAGGGTTCTTTTTTAATGGAAATATGAATAATGTTATTGCAATTTTTTTTTGTTCTGTTTATAATTGATTTTGCGAACGGGATTGTAGTCTCGGTAAGTGAATGTAAGATTGAAAATTAAATAAGAAATGGGATCGTAGCTCAGTCTGGTTAGAGTGTCTGCCTGTCACGCAGAAGGTCGCGAGTTCGAGCCTCGTCGGTCCCGCCATTTAAAAGACTTACGTTTGTAAGTCTTTTTTTATTGCCGACTCGGCTCTTCTCGCCTGTCTTGAATTTGCTTCACAAAAACAAGTCGTTCATTTCACTTCGTTGTCATTCACTATTGTTTTTGCTACTTCGGCATTCCGTTCGCTTCGCTTACTTCAGCCTACGCAAATTCGCTCGTCGGATTTTTTGTCAGGCAATGCCTGACCTACAGACTTATCATAAACAAAAATTACATTAAAATTCAGATAAGATATTTATTTCAGCGTATTTTATCATTTATTTGCAAACCAATTGGCAAACAGAGAAATTACAGGATGCCCGAAGTCAAAGAACAAGAGACTGTGTTCTTCTTCAACTTCAGGTTCGTAATTTTCAACAAAATCTTCAAATGCTTCTTCTTTTCTTTTTAGAATTTTTTTATTGTGATTAACCATATCATTAATCATTTGTTCACGAGCCTCTTCTATTTTTAAAGCCTGTTGCCGTCTTTCTTCTTTTGTAAGCCCGTCATTAGGTCCTGCAAAGACTTTTTCGTTTTTTAATGTGCCTTTTTTTAGTTCTTCAACAACATAATAAAGACCTACAACTTTAAGACTTACAGAAGCACTAATTTCTCGGAATTTATTTTGGCTAAAATAAAGAGCTTCGTCTTTGCCATCTAAATACCCTCTATCTAAAAGAGAGTTAAACCATAAAATTTGTTTAATTGATAATCTTTTTTCAGATATATAGGCAATATAAGAAGATAAATCAAACAAATTTTCATCTTTAATTTCAGGAAGTTTAATTTCTAATTCTTTTGCTCTTGCCCATATTGCTTTAAAGCCAAAGCCATCACCGTTCATATTCCAATGTATGAAACTAATATCAGGTCTTAATTCAATAAATGATTTAAAATCATACAATAACATTTTTTCTGCATCTTTAACTGAATGCCCTTGTATAAAATTATCAATCGAAAAATTGATTCTTTTATCCATACCATTGTTATAGATAGATATGCAAGATATTCTCGGTGCCGGTATCATTCCATTATAGAATCCGTCACTTGCATAATGAATGAAAAAACAATTGTCTTTGTCTAATAAATCTTTTAATTTCTTATCCATAATCAGATTATATTACAAAGATATGTCAAAAACGGACATAGTGAAAAATTACCCCGAAAATTTGTCAAAAGTTGATAGAAATACATCATAATAAAATTATGACACATTATCGGCAAAAAAATAAATACGATTTGTAAATAATAAAATACAATTTTGCCGATAACGGAATTTTTAAAATAAAGATATTAAAGAAGAGATCTTTTGATTGGTAAAATAATCGGTTTTTTATTTGTTATAAATATTATTGCAGATTTATTATTTTTTTTAAAAACGTATTCTTTTCCTTTAAAATCACACGAAGTATTTTCAATTCGATACATTTTATTTTTGCTTATACTATACAATGCGGAACTGAAACATTTTCCACTGTCATATGAGGCGGGATTAATATCCGGCATTCTTATTATTCCCCTTGTCATTAAAATAATATCAGAATTTAATAAAGTAGAATTAATATCTGTTGCACTGGGGTTTAAATCGGTAATTCTTTTAAATTCATTATTTTTTGGATTAAACTCATAAACAGTTCCGGTTTCATTTCCGTCCCAAGCAATTAACAATAAGTTCCCATTATCTAAAACAATAGGTTTGTTCGACCAATTTACCGAATCGGGTACAGAAATATCTGTAATATCGTTTGTATAAGGGTTATATAATTCGAAATTTTTTCCGTAATATTTTGCTATTCTGCCATCTTTTAATAAACAGGCATTGCATATTGGTTTAAATTTCGCAATATTTGAATTTATTATCTCTTTATCCTTTGCAATACTGAAAGAGTTATTTGCGGGATTGAAAATTTCTCCTTCGCAATAATGCATTAGAAAAATCCTGTTATCTTTTAATGGAAAAATCTGACTCCAATGATCCCAGTGTGTAAATATGGAATCATTAATTTGTTCAAATTTCCTTTTTTCTATATCATAAATTTCTGCGGTATTAGATAAATCGTTATTAATATCATTACCGCCTGCAATTAATACTTTATTCCCTGTTTTTGCTGCAACATAGTTGTTTCTGGGAACTTTCATCGTTGTATTTAAGTCAATGAATTTTTTCTTTTTAATATTATATATTCTTGCAGGAACTACAATTGGGGATTTTTGACCGTTAATATTTTCATATTTCCAACCACCGGGGAAAAATATTTCCTTATTATTTAATTGTACAGGCTGATTATCAGTTTCGGATACTTCAATCCCATATACAATATTTGCATATAAGATAATTAAAAAAAATAAAATACTTTTTATGTATTTTGCAATCATAACCTGACTCCTAAGGTTATTATATAATTTTTTAATTTATAGAACAATATTAAACAGGTCAAGCATTGCCTGACCTGCTTACTTACCTGATTTCTTTTAGTACCACATTTATTTTATTATTGTTAATATCACCGTTTAATTGTATTCTGTAGTATGAAGAATTTTTCTCATCAGAAATAATGTTCGGGATTTTTGAAAGTTCGGATTTATATAATTCTTTTGTTTTTTCAGGTCTGAATACAACTTTCAAAATCAAACTTAACGGAACACAAAATATTCTTACTCCTTTTGGAGCATCTTTGCTGTAATGCCAAAATAGCTGCAAATCCGCAAATTGTTTTTCCATTTCATAACTGCCTTCTAAATACATTGAAGACAATTCATGCCAAGTTGTAATGTTAATATTTTTAATTTCTGTATTATGAACGTCAAAAGAACCTTTAATATCATCTTTCATTAAATCTTTCTGTGTCAAATCAACATTTGTTATTTCAGATAATTTATATTTTGAATTTTTTATCATAAACTCTGTATCTCCGAATTTTGGCATAAATCCTTCTTTTATCTCAAAATCGCAGTGCGCATCTATAAATCTGAACATATCTTTTGCATTAAGATTAACTTTAGTATTTGCAGTACCTTCTATTTGATTTTGAAGATTAAGCATTATATTAGCCGCTTTGTCAGAATTTATATTATCAGCAGCAAATGTCATATTTGATATATCTTTATCAAAATCATATATCCCTTTTGCACTTATAGTTCCGTCTGCAAAATTTAATTTATCCATCTTGAAATCAAATATATTATTTTTCATACTGCCGAGTAATTTTACATTATTTAGTACAAATTTTTCTCTTTTAATCTCGTTAATAATAATTTCCCAATTGTTAATTGTGATATCGGCATTTTTTACTTTTTTTGTAAATTCTTTAGAATCAGTTTGGGGATTTTTTTTGTGCGTTTCCGGTGTTGTTTCAAAAATTAGCTTGTCCAAAAACAGTTTCATATTATAAATTAGTGTTTCACCATAAATATTATTTTTTGAATTTAGTTCTGCTGAGTATTTTTCGCCTTTGAAGTAACCATTTGATGTTATATTAAATACGCCATTTTTGGATACAATATTTGCTTTTTCAATATGGAAATCATTAAATTTTGTTTTTATTAAGTCAAAAGTTCCTAAAACTTGATTGTTTTTAAAATCGTATTTTAAATTACCTTTAAATTCACCACCTCTTACTTTTTCTCCAAAAGAACCCGTAACAGAAATTGGAGCATATCCGTTTGTATGAATGGTTAAGTATTGAGGGATAAATTTATCAGGGTTAAATTTATCTATGTTTTTAATAAATAAACCGTCACCGGAGAGGATAACATTTTCTTTATTCGAATTCAAATAGGAATATTTATATTCTTTTAAATACAAATTGTTATTATCTTTAAAAGTATTTCCGTATATGTTTCTTTTATAATTTCTTAATCCCAAATAAAAAGAATTATAGATTAAATCACTGTTTGCAGGAATATCTATATTATAATATACGTCAGGTTTTCTATCTTTTATTTTATAAACCAAATTAGCATTAACAGAATTTAATACAGTAAGGTTCGGAACAAAATTAAATTTTTTGGTAAGAGTTGTGTCTATTGTTCCGATAACTAATTTTTCCGGTGTTCCTAAATTTGTAACATTCAGAGTATGAATAACTTTTTCATTCCCTAAAATGCCTTCCGCTACTGAATCTATAGTTTTACCTCTAAAATTAAAAACAGCTTCTTTAAAAAACATAGGAATATCAAACCATACTGCATTAGCTCCAATATTATTTGCAACGCCTTTACCCCAAATACCACCCTTATCAATTTTTAAGTTTACATTAATTGTCCCTTTAAAATTTTTGAAATTTTCAAGAAACTTTTTACAGGGCTCTATTGTTTTTTGGAAATGCAATAACATCGGCATAATCTCTGATACGGGCAATTTCTCGCCATTTATATCAAAGCTGAAATCATCTTTATTAAGAAAATATCCGTCTATATATAATTGTGAATTTCCTATTTTTACTTCAAATTTATTTGCCTTAAATTTATTTTCCGCAACCTGCAATGAGCCGGAATTCCCCAATGTAAGAGTCTCTTTTAAAAACGGAGAAGTAACATCAATATTTAATTGTATAATGTCATTTATTGTATCTGCATTATGTACTTGGATATTTACTTCATCTGATTTGTAAACTAAATTTGAAATATGAATTTCCGGAATACTTTTTAGCTCAAAACTGCCTTTGTTTTTCCTCTTCCCTTCTTTTTTGAATTGTTTTAAATAATTTCCGTCAATAAATATATTATTTGCTCTAATCAATGCCGGCTGTTTTTGTAACAATTTATATTTTAGAGAAAGATTTTGAATATCAGCAAACGAAATTTCGTTATTTTTTGCATCAATACTATCAACATTTAAACAAATCACAAGCTTGGGAGATATTTTTAAATTTAATCCCGTAATATTTGTTTCAATTCCCGTTTTATTATAAATTAACGATTGTAGTTTATTTATTGTAGTTTTACTGTTGATTGCTGACGGCAAAATACAAACTATTCCAAGATAAAAAATAATTATGAATAGCAATAAAACAACAAAGATTCTTTTAAGGAATTTTTTCATATAAATATATTACTACATAAACAGATAAATAAAATTATTATAAATTTTATTGTATATTAATTTCATGTTATTATAAGGTGTTGGAAATAAGAAATAGGAGATATATATGGAGAACGTGTTTCAAAAATTTGGACACTCGCAAAATATTATATTTTTGCTTGGTATTATTGTTTATATTATCTGTCTTTTTACTATAACAGATATAGCTTTAATGTTTTTTGCGACTTATGTTGTTGCATGTGCATTAAATCCTATAGTTGATAAATTAGAGAAAAAATGCAATAGGAAAATTGCAGCCGCCATTGTGTTTGGAGGATTTGTAGGCGGAATATTATTAATGTTTCTGCCTATTATAATAATTGGAGGAAAGGAAATAGCACATTTAGCAGCTCAATATCCTCAATATGTTGACTCAGTAAAAGATTTTGTTATGAATTCTCCTGTTGTTAAGGATTTTGCAAATTCGGGAGGATTACTTGCCTCTATCACAAGTATTTCTAAAGGCGGAATATATTTGTTTGTATCATTAATTTTTACATATTTCCTTATAGTAGATAGAGATAAAATTTTGAATTGTATTATAAGATTTTTCCCTAAAAAATCAAGAAAAAGAATGAGAGAAGTCTTTATTATATCAGATGAAAAACTCAGCAGATTTGTATCAGGTCAATTTATTGCTTCTGCAAGTGTTGGTTTGATTATGATTATTGGTCTTTTGATATTAAAAGTTGATTCAGCCATTATATTGGGTTGTATTTCTGCTGTTTTAGATATTGTTCCTATTGTTGGGCCTGCAATTGCTTTAGTTATTTGTTTAGCTGTAACATACAAGTTAGGCTGGACTGTAGTTATATTAACTGCTGTAATTTTTGCAATTGCACAAATTGCTGAAAATAATCTTGTAAAACCTTATGTTTTTGGTAAATTTATGGATCTCCATCCAATCGTTATCTATATATTCTTATTTGTTTGTGCAAAATACTTTGGTGTAGTCGGTGCCATTTTTGCTCCTGCAATAGCAGCAGATACTTGTGTGTTTATTGAAGAATTATATTTGAAAAATATGGATGAATAGCATAAATAATAAAATAAAGCAACGGCAAATATAAAGAAGATTTTTAAGCTGAAATTACAAATAATTTATACAGATATGTAGTTGAATTTGAACAAAACTTCAACTACATATTTTTTTTATTTCTATTTTTAAATAAACTTCTACTATTTCACATATATTTTTAATTATAAAAAATAATATTGCCGATAAAGGCAATATTATAATAAAGAAATTCGTCGATTAAGAAGTTATATGATTCTATCGTATGTCTTCAATATATTTAGCTTCCTTGCCTCTTTCTTTATGCAGAATAGCTTTTAGATTATCATTATTATCATAAAAATAACGATCTTCATATTTTACATAAGTATTTGTAGGATATTCCGTAACAATTTTCCTGACGACTTTATCATCTTTATCCGAAAATATAACATTATTATTATCGTCATATTTCATTTTTAAATTATTCTCAACTGCCCAAATTCTTAACATCGGTTTTATAATTATTTCAGGAAATTCAGCAGATTTAAGCTTATTTTCAATATCTTGTGCTTTTACATATTTTATTTCTTCATACTTGCTGTATGTAATATTTTCAGGAGGATTAGTTTTTTTGTTTTTAACATTATTCTTATCACAACAGCTTAATTTACCATCATGCAGTAATAGTGCACAATTACGAATATATAAGTTATTATGGAAATTATATAATTTGGGGGTATTATTCGGTACCATATTTTTTAATGTATCAAATATAAATTCCAAAGTTTGAGCCGTATCGGGAGCATATCCAGGAACAACCGAAATTTCCAAATCTTCAGGCTTACTTGCAGACAATATGTGTTCAATAATATTTTGATTTGTTTCTTTATTGTATCCGGGGAACACATGTATCAGAGATTGAGTATTATGAGCTTTGTCAACAACTGCAACAGCAGCACATACCCGAAGTGAGTCTGTATAAAGTGTTTTATCAAGGGTTGATGTACCTGCTATAGTTCCATAAGGCATATCAAGATTTGAAACATATATAACTTCATCATCTATTTCAGAATTTATTAATGGAAGTTCTGTTGGATTTGCTTCTTCGCTAAACATATGTTCGGAACAATTATAATAGGGGTATTCATTATAAAGCTCCAATATGTTTAGTTTCTTGTAATCATTGGGCGGAAATTCTATAGGCTCTATAGTTGTTCCATTCGGATAAATTTTAGGAGATGATGCAGTTGCTTTATATTGAGAAAGAACAACAGATGCAGTAACAGAAGCGGGAACTTCAGTTTTTTCATCTGTAGCAGTTTTTGTTGCAGGTTCTTCTGCTTTGCTTTTTGCAAAAGGAGTATTGATAATGTTTGGAGGAATAGAATTGATTTTTGTCACTTACAATTACCTTTTTTATTTATAAGATATAAAAATAAATTTGTTATTAACAAAAACTATCCGTTAATATAAAGTTGTTGTTTTTTACCATTATTATCAATTGTATTACAACAATAAACCTGTCCTTTCGGGTTAACACTTAGATATCCCTTATCAGTTACAAGAGAGAAACCGTTATTTTTACTAGTGCATAATACGAAATTTGCATTTCCTGCTTTGCCACACAGATATTCAGTATTTTCAGGACCTGCTATTTTATCAGGTTTAAGAACTGCCTTGACCGTTTTTCCGTGAATAGTTTTATGGAAAGGTAAAAAGTTAATCATTTAATATACTCCATTCTAAATTAGTATATATTTTTTGTTAGTTGGAATAAAGTTCTTGAAATTTTAAAATTGCTTAGTTATAAAATAAAATTAAAATATTGTTACAATGTCTGATTCTCTTGTTAAATCACAAAATTTATATGTATTTGGAGTTATTAAATCATATAAAAAAAGAGGGTGTATTAACCCTCTTTTTTTTATTATACATTCATTTCAACTAATCTTTTACCCATATCAAAGGCTTTTTTTAAATCTTTTGGGAATTGTTTTTCTCTGACTTGTTTTTTATACTCTCCGTCAAATATGCTGCTGTCATATTTTGAATAATCAGTAAAATGAGATGTGTCAAAAACATTTAAAACTTCACAATAGCCAAAAGCTGTTTTCAGAAGAAATTCATTCATTCCAATCATTTCAGGCAAATATGTCCTGTTAAACTGTTCTTCCGTTGCCCCCATTGTATTAATTATTCCTATTGGAATAGTGTAGTTCAGTTCTCTTTGCATAACACCAGTTTTCTCATCTTTTAGATATTTTATTGCGGCAAAAATCATTCTTTCCGTAAGATTTCTATATACACCGGTAGCATCCCCGCAATATATCGGAGTTCCGATTATAACAGCATTACTGTTTAAAATTTTTTCCAAAACCGGTCTTAAATCATCTTTAAAAGCACAAAGTCCTTTCGTTTTACTGCCTTTTATTTTACAGGCATAACAACTTCTGCAACCTTTAAAATCTATATCAAAGAGGTCTATATATTCGACTTCCGCACCAACAGACTGAGCTCCTTTTTGTGCTTCTTTTAAAACTTGTGCCGTATTAAAATTCTTTCGCGGACTTGCATTTAATACAATAACTTTTTTCATCTTCACTCTCCTAAAACACACAAAAACTCATAACTTAATATTAACATAAAATTCTGCCCGACAGAACCTTTTAATTATCAATATTAAGTGAAAATATACTATTTTCTTTTTCTATAAAAATGTAACAATTTACAAACAACTTTTATCCGATGAAAAAGAGATTATGCTTTTCAAACTTATTTTTTGTTAAAAAAAGGAATCGCGAAATTAGAACGCTGCAAAAATTTGTTAGTTTTATAGATAAGAGCTATTTTCCTAAAAATCCGATATTTTAAAGGATTTCTTACTATATCTGTATATATTTTCTCTATTTGACGAATATAATTTGTATCAATATACCTTTTTTTAGCATATTCAAAGCCTGATTTTGAAAAATTTTCTCTTAATACATCATCTTTAAACATTGTTTCCAAATATTTATTATATTCTTCTTGCGTATTTGCAAAGAATCCGCCTGGTCCCATTGTTTCTTTTTGTGCATTTGATTTGGCTTTATGGACAATACAAGGTTTTTTATGAATTAAAGCTTCTGCAATTACGTATCCAAAAGTTTCTCCATCATACCTGCCATGTGCAAAAATATCCAAAGTATTCAAAAATTTTGAAATAGTCTCTTTATTTGCGCAATGTTCCAATTGAATAAAATTTTTAAGATTTAACTTTTGAGCCAATTCCGTGTATTTTTTGCTTCCGCCCATAATCAAAAAATAATGATTATCTGCTTCATTTGCTTTATAGGCATAAATAGGTATCGGAGAAAATGTATAATTATCTACCCTTTGGTGAAATCCTGCTACCAAAGCATCTTTCGGAATATTTAATTCTTCTCTTAAATCTTGATTTGAATATGGCATTTCAATTCCGAGAGGTGCAACAGAACTCTGAAATTTTACCCCGCCCATTTTCGCCCATTTATCTTGATTCCAATTTGAAAGTAAAATTGTGTGTAAAACATTTGGAGAAAAATTAACACCATAATCTAAATGAACACTTTCTACCAAGGGCTTTTTTAATAAATAGAAAGGCCAATCTTTTTCACCTGCAATTGCATTTTGAATTAAATCATATTTGTTTTCATCAAATTTCCGGAATAAATCAGTATCAATCCATTCCCCGTAGATAGATACTCTTCCTTTTTCTTGAACTTTAATTAAATTAACATTGCTATCCTTCATAAATTTAAGTCTGTCAGGATCTTCTTTCCCCGAGTAGAAATAATCAACCTCAAATTTATTTTTATCTAAACCTGCACCCAAATTTTGCAGCCAACGTTGTGTGCCGCCTGCCGTAAGACCATTATATTTAATAAATGCAATTTTAATTTTTTTACGCATTTGATAACCTCATTATTTATTAGAATTCAGTATCAATTTATTACTACATTATTGATAATTTTATCAAAAGAATTTATTCTGAAAAATAAATTATGACGGGCATTTTTTATAATATGTAATCTGCTTTTATAAAACTCCTTTTGTACTGTCAGATTAAATATTTTATCATCCCCTCCGAATAGGGCATAATTATAAATATCTTTAATTTCTTCTTTATGAGTTTTATAAATTCTTTGAAGACTTTCAAATTCTTTTTGACAGCTTTCTATTGTTCTTTTGGAATGGTGAAAAATCTTTTTTTCTTCTTCGGTTTTTATAAGGTAATTTATTGCAAAATCATCCGCATTCTTTTCTGTTATATTGTATAGTGTATTTTGGGTTTTAAGAGAAAGTCCAAAATGCTCATCAAAGAGGTAAGGATTTCCGCTGATTGCAATTCTTCTTCTAAGTTCTATATTAAAATTTAAAATTGAAGCTATAAATACACCGGCTGAAAATGCAATTAAGTTATATTCATTATAACCTGCGAAATCAAAATCTATATTTAAATCATAATAGTCAAATAAAAATAATACATCTGAAGTTGACTTTAAATGTTCAAATTCAGATTCATCACATCCCCATCCCGTAAAAAAGATTAATAATTTATCCGAATTATTATTAATCAGGTAATTTCGCATAATATTTCCCTTAATTGTTTATATATACAATATGACTGTATTACTTTGATTTATTATAACACAGATTATTTGTATTTATTTTTTCGGAATATTTATATTCTTTTCGTACAATATAGTATGTGAGACTACCTGAATTCAGGTTTTATTTGATTAGAATAAAAATAATTCATTAATTTGTCTCTTTATAATAAAGTTTATTTAAAATAATCACAAATCAATTCGTGGTTGTTTTTACGGATTTTTTTCGCAATCTTTTCTATTATAGAGGGTTCTTTTCTGTGTAATTTATCACGAAGAACCGCTTTTTCAATCAATAATTTATTAAAAGACTCATTAAGTGCTCGTTTTTCATCTGTTAAATGCGGTTGAATTGTTTCTAATCTCAGTCTGCACATTCTTATTGAATTTTTAATTTCTTCTTTTTGTTTTCTGTTCATTTATTTAATTATCCTAATGTTTATATACAGAGAATTTACCATCGCCTTTCGACACAATTATAATAATGGATTTTTTTTTAAATTCATTCCTCTAAAAAGTTTAAAATAAAAATTCAAATGTAAACTTTTGCTGTATTTTTTTTACAATAATGTAGACTAAATAAACGGGTTTTTTGTTATACTTAGTAAAAAAGGTTGAGATTTTGTCTGAAAATGAAATAAAAAAAATTCTTATAATAAGATTAAGTGCATTAGGTGATACAATTCATACTCTGCCTATGGCATATGAACTCAGAAAACAATTTCCTGATGTGCAAATAGATTGGATAGTTGAAGATAAAGCTGAAAAATTTATTATTAATAATCCTTTAATTAATAATGTATATGTGCTTCCTAAAAAAAAATGGAAAAATAATCCCGATAAAGTAAGCGTAGTTAAAGAGTTTCTTTCAATAATAAAATCAATAAAAGAACAAAAATATGATATAGCAATTGATACACAGCAGCTTTTAAAAAGTGCTGTGATTCTCGGTTTATCAGGTGCAAAAAGAAAAATAACACCGGATGGCGGCAGAGAGTTTTCTTGGCTCTTTGCAAATGAAATAATTAAAATGGGCAGGAAACAGTTTGATATTAACTATCATGTTGTAAAAAGGAATTTGGAAATAGCACAATACTTAGGATGCAGTATTCAAAAAAATCCCGAGTTTGTAATCCCTGATTTAAACAATGAAGTATCCTCAGAAATAAAAAATATTATTGAAAAACTGGATAATAACAGAAAAACCATTGTAATTGCACCTGCAACAACTTGGGAAAATAAACATTGGACACTTCAAGGATGGATAGATGTTATAAATGAATTAAAAAATGATTCTAATATTCTTATAACGGCTGCCGAAAAGGAAAAAGAACTTGCCGCAAAAATATTAGCAGGCATTAACAGTGAAAACCTTGTAGATTTATCAGGGAAAACAACACTTTCTGATTTGGTATATATCTTTAAACATTCTGATATGGTTATAAGTCCTGATTCGGGCAGTTGTCATATAGCGTGGGCAGTAAATCATCCAAAGATTATAACTTTATTTTTTGCAACATCAGCAAACAGAACAGCTCCATATGGAGAAAAATACTTTTCTCTTTCTGCAAAAACAAATTGTTCTCCGTGCATGAAGAAATGTTGTAAGTTGAAAACCAATAAGAACAAATGTATGGAAGAAATAAAATCTCAAGACTTAATAAATGTTATAAAAAAAGTTTTACAATAATATAAAAAAGGGTATATAATACATATATTGCTATAGGTATCTTGGTAAGAATTAGTGGGCATACTCTCAGATTTTACAAGTTTGATGAAGGAAATTAAGAAAATCGATAAGTCTATCGATTCGCACGGACGCGATTTTTCTGAGTTGTATGAAAAAAATGCAAGATTGGAAGAAGAAATTGCCGTAAGAACAAAAGAACTGGAGCAGGCAAATAAAACAATTCTAACACTCAACAGTGTTTGGGATATGATGAATTCTTCTCAGCCGCTGTCTAATATGCTTGATAATATTGTTCATATTCTTCACGAAGATATGAATTATGATTTTGTAGCAATATTTAAAATTGAAAAAGATCACGATGATAAGTTATATTTTAGTGTAAAATCTGATTCCAGCAGCAAACATGTTGCTAAAGCATTTTCAATAATTAATGAATCAATTGAAACATATAAACTTCCGTATGTGGAAAATTCAATAATAGTAAAAGCAATAAAAGAAAGACAAATATTATCAACTCCTGATATAAAAGGATTAATAAACATGTTTTTTCCTGCTCTTACGGAAGAACAATTAAAAGAAGTAATAACCGGAATAACGGCAAAATTAGCAACTATTGTTCCGCTGCATAAAAATGAAGAAAATTTTGGATTTGTAATGGTTGTTTCAGACAGACCCGAAACGACTGATACCGAAGCAAACTTTTTATCATTGTTCGCAAACCAAATAGAACTGGCAATTACTGTTGCGGGTTTGTTTGAGGAAGTGAAAAAACAAGCTGTTACAGACCCTTTGACAGGGTTATATAACAGAAGATATTTTGAAGATAATATTGTAAAAGAAGCAGAAAGGTCATTGCGTTTAAAACAGCCGTTCTCTCTTGTTTCTTTGGATTTAGACTATTTAAAACGTATAAATGATACTTATGGTCATCAATTTGGCGACTTGGCAATAAAAACTATTTCTAATGTGTTGAAAAGAGAAGCCCGTTCTATTGATATTCCCGCGAGAATAGGCGGTGAGGAATTTAATTTGCTTCTTCCCGGTGTTGATTCAAACGGTGCTTTAATTGCAGCAGAAAGAATAAGAAAATCAATAGAAAATCAAGTTATTGATACTATCGGCGGAGTTACCGCAAGTATAGGAGTTGCAACCTTCCTTGAACATTCTGACAGAATAGATGAATTAATTGAATTAGCTGATCAGGCAATGTATAAAGCAAAAATTAACGGAAGAAATCAGGTTCAATTAGCTTTAATACAAGATAATGCTAATTGGCAGCAAACTGCGATTGAAACCTTTATGGATATTATTGCTAAAAAACGTATTCCGATAGATGAAAGTGTTTGTAAATCTATTAATCAAAAGTTGGAAAGAATAAAGCAAGATTCCAATAATGCAAATGATACAATATATTCAATTGTAGATATGATTTCACAAACGTACAACCATATGTATAAAGCAGGTACTACGAAATCAAAATTACTTCTTGCCGTACTTCTTGCTAAAAAATTGGATATTCCTGCTGAAGAAATTGATAAGTTAAAGCTTGCAATTCTTTTGTATGATATAGGAAATATTAAAATTCCTGAAAATATATTAAATAAGAAAGAGCCTCTGACGGAAGATGAGAAAAATATAATAAAACAGCATCCTATTATTGCTGCAAGAGAAATATTAAAACCGATTTCTACAGTTCAGGATATAATTCCCATTATAGAAAGCCACCACGAAAACTGGGACGGACAAGGTTATCCGGAAAATAAATCGGGAATGGAAATTCCTATAATCTCTCAAATTATTCTTCTTGTTGATTCATTCTATGCTATGACACAAGACAGACCATACAGACACGCATATGATATAGATAAAATCATTCAAATTATACAGGAAGAAGCCGGCAAAAGATGGAGTAAAGACCTCGTAGATAACTTTGTATATGTGATTAAAAATGAACCGATACAGTAATTTAGAAGATATCATAACTTTTTTATACAAGCATGTTACCGGACAAAAAGACGGTGTATTAATTAAAGATACAACCAGACTAAGTAAAATTAAGTATGATGCCTATATAGACAGTTCTATTTCTAATCCGTTATCTTTTACTATTTTTAATTTATCTGATAAAGGTGAATTGGTTATAGATAATGTTGCAAAAGTCGTTGAAAGTGAAGCCGCATTCTTTTTATTTGTTAATCCTGAACATGGCTGGATTTTTGCAGTAAAAAATACCCTTGAAAATCAAAAAAAATTGATTCAAAAAGAAGCAATACAAAATTATAAAATTAAAATTTTAGAATGATTATTCTTCAATTGTAAATACTTGCTGACCTGCTTCTTCTTTCATTGCCGTTTCAAGAAGCACATATGTCATATATGCACCAAGCGCAACTGCCTTAGGGTCTAAGTCTGTATTCTGAGCAGCTTCTATAATTGCTGAATTGATTTCGGGATTTTCGTCCTTTATATAATGAATCATTTTTTTACGCCAAGAATGTACATCTTGGAAAATTTCCGCAAAACATAATGTTGATTGTTCTTGAGTTACTATTGGTAACATTTTGACTTATCCGTTTTTATATAACAAGAAGATTATATACAAAATTTCATATAGTTTCAATCATTTATCAAACTGATGTTGATTTTTTTTACTAAAAAATATTAGAAAATGATAAAAAGAAGTCACAAATAACATTAAAGATAGAAGGCATAACTATAAGAAGGATTGCAGCACCCAGACAGGGTTTAAAAAGGAAACTCATTTGGAATACGTTAACCTGCGGTGCGGTTTTAGAAATAATACCTAATATTATATCCTGTCCTAATGTCGCAATAAGTACAGGTGAAGCTATTTGTAAACCTATATATAAAACATTTGACGTTATTTTAATAAGATATGACATGTCTACGATTTGGTCTAACGGAATAAAAGAACTGTATACAGGGAATATTTCAAAACTTCTTATAAATGCATTAAATGCCCAGTAAGCACCTCCGATTTCCAGAAAAATGATTAATCCTAGCATGCTGAAAATTCTTCCCATTATAGAAACTTGGGATGAAGTTGTCGGATCCATAATCGTGGCGGAAGATACACCTTGCTGCATATTTATCATATCACCGCCGCATTCAACAACTTGAATTATACAATTAACTATAAATCCTATTAATGCTCCGCATAAAAAGTTTATGATTATAGAATATATTATAGAAAAGCCTTGAGGCGGAATTTCAGGACGTAAAAACGAAGATAACATAATTGTAAATAAGAAAGCGAAGCCTACTTTAGCAATCATGGGAATTTCATTTCTCTGTAGAAACGGTGTGGTTCTTACAAGTCCTATTACCCTTGCAAAAATAGGAAGTCCACTTGCAATTACTTTATTTACTTCCGGAAAATATTTAGGAAATTCATTTAATATTACATCAAGCATTAGTTTCTTCTGTTTTCATTAATTCTTTTTTGTTCGGCAAGGTTTGGAGTCGGGATATTCATTGCTCTGTTTCTTGTCAAACTGTATCTTTCCTTTTGTGCAATACTGTTTGGTCTTGCTGCATTATTCAAAATATTAGCCATCGGCGTCATATCTTTTCGCATGTCTGTTTTCATTTCATCAATAAATGGCTTTGTGTAGTTATAATAGTCCGGAGGGAGTGCATATGTATCTGTTTTCGGAATTACATTAAATGCAATGCTTGCACCTTCACTAAATAAATTTGTGAGCAATCTTAAATAACCTGTTCCTAATATAATAATTACAAGGAATACTGCAAATATTTTTGGTGCAGCTGCAATTGTCTGTTCTTGAACCTGTGTTACGGCCTGTAAGATACCGACTATTAAACCTATGATAGCTGCTGTTAATACACAAGGCATTGCTATCATTAACATTGTTATTAAACCTTTTGCGAAATATTCTATTAATATATCCATAATAATATCCTAGTTAAAACTTCCTACAAGACCGTTTATAATTAATCCCCAACCGTCAACGGCAATAAATATCAGCAGTTTAAACGGCAGCGAAATAATTGTAGGCGACAACATAAACATACCAAGAGCCAGAAGTACGTTCGCAATTACCAAGTCAAGAACAATGAATGGTACAAATACGATAAAACTTATTTCGAAAGCGGTTTTAAGTTCACTAAGAATGTATGCCGGTGCAACTTCCCAAATGGTTACTTCTTCGACAGTCCTTGGTGCTTCTTTTCTTGCCAGTTGAACGAAAAATGCCAAATCATCTTCTCTTGTTTGCTTCAACATAAATTCTTTTAATGGTTTTGAACCTTCACTGATTGCCATTACGATTGAGCCGTTTTCTTGATATGGTTTGGAGCCGACTTCATACATTTGCTGAAAAACAGGGCCCATTGTATAGAATGTTAAAATTATTGATAATCCGACAAGTACTATTGCCGGTGGAATTTGCTGAGCTCCAAGCGCCTGTTTTAAAAAACCAAATACTATAGCATATCTTAGAAAACTTGTCATACATACAAACATAAATGGTATGAACGAAAAAATCGCCATTACCATTAATAATTGAAGTACGGGGTTTAAATCTCTTAAAACTGTATCCATTTTATCCTCTGTTTATTCTTTGTACTTGCTTCTTTACGGATTGAATTTCCGATAAGTTTCTTTCCGTATTTATATAATCAATAGTTTGTGATTGAGAATTTTTATCCAATTTTGCAAGCATTGTTGTATTAGCTGCATCACCTGCTATTAAAAATTTTTCATTGCCTGCTTTAATTACATATACTGTCTTTGTTGCAGATAATTTCAATGAATTTTCTACAGATAAAAAACTTTTGTCTTTAGATGTCGGTGAAGAACATACACTCTTTTTATATACGAATAATGCAAGACCTATAAACCCAATCATTGCAAAAGTGTATAAAATAAAATGCGTTAAGTAACTGTTCATAATTTATCCTTATATACTTTCATCTTCTATTTCAAAATCGCTGTAATCAAAATTCTCATCTTCTTTTGCTGCTTTATTCTTTGCAGGAGTTTTTACATTTGCCAGCTTCTTTTGCTGTTCTTTCGGCTGCTCGGCTTTTTTTGCCGGTGCTGTATTTTGTACTTTAGCCGCAGGCTGTTTTGCTGCTTCTTCTTTACTCTTTTTTACCTTGTCAATTCTTACGGCATACCTGTCGTTTAAAATTACTAGCTCTCCTGTCGCAACAATTTGATTTTCCACTCTAAGCTTTATTTTATTGTCGTAAACAGAACCGACGTCAATAACAAGACCTTCTGATATCTGTTTCAATTCACCGAGCGAAAGTTTTACATTATCAAATTCCGCAACAATATCAACAAGGATAGAATCCCACATATTCTGTGAATTTGTGTTTGTTTCGTCTTCCATTTTATCGCCTCCGTTACTATCAATGCTTATTATTAATGAAGGGTTTGGTGCTATGGCAAATTTTACCTCTTTGCCGTTCCATAATACCGACATTTTGTTTATATCACTGTTTTCAAGAACTATAAGGTCTCCTTCTTCAAGTGCTTTTACTTCAGTTAACGGCACTCTTGTTGAACCTGTTCCTATACTTACATTTACATATGTTGATTCAAAATCATCTATATTAAATATTTCTTTGCGTTTTTCTTCTTCTATTTTAGGCAACATATATTCAGGTATGGATATTATTAATTTCCCTGCGTGTTTTTGACCGTATTTTATATAAAAAGTAAAATTATATTCTTTGGAATTCTGTATTACTTTTCTGTTAACTTCAGTTTTATTGATATATTGTTCAATGTTTTTATAAATATATGAAGAAAAATCATTTATAAGATTTTGTTCTATATCAGTTAATGTTTTTAATGAAAATTTATTGTTTGATATTCCTAAAGTATTATCAAGTATAGAAGATACCAGTGATGATGACAATTTTATTATTATTGAGGAATTTTTGTTTATTTTTATTTTATTCACAAAATACTCATCGCCATAAAACAAAATATTTTTTTCGTATGAAATGCTTATTAATCTCAGGTCAAAATCTTTTCTAAAAAAGTCATCTGTAGAATTTTGAATCTTTTTCAAAAAAATTGAATAATACCAAGGAAAGTCATTAAAAAGACTTCCGTTTTTATTTATTTCTTTACTTGTTTCCGAAATTAAAGTTGTCATTACTTGCCCTAATCTCTATCCCTCAAATATACAATATATTTTTTTTAATGTTGTAACATCAACTATATGTTGTATATTTTTGCAGGGAAGAATTTATAAATTAACTGTATTTTAATGTTATTTTGCATGATTTCCATGATTTTTTATAAATCATTAATTTATATGATACGAAAAAGCCCTAAATTCTATATACTAAACACACAAGTATAGTATATATTTGGGGAAATATTGTGAGAAAAGAAAATACTAAAAAGGTCAAAATACAAGAACAGACACCAGACCTGCGGGTAGTTAAAAAGATAAAAACAAAACCCTACAGTGATATTGATTTAAATAATTGGAAAGAATATTCGCATATAAAAACGGATACTTGGTGGGAATTTGCATCAAGAGATAAATCAAACGGACATTCCAACGATTATCACGGTAATTATATACCTCAAATTGCACAACAATTATATGAAAGATTTACAAAAAAGAATGATATTGTATTAGATTTATTCTTAGGCTCAGGCACAAGTGCAATAGAAGCATTAAATATGGGCAGAAGATGTATCGGTGTCGAATTAAAACCGGAACAAACAGAAATTGTTTCCAATAAATTTAATGAAAAAGATTTGGTAACCAAAGTAAATTTAATATGTGCAGATAGTGCAAATCCGGAAACTAAAGATAAAATACAGGCAAGATTAGACGTAATGAGAAGCAAAAAAGCACAATTTCTTGTGCTTCATCCACCTTATGACGATATAATCAAATTTTCAGACAGAAAAGAAGATTTGTCTAATTGTGCATCGCCTGAAGAGTTTTATGATTTATTCAAAAAAGTTGCACAAAACGGATATGATATGCTTGAAAAAGGCAGATTTGCGGCATTAATTATAGGTGATGAATATAAAAACAGTGAAATTGTACCGTTGAGTTCAGAGTGCTGCTATAGAATGCGTGAAGTCGGATTTAAACATAAAGCAACCATAGTAAAAAATATGGAAGGTAACGAAAGAGCAAAAGGCAAAACTGCTAATTTATGGCGGTATCGTTCTTTAAACGGCGGTTTTTATATATTTAAACACGAGTATATTTATGTCTTCCAAAAAGTATAGAAATATAAAAAACGGAAATTTTTATGAAGTAATTCGTGATGATGTTATCAATTGCACAAATGCAAATGATGACCAGATAATGGTTATGTATAAAAGTATTGACCATCCCGAATTACTTTTTGTTCGTGAAAAATCAGAGTTTTATGTAAAATTCGAAGAAGTATAATTTGGGTTTATAACAAAATAATATTATTAATTTTTATCATTATTATCTGTTATATTAATGTATTCCGACAAAGTGTATACTTTTCCTGTGCTTTTGGTTTTGTTTATGCCGTATTTTAATCCGAAAGCAGATAAGTTACAGGTAGTAATTATTATTTTTTCATCAGTAATTTCTTTTTTATAAAAACAATTTTTTAATAGTTCTTTTGTAATTTCAGGATATTTAATCATAAAAAAGTTTTCCATCAGAGAACAAGAATATTTCTGATTAATTAGATTTATTTTTTCATTTATATAACAATTTTCTTCTCTGTTTATCGGTCTGTGAAAAACAATATTATCATTTTCCGGTATAAAATAATTATTAATTTTAAGTAATTCATCTAAACGTATAAGTTTTTCGCTAATATCAGGTATTTGTTTTAAGGTTTCATAGCAAGAATCACAAGAACAAACAATATATTGTATATCTTCAGGTATCGATTTTAATATTCTTTTAGAATTATTTTCAAAAGCTTTTATATTCCCGTCACTAATGTAAGGAAGTCCGCAGCATTCCGATATAATTTTTGTTACGTTATACCCAAGCTTTTTAAGTATATTTAATGATGCATTTTTATCTGATGGGTTTATGTATTTATTTATACAGCCTTGAAAATATACAACATTGCTTCTGCTATTTTTTGTTTTAAACTTCGCTCTTTTTACTTTTACATCAAAAATATTGTCAGTAAATGTATTAATAAAAATACTTTTTAATGGGAAAAATTTGTAAAGATAATAATCTATTCTGATAGATTGTAAAAGTATTTTATATATAGTCGAAAAAGGCAGAAAAGAATATTTGTAATTGTTTTCTGACTTTATAGCAGTATATATCTGTGCCGCATCAATATTACTCGGACAAAATCGTTTACAAGCATTGCAATTAAGACATATATCCAAATCACTTATAAATTTTTTATTTAGTGAACGAGAATTATTAAAAGAATTATTAAGAACTATATACCTTCCTCTTGCAAGATACATTTCATTTTTTGTTGCATTATAAACAGGACATACGCTCTGACATTGCCCGCATTTTGAACATTTATAAATTTCTTCTTTTATTGTTTCGTCCATAATTAAATTATCTTATAAAATCATTGTTCATACAATTGCAATTTCTTTTTAATTATATGATAATTTATAGTTATGGCATTAGAAAAATTTTTTAAAGACAAAAAGAATATTGCATATGTATCGTTGTTGGCGATAGTCATTATCGCATGTCTTTGGGCGTTTATTGCCGCAGGAATTATTACGAAGAACTTTAAAGAAAAGATTATTGACGAAACATATAACAATAAAGAGGCAAATATAGAAAGCCTGCTTGTTACGGAAACAAAAGACGGTAAAAAACTTTGGGAACTATATGCTGATCAGGGAACTTATACTGATTCAGATAAAGTAGTATTATTAGAAAATCTTCTGGGAAATTTTTATGAAGATGAAAAGGTTAAGGCAAGTTTTAAAGCCGATGCCGGTACATATAACTCTGTTACTAAACAAATAATTTTGTTTAACAATGTTGTTTTGGTATATGAAGACGGTACAAATATTTCTACTGAACGTCTTATATATTCAGGCAGAGATAGTGATATAATAGCAGAAGGGCAAATTCGTATAGAAAAGCCGGATGAAGCCGTTGTATACGGTAATAAGGCTGTTTTAAGCAGTGATTATAAAGACTTCCATATTGAAGGAAGAACGGAAACACATTTTTACATGTAAGAGATGAGACAGATATGAAAAAGAACATTATAAATTTAATTTTAATACTTATGTATGTTACAACAGGAATATGCTGTGCGGGTAATTTAACGGTAGAATCAGACAGTCAGGAATTCAAAGACAGCGATAAAAAAATATATCTTGAAGGTAATGTAAAAGTCAAAAATAATGATGCGAATGTGTTAAGTCCGAGAGCTGTTGTTGAAATCGACCCTAAAAATAACAAAGTACATAAGGTTGAATTTAAAGACCATGCATATTCTTGGCAGCTAAAAGATGGTAAAAAGCATGAAATAAAAGCTCAAATTTTAAAAGTTTCATTATTAAATAAAATATTTACGGCTGAAGGAAAAACTATTTCTTCTATTACAGAGAATGATAAACCTGTCGTAATTGTTACAGCTGACAGACAAGAATATAATAAAACAACAAATATGATGAAAGCATTCGGGAATGTAAATATTCTGTATAAAGATGTTGAAACATTCTCAAAAGAAGCTTATGTATCATTAAATGATAAAAATGATGTTAAGAAAATTGATTTAGTCGGAAATGCAAGATTGCATAAAGAAAAAAATAAGATTAATGCACATAAAGTTTCGTACGATAACATAAAAGAAGAAGCGGTTGCAACAGGTGATGTATATACTGATTTGACTACAGAAGACAATAAACGTATACAAGTATGGTCTGATTATCAGTCATACAATAAAAAATCAAATTTTGTAACGGCATCCGGCTCTGCAAAAATTATTTATGAAGATTATACGGCAAGAGGACCTAAAGTTAATGTCTATGCTGATAAAAAGACAAATAAATTGAATGAGGCTGTATTTGTAGGTCGTTCAAAGATTGAAACAAAAGGTCGTTCTATAGAGGCAGACAGAATAACAATTATAATGAATCCTAAAGATTTCAAAGCTGAAGGTCATGTAAAATCAATTATTCCGAATGTCGGAAAATAATTTATTTCATATTCTTTATATACAATTCTTCTATAAGAACAACAACTGTTGCGGCAATTGCAGGTGCGAATAAAACACCTATAATCCCCAAATATTTTGCCGTAATTAATAAGAATAAATATATAATCAACGGATGAAGATTTAAAAATTTACTGAAAACATAAGGTCTTACAAAGTTGTTTTCAATTAATTGCGCTACCGCAAATACACCAATTACACATGCTATAGTAAATATGCCGGATTTACAAGAAACAATAAGTGCTAAAATAAGTGCAATCGCAGGACCTATAATAGGAATAATATCAAGTACAGATGTTATAAGTCCTATTAATATAGCATATTCTACTCCGCATATAGCTAAACCTATTGCCATTACAATACCGACACTTGCCATTGTTGCTAATTGTGCAACCACATATCCTCCGATTTTTTCGGAAATACTTGACATTATATTACCTGCTTTTTCTTGCATATTACTTGGAAATAAACTTAAATATGTCTTTCTGACAGTATCCTTATCCGACATGAAATAGAAGGTAATGATTATAGAAATAATTAAATATATAAATGCTGTACCGATGTTTTTCCCGATATTAATTGAACTGTTTACCAATCCCGATGTAAACCCTGATGTTGAGGACAAGAAATCCGATAAATCAAGGTCATTCAAATTCAGTTTGGCAAATAAATGGTTTTGAGTGATATTTTGTTTGAAAATTTCGACGAGCTGAGGCAGTGAATCAGCAAATGATTTTATTTCATGTATGCCTAAAGCCAATAATGGTACAAAAAATGCACATATTATTATAATTGCACCAACTAATACAATTAATGATGCAGCATTTCTGTTAAATTTTTTTGATAATTTATCAACTAAAGGATTTAACGAGCAGGCTATTACATATGAGGCAAAGAATAAAATTGCTATATCTTGAATTTTAGAAATAAAAATTATAAATAGAACAGCAATGATAAAAAATATTATATTTTTAGTTGTAATGTATTTTTGAAAAAGATTGTTAAACATATAAATCTCACATTTGTTGATAAGAAAATAATAGTATAAATTTTATAAAAAAATAACCCCCTTTACAGAAGGTTATTTCTTATAATTATATAAAATGTCTTATCCAAATATATCCTGATGAAAGAGCTAATGAAATAAATACAACAACAATACCGTATTTCATAAATTGTATAAATTTAATCGGATGACCGTTTTTTGCTGCATTTTCAGAAACTATTACATTGGCTGCCGCACCGATTATTGTGAGGTTTCCTCCAAGACATGCACCAAGTGATAAACACCACCACATGGGAAGTACAAAATCTCTTCCTTTGGCTAATTCTATTTCATGTATCATAGGTGCCATGGTTGCAGTATACGGAATATTATCAATTATTCCTGATAGTATTCCTGATGCCCATAGAATTACAAAAGAAGCTATTTTTTGTGAACCCGCTGTGACTTGTAAGAGCCAATTCGCCATTAATTTAATGCCGCCTGCTGCTTCAAAAGCTCCTATAATGATGAACAAACCTATAAAGAAGAATATTGTATTCCATTCAACTTCTTTAAACATTTCTTCGGGTGATTCAAATAATAGTAATATGCTTGCACCTATAAATGCTATTACACATGTGGCAATATGTGTAATGTCATGTGTAATAAATCCCAAGATGACAAGTCCTAAAACAATCATACTTCTTTTTAATAAAGCATAATCCGTAATAGTTTGAGAGTTATCTATTTCTTGTATTTTTGCCATTTTATCAGCGGTGGTTTTTAACTGTTTTTTAAAGCACAAATACAGAAATACTAGCACAGCAATCATAATTATTGTACATATTCCTGTTAATTCAAGCAGAAAGTCCATAAATGAAAGGTTTCCTGCACTTCCTATTATTATATTCGGCGGATCGCCTATAAGAGTTGTAGTTCCGCCTATGTTTGAAGCAAAAACTTCCGAAATTAATAACGGAACAGGATTAATATCCAATTGCTTTGCCGCTACAAAGGTAATTGGCATAATAAGTATAACAGTTGTTACATTATCTAAGAATGCAGATAAAACTGCTGTAAGAAAAGCAAGAGCAATTAATACAAAAAGCGGTTTTCCTTTTGTAAGTTTCAACAGTTCTATTGCTATCCATTTGAACACTCCGCATCTGGTAGTAATGTTAACAATAATCATCATGGAAACGAGTAAAAATATTACATTAAAATCAATAAAATTAATGAAATAATTCTCATTTAATCCTGCTTCTGCAATTTTATCCTGACTTACAAGCCCTGAAAAAACTACGACTGCAGCGCCAATCAGTGCTATAGTAACTTTGGGTATTTTTTCAAGTGCAATAAGAACGTAAGCAAGAATTAGGATTACGGCAGAAATTACTATTGAATTACTCTGAACCAGTTCATGAAAGTGTTCCATAATCTACCTTTCTAATTTATGTGGAAATATCATTTAATATGATAACAAAAACAAAGATAGATTTTTCCATAATTTTTCATGAAAAGGATAAATTGTTTATTTTCTATGTGAATGTTCGTGATGATTGCCATCTCTTGACGGTTTGTGCGGTGGAGGCGGCGGTGGCGGCGGTGGCTGCGGAGCGGGATGAATATTGTTATAAGGTCTGTTAATATATATCGGACGCCCTGATGATACACCAAAATCAAATCCGTGACCGGTATAATCATATGCAAAGCTTGCGCCTGTTGTTGTATATGAACCGCTTATGCCATTATATATAGGTCTATTAGGATATAACGGATTGTAATTGAAATAAGGTAACGGACTAAATGTTGTAATATAGTTATTTGTAGGGTAGGTTGATGTATATACAGGATAGTAAGTTGTAGTATTTGTAGGTGTACTTGGTGTTATAATTGCACCGGTATAACTTGTGCTTCCTGTAATTGTTGGTGTTTGAGTATAAGAAAATGATTGACCGGATTGCTGGCTTATCGGTTGGATAAGTCCTCCGCCCATATTCATTGATTGGGTATAGAATTCAGCATTGGCTGCTACTTGAATAGCCAATAAGAATAATACACTAATACAAATTTTTAATAGTCCGTTTTTCATTTTTACCCTTCATTAATCATATTATATATAACGATTTTTATATAATAAAGTTCAAATTATCTGTAATTTTGAAATTGAAGAGGGACATCATATTTATCTTCATTTTCTCTTAATGTTTTGATAACTGCTTGCAAATCATCTTTATCTTTACCTGAAACACGAACCTGTTCACCTTGAATAGATGCTTGTACTTTTAGCTTCGTATTTTTAATATCAGCAACGATTTTTTTAGCCAATTCTTGAGTGAGTCCTTTTCTAAGATTAAATACCTGACGTACATTTCCGCCAAGCGCATTTTCGATAGTCTGAGCGTCTAATATTTTTATACTTAGATTTCGTTTTATCATTTTTGATTGAAGGATATCTAAAATATTTTTTAATTTCATTTCATCATTTGTTGTTATCGTAATTGATTTATCAGCATCTAAAACAACATCGGAATTAGAACCTTTAAGGTCAAATCTGCTGTTTATTTCACGTTTAACCTGATCAACCGCATTAACCAATTCTTGTTTATCAAATTCTGAAACTATGTCAAAACTACAATCTTTAGCCATATAAAACTCCTTTTCATACAAATATATTATACTATATTGCTATATCTTTTAACAGATACAATAATTCTTTTGTATACATATTTAATATTTATGCTTGTTTTAATTTGTTTTTGATTGGGAAATTACTTAAGATGTCTATAAGCCATATAAAGAAAAATACTCTTGTGTTTATGAAAAATGCCCAAAAATATAATGGGAAATTCCAATACATAAATGTCAATATTATAAATAAAATAGAAAGCCATCCTATAAGGAAGCAAGTATAGAAAATATTTTTTCTGATAAAAGTGCCTGTAAAAATGCACAATAATAGGAAAAAGCTCAATTGCGGACAATATATAAAATTAGCAAAGCCTAATTCGCTGCATTTAGTGTTAAAACATATCAGAAGATAGGATATTTTTTTAGGAAAAGCTTTTTGAACTTTTATAGGTGACGGAATTTCAATATTATCATTTGCAGTTGTTCTTATTAAATCTTCTAATCCCGAATATACAGTCAAATTCAAATAATTATATGGTGTTATTTTTGCGATGTTTTTTCTTATAAAATGAGGCGATTTTATTATTGCATATTTTATTAATACAGAACATACTGTTTTGACATCATTGCTGTCTTGCATATCATACGAGAAGGAAGAGGATGGTAATCCACCGTCTTTCATTGACTCTCTGTATACTTTATTCAATATCTCTTTATTGTTTTCTATATCAAGGTTGTATGAATTATTTAAAATATAATCATCATATATAAAGGTCACATTATGGACTTCATAATAGTTGTCATTATTGGTTTTCTCAAGGGTATATAGCCCTATAAAAGATATAAATAAAATAATTGAATATATAATAATATTTTTTCGTGTGAAAATTTTTGTTGCAATAAGTACTATGGGAAATAAAAATAAAAGAAAAATATATTCGTGTCTTAAAATGATAGCAATTATTGATATAACAGAAAGAAATATTGTTGTATATATGTTGTTGATTTCTTTTCCTCTATTTATAAAGATAAAAAAGAAAATAAATAATAATAACCATCCTGAAATTACAAAACGTTGCGGGGACTGATTTAGACCTAATATCATCGGTATAAAAAACGGAATGAATAATAATAAATACAGTTTATTATTATAAATTTGTTTTGTTTTTGTAATTATAAATGCAAAAATTAATGAGTATATTAAATCATTAACAATAGAAATACCCATAAAAGAAGGAAAAATATTATAATTTAATATAAAAAATAGTGATTGAAAGTAACTGGGCCAGGTATAAATATTCCAATTCAACATTCCATAATAAGTGTCCGTAAATGCTCTATCCATAGTATGGAAATACGGATAAGTAAGTTTTAAAATTATTACATTAATAACAAAATATAATAATGCAAATAAAATAAATTCTATTTTAGTTTTATTTTTTGTCAGTATTGCAATTATCACTTCGGAAATTAATTTCCAAAATACAAAAATTAAAAAGAAGGAAAGAACTTTAATAGATATAAATGTAATTTTTAGTGTTATATCGTCGCAAATACTATATTCGGGAGTATGAAAGAATACAATGCAGAAATGTATAACAGTAAATATCAGACAAATTATATTTATGTGAAGCATTGATAATTTAAAATGGCTATTTTCTTTATTTAATAGCATTTGTATAATTTCTCCCGACTAAATATTTGAATATATGCATTCTGATTCATATTTTTCAAACTGTTGAGTTCTGAGTTCACTCATTATAAATCTTTTTTTATTAAAAATGTATTTCATTAATTTGGTGAATAAATCTATTGCTTGGCTTGTAACTTTAACATTGGATACTTGTCCGTCTTCTTTCCAAGACAGAGGGAAAAACATATATTTATGTTTATAATAATCCAATGCCATTACCATAATGTAGTTAAAGGTAAGTGCATCAGGGAATTTATAGTAGAATTTATCTTGCAGCATTTTTGTACTGTAGATGTTAAGTCCTGCACCTAGATCATAGATTTTTTTGAATAAAAAAACAGAAAACATAATATTAAAAACTATATTTCCTATGATTCTGATTTTAGAGTAATTTATTAATCTGGAGCCTTTTTTAAATCTTGCACCGAGACAGCAATCATAATTCTTATAAGTTTTTTCTTCTAATAGTTGTTTTATATCGTTTATATCGCCTTGATTATCACCATGTAATATAACAACATATTCAAAATTGTTATTTATAGCATAATCAAAAGCAACTTTATGTGAACCGCCAAGATTATAATTATTCTTATTTTTTAATACTTTTAACGGAATTTCTTTATGTGTTTGTGCCCAATTAATAATATTATTAACTGTATTATCTTTGCTTCCGTTATCAATTGTTATAATTTCAGAAAAGAATTGTTTGTATTCGATTAAAGACTCCAATACTTTTAATATTTGATTTTCGCAGTTATAGCAAGGTATAAATAATAAAATTTTTTCCATTTCAATCCGTTAAAATCTATCATAAAGATAATAGCATAAAATTAAATAAGAAAGAAAGATATAAATAATTCTTGACTTTTAAGTTTGCTCTTAATAATATATTATAGTTAGGCAATGGGACGTCGCCAAGTGGTAAGGCACCTGGTTTTGGTCCAGGCATCTCGGAGGTTCGAATCCTTCCGTCCCAGCCAATTAGCTCGCCAAAGGCGGGCTTTTTTATTGCGAACGAGCAAGACAATCCTTCTATCCCAGCCAATTAGCTCGCCATGAGGCGAACTTTTTTATTGAAATAATAGTTCCGAAGAACTATAATTTCTTATTTCCTTTTAAACTTTATATGAATATACAGAAGGCTGTTTTTTTATTGGAGAGAAGACAAATAGACTTTAAATGAAAAAGTTTTTATAATGGCTATATTTTATTCTTAATATCATATACTTCGGGGGGAGCTTAATAAGTAACCTCCTTTTTTTTGCATTAAAATGCTTAATTCTGACGGCTTATTATTTCATTTTACTAATATTCTGTTTGAATTATAATTATTATATAAAACAGGGTTAAGAGGAACATTATGAATAAATATTTATTGGAAATAGGCACTGAAGAGCTAGCATATAAATTTATTCCTTCCGCAATGGAACAATTAAAAACCGAGTTTACAAAAGCACTGCAGGAAAATGAAATAAAATTTACGGATATCAAAGTGTATGCTACACCGAGAAGACTTGCCGTTATTATTGAAGATATAGCAGAAAAGCAAGATGATGTTCAAAAAACAATTAAAGGTCCTATTGAAAATATTGCATATGATGAAAACGGAAATTTGACTAAAGCAGCTCTCGGCTTTGCAAATAAAAATAATGTAGCTCCCGAAGCTCTTTTTAAACAAGATAATTATGTTTGGGCAAAAGTTGAACAAAAAGGTAAATACACAAAAGACCTTTTAAAGGAAATTGTCCCGAATATTATATTAAAATTAAAAGGTACGCACTTTATGCGCTGGGCGGATTTGGATATTAAATTCCAACGTCCTATCCGCTGGATTGTTTCCTTGTTTAATAATGAAAAAGTTGAAATTGAAATTGCAGAAGTAAAATCAGGCAATATTTCCCGCGGTCACAGATTTTCTAAAACGGAAGTTGAAATAAAGAATCCTGATGAATATTTAAAAGTATTAGAAGATGCAAAAGTTATAGCAGATGTACAAAAGCGCAAGGAAACCATTGTAAAACTTTCAAAAGAAAAAGCACAGGAAATAGGTGCGGAAATTGTAATAGATGAAGATTTACTTGATGAAGTTACGTTTATAACGGAATGGCCTGTTCCTGTTGTATGTTCTTTTGAAGAAAAATATCTTCAAATTCCCGAAAAAGTTGCAGTAACGGTCATGGCTGTTCATCAAAGATATTTCCCTCTGTATAAAGACGGCAAATTACTGAATAAATTTATAACTATAAGCAACTATGTCGGTGATACATTTGATAATATCAAGGCCGGCAATGAACGTGTTGTCCGTGCAAGGCTTGAAGATGCTATTTTCTTTGTACACGAAGACACTCAAAGGCCTTTAATTTCATATTTAGACGATTTAAAAGGGGTAACTTTCCAAAAAGGTTTAGGCAGTGTATATGATAAAACTCAAAGAATTTGTACATTGTCTAAAATAATAGCACAGGCAATCAAAGCCCCTTCTGACTATATAGAAAGGACCGCACTGTTATGTAAAGCTGACCTTGTAACAAAATTGGTATTTGAATTTACCGAGCTTCAAGGATATATAGGTGCTGATTATGCATTAAGGAGCGGAGAAGCCAAAGAAGTATCACAAGGTATTATGGAACATTATTTCCCGTTAAATGCGGATGCTGAAGTTGCGCAAGGAGTTGAGGGTCAAGTTGTAGGTATTGCGGATAAAATTGATACCGTAGTTGCAGTATTTGCTGACGGCAAAAAAATATCAGGCTCAAATGATCCGTTAGGTGTAAGACGTGCCACATTGGGTATTTTGAAAACAATAATACAAAAAGATTTAAACCTTAATCTTTCTATATTGATAAAACAGGCTATTGATTTACTTCCTGTTCAAATTGAAGATAAAACAAAATTATATAATTCGGTAAGAGAATTTTTTGAACAAAGATTAATAGTATTTTTATCGGATAAATACAAACACGATGTGCTGGAGGCTTGTATCAGCGAAAAAGATGTGCTTGCCGATTTAAAAGATGTTATTGAAAGACTAAATATAGTTACCGATATTATTCAAAAACCGAATTATTCACAATTCCATGAAGCTATTAACAGAATTATCAGATTAATAAAAAATGAAACGGAATTTAAAACTGTGGATTCAAGTTTATTTAATTCTGATGCGGAAATATCACTATGGAGTGTAGTAAAAAATATAGATGAAAACAAATTATCATATAAAGAACTTGAAAATGAACTTGTGAAATTAATTCCTTTCATATCAGAGTTCTTTGAAGAAGTTCTGGTTATGGATAACGATGAAAAAATAAAACAAAACAGATTGGCACTTCTAAATGTAACAAAACAAAAATATGCAAAGATTGCAGATTTTAGTAAAATTGTTTTTTAAATAATAAAATAAACTTTTACTTTATTAAATTCTCTATTATTGCTTTAATATTGGGATTTTGAATTTTATTTAAAATTTGTTCAAAATTAATGCCATCAAGTGCATTTAATTGTTTTAAAGTTGATAATGCTTCACAAATAATAATTTCATTATCTGTATTTAAAAGTTCTTTTATCTTTTGCTCTGCATCTTTAATTCTAAATTCTGAAATGGCATGTAATGCTAATATTGCACGGTCATCAGTATAATTTAATTCATTTAAAATAAATTTCTTTTGCTTATTCCAAAAATCTGTATTTTGTGTCTGCAAAAGTTTCCAAACCGAAGAAATTTCATATTTGGTATCTTTATCTTCGTCAAATACATATTCCTGATTTTCACAGAACATATTAAATTTAGAATATGCACTTAAAAGAATTTCCGATATTTTGCCCGAATATTCATTATCAGAATTATTCTCTTTTATAAGTATATTAAGTACTTCATAAAGTTCAAATTGGAATATATCGGACAAGGGAAGGATTTCGCCAAGTCCTGCAACGATATTATCTATAACTTGAAGTGCTTCGTAATGATATTTTGAATGTAAAAGAGCTATTATGCTCTCCATATAAGGGACTTGTCCTGCAATATTTTCAGGGATTTTAGATTCATTCATTGCCTTAAATATTTCAGGAAACGGAAATTTTTGCCCGTATGCATTAAAGAATTTAACTGCTTTTAACTTTTCAAAATCATCATCGGACTCCAAATAGCTTAATGCCGTATCATACGAAATGTCATCACGCATTTGCCCTAAGGCTTCTGCTGCGTTATAACATAAGAATTCATCGTCAGAAAAAGCATATTTACATAATGGTTCCAGCGCCACAGTATCCGGAATATAGTAAAAATACTTTGCAGCATATGTTTTCTGTGATATTGTGCCCTTCTCCAATAAATCAAAAATATCATCAGTTAAATCTTGATTGGCATGTTTAGCTAAAATACTTGCAAATAAATCATCATAATAAGGACAATACAAATCAAAAAATTTGGTTACATTAATGAAATTGTCATTAGTAATAACTTTTTCAATGCGTTTACAAATATTGTTTCTAATAAAATCAAAAAGGAAATCGGATTTTTGAACCAGCATTTTAAATAATTCGCTGTCCGCATTATTTATCATATATGCTGCAGCTTGCTCAGCTTTAGTTTCATCTTTTGCCGTTAGGGCATTTAAATATTCTTCTTTGTTTTCCATATGTTTATTATAAAGTTATTTTTTGTTATTTACAATAAGCTGGTAATAAATTATTTGTGTATTTTTGTATTAAAAAACCCCCGAAATAATTTCGGGGGTTTAAATTTTAAAACAGCTAACTATTTTTTGTATGTATATTCTTCGTGAGTTGTAGTTGTTGTAGTTGTAACGTAATCGTTATCTAAGCTGCAATCAACTTTTAATTCAACAAAGATATCTTCGTTAGCTCTAGCTTTGTAGTTAACACCAGGTGTTAACCAACCGGCTAATAAACCAACACCAGCACCGGTTGGGAAGCCGATTGCCATACCATCACCGGATCTGTGTTTTGCTTCACCGATAGGAAGACCGATTGCAGTACCACCGATTGCAGCACCTGCGATAGTGTATTCTAACGGTTTTAACCATCTGTTTTCTGTTAATACGCCTTCTTCATTGTTAATTACTCTTGCGATAAACGGATATTCATGACCGTTCGGGAATACCATCTTGAAGAAGTGTAAATATACTTCAGTATTTTTGTTAACCCATTTTTTATCTCTTAATTCTTCAATAGTTGCATACAATTTTGTATTAGCAGGAATTACTAATGTACCTTCTTTTGTAACAACATCTTTCTTGAAGTAGAACGGAATAACATCACCAACTTGATGTTTTGTAGAGTTGAATGGTTCTACAAATGATACTTTAAATACATTCTTAGCTAAAATGATTTTTCTTAAGTTAGTAATGTTAACTCTGTCAACAACTGCTTTACCCCAGTCTTCTAAGTGTTCAACCGATAATAAGTATTCTTTCGGTTCTTCAGGTTCCGGAGCAGGTTCAGCTGCTTTGTAGTTGTCGTCAACTAAATCTAAAGCTCTCATTAATCTTGCAAGAAGAACAGCAGCTTCAGCTCTGTTTAATTCTCTTTGAGGATCTAAGTAAGCTTGATTTGGATAGTTAACATATAAGCCGTATTTAATAGCTTTTGAATAAGGAATTCTACCCCAATCAGGGATATCATTTGAGTCAGCGAACTGACTTAAAACGCTTGTATCAACGAATGTATCTTTTGTGATATGGCTCATGATAGAAGCTGTTTCAGTTTTTGTAATAAATCTTTGCGGTTTGAACTCACCGTCTGTGTAACCATATATTAAACCGAATTGGTCAGATCTTGCGATTGACTGATAACCGAATGTAGAAGGATTAACATCGGAATAATTTGGTTCAGCTGTAATAGGAGCTTGAGCAAGTCCTAATGCTCTCAATAACCATTCTGTCCAATCAACCCTCGGTACTAAATCCAATGGTCTGTAAGTGCCGTCACCATAAATAGGAACGACATTCTTTGTAACTACGTCTTCAATTTCTTCTGCTGCCCAATAATCATCAGGAACGTCACTATAGCTTTTTGCTAATGCAGAAGAAACACTTGTTAGCAACAAGGTTACCGTAAGTATAATTGCTGCTAAATTCTTTTTAATGTCCATGTTTACCTCACTTAAACTATATGTTCTGATATACGTATTCCACAATATACAGAAATTATATGTTAAATTTTTTTTTTAGGCAACATGACTACATACAATAATGTAGAAACATTAACTTTTTTAATTTGGCTTAACAATTAATCTCATGTGTTATAATTTGAAAAGAGGTGGATATGAAAAACAAGATATTAATACTGGTTATTTGGGGTTGTTTAATATTACCCGTCTGGGCAATTGACAAATATCCGAAAGACTACACAAAACTATATAATTATGTTCAAACATCTGATTTTCAACAAGTTGAAGAAAATGAAGAATTAAGAACAAAACTTGTAGATTTGTATTATTTTCAAAGATTAAGAGGTGAGTGGCAAAATGCCGCAAAAACAGCGGATGCGGTTATTGCTGTGACGAAAAATTTATATGGTGAAGACTCTGAAGCCACCTTAAATGCAAGAATTACAAGAGCTGAAAATAATACTATATTAAAGGTTCCGGATAAAGTAATGCCGGAATACAATGAAATATATAATATCGCAATAAAGAACGGATACAAAAATGTTGCAAATACCGCATTGTACGGAATTGCAAATTTTTATATGCAGACACAGCAGTATTCAAAAGCATTGGAATATTATAATAAAGTTCCTAAAAATACGGAACTTGAAGGTATGTCAGATGCTGACAGATATTTAAATATAAGCAGAATGTATACGAATTTATCGGATAATAAAAAAGCACTTCAAACTTTGAACAAATATTATTCATCTCTTAAAACATCTACGGATTATGATAAATATCAGTATAATTTTGCCCTTGCCCAATTATACGGAAGAAAAGGTGATTTTAATAATGCCGTTAAATATCTTGCTAAAGCCGAAACTCTTGTAAATAAAGTAGATGAGCCAAATAAAAGAATGACCATCTTTTTAAACTTCTATAAAAATATTTTATATAAAGACATTGATAATTATGAAGAAGCCGGCAAGATATTTAAAGAAAACGAATATTATATAGAAAACGATAAAAATTATGCAGAAATAGAAAATATTTATTGCTATTCTTTAGATTATTACAAAGATTTATCGGATGAACAAAATTTCAATAAAATATATAAAAAACTTGAAAAATTCTATGAAGATTATCCTTCTGACTCTTTAAGAAAAATTCTTTATAAAGAAAAGAAAGTTAAAATGCTTCAAAAACTTAATAAAACAGAAGAAGCGGTTATTTTAACAAATCAACTTTTAAAAGAATTTGACTCAGTAAAAGAGTTAGTACCTGTTGATTATGCAAGAATACTGACTTATGCGGCAAATAATGAAATTGCTCAAAATAATCCTAAAGAGGCAAGAGAATATTTGAATAAGGCATATCAATATTACAGAAAATCATTGCCTGAAACAGCATATGACTTGCATTATTTATATAATCAATATGCCGTTACATATGAAAAAGAAAAAGATTATTTAAATGCGGAAAAATATTATAAAAAGGCTCTAACATATACAAATAAAGCAGAAAACAATAAAGATTCGGCATTTATATATACTCCTTTAGCATATGTATATGCCCAAATGGGAAATAAAGAACTTGCGGAAAAATATATTGATAAAGCAATAGAAAACACAATAAAATGTTACGGCGTTAATAATTCCATGACTTATTACGTATTAATTGATAAGTATAAGTTATTAAAAACAAAATTGAATGATAACGAAAAAGCTCAGCTTGTATTAAAGGAAATAAATAATAATATAGGCATGAACGGTATAACAGGTCAGCCAAATAAGATAAAATACAGAGTTGGTGTTGTTAATGCATATGAAGCCATAGAAAAAGAAGAATATGAAAATGCGGAAAAATATGCAAAAGAAGCAAAACAATATGCATATAATGACACCGATTTAAAAGCGGTTAATAAATTATTTTATGATATATACAGTAAAAGCGGAAATAAAATAAAGGCAATAAAATATAAAAAACTTGCTCATATTTCGCAAGAATGATATATACAAACATAAGGAGGATATGTAATGTTAAAGAAATTCTTTGCGATTGTAATTTTATGCTCTGTAATGCTTATCAGTGCACCGGCATTTGCTGCAAGCACACACGGAACAGATAGAGGTGTATCAGGAAGAAGCGTAGGTGCTTCCGCATGCTCTTTATTAATATGGCCCGGAATAGGACAAGCAATTAATAAACAATCAAAAGAAAAAAATGTTACACACGCACTACTCGGTTTAACGGTAGTATTTAGATTTTGGTCATTCTATGATGCACTTGTTGACCGTGACGGCGGAGTTTGGCACAACAGAATATAGTTTTAAATACTTAAAAAGAACCGCTGTGAAATCAGCGGCTCTTTTTTTATTTGAAAATTAAATTTTTATATACATTTCATTTTTTTTATGTCTTAATAATAGATATAGACTAAAAATAATAAAGGATTATGATATGCAAGCAAGACGTGCGGCACGAGAATTAGCATTAATTCTGTTTTCACAAATGGATTTAATTCAAGATATAGAAAATATTGATTTTCAGGATATAGTTTTAAAATCCGTAAGAACTCTCACGAACAGTTCAATAGATGAATTAAATACATCTGCAAATGAAATAATGGATATAAAAGAGCAAATAAATGAGTATGAAGCAAATCATCCGAGCAATATTGAACGTCCGATAGGTGTTTCGGAT
>JAEELO010000037.1 GCA_016282705.1 Candidatus Gastranaerophilales bacterium | reverse complement strand
TATTCCGTAATATAAAAATATCTGAAACACTGACGGATGCGTGGTTTGAATAGAAGCGTGGGGTAATTTTCCCCAAAATTCGGAAATATTCACAAGTAGTGTTATAAAAGGATTTAGTATAAAATCGAATACTGAACAAATAAAATCCGCTATTGGTTTTATTATAGAAAAAAGTGCGCTTAAAAACCCGCCAAAACTTATTACCATAAGTATCGGAACGCTCATTATATTAGCAAATATTGAATACAAACTTACATTATTGAAATAAAAAATTTGAATCGGTATAACCCATAATTGTGCAATAACAGGAATTGTTATTGAAGATATTAAAAAATCAAGTATTTTATTTTTGGCCTTTGCAAATGCCGGCGCCATAACAAGAATTCCGAATGTAACTACAAATGACAACTGAAATCCTACGTCGTTTATCCATAAAGGATTGTATAAAAGCATTAATAAACCTACAAATGACAGTAAAGAAATGCTGTTTGCATCTCTGTCAATAAGTTTTCCAATCAACACAAATACAAGCATGCAGGCTGCTCTTATCACTGAAGCGCCTAAACCGGTCATTAGAGAATATATAAGAACCATTACCATACCAATGATGACTCTTATTTTAAAATTTATCCTGAAAATTCCGGTTAAAAAGAAGAAAAATGCATAAATAAAAGCAACATTCATGCCCGATGCAGCAAGTATATGCAAAAGTCCAGAATTTAAAAATGATTGTTTTATATTTTTAGGAGGAGAAACTGCATCATCGCCAAATACTATACCACCAAGAATTTCAAGATTAGGAGATTTGAGATATTTTGAATGAATATTTATAATATCTTCTCTGTAACTATCCACACTTTGTAAAAATTTTTCTTTAAGATTTAACTCCCTATCAGAAACGGTAAAATCCTTCGCATAAAAAACCGCATACGCATTATGGTTTCTTAAGTAATTTCCATAATCAAATTGCGAAGGATTACCGGCTTTAAAAGGCGTTGAAAGTCTGCCTTGTAATATCAGGGAATTATACAGTTTTAAATCTTTTAATTTATCCGAATTATCGGTAGTTTCATTTATAGTAACAAGTATTTTTTCAGATTTAAAATTCTTTTCTACAGAACCGAATTTTAACTTATTTGTTTTAAAAAAGAACTTTGATTTTCCTTCTGCCTTACCCTGCGGTATTGAAATTATAGTACCTGAAATTTCTGCATTTACGGGCGCAAGATTTAGAAGTTCGTCCGTTTCTCTAAGTCTGAGCGAAGTATTTAAAATACCAAAATAAAAAATTAGTGCCCAAACTATTAAATAGCGCATTGGGACTATGTTTTTATATACAAGAGACACAAATACAAAAGTTAAAAATAATGAAATTGCAAAAACATGACCGCTTAAAATACTATATAGAGCAAGTACATAAAAACCGGCAGTTACGAGCATTAATATATTTTTATTTTGAAAAATTAAGTCATCAAGTTTTGCGAGCAAAACGAATATCCCCTTACTTATGCCGGCTTATAGCGCTTTTCCCTCCGAAACCATATGAATCTTTTTAATACCTTGTGAATCTAATACAAAATCACAAAGTTCTCTTACTGCACCGCGCCCGCCATCTATTAATGATTTAAAATTACAAATTCGCTTAACTTCTTCTACCGCATCTTTAGGGCAGCATGCCAATCCTGCCTTTTCCAAAATACAAATATCGGGTAAATCATCTCCCATATATGCAACATTTTCATATTTTAGATTATATTTTGCTAAAATTTCATTAAGTGCAGAAAGCTTGTCCTTACATCCCTGATAAACTTCTGTTATATTGAGATTCTTTGCCCGATGCTCAACTGTACCGTTGTTTCTCGCAGTAATTATTGCGGTTATAAAACCTGATTTTACCGCACGGACAAGTCCATGTCCGTCCTTTACATTAAATGTTTTATACTCAACCCCGTTTTCATCATAAGTAACACTGCCGTCAGTCATAACACCATCAACATCAAACGCAAGCAGTTTAATTTTTTTTGCGGCATCAACCGCACCGTCCTTCAGTTCAGCCATAAATAACAATCCTCAAATATATCTTTTTATTATTATATAATAAACAAGATATTGCAAAAATAATAATACTTTATTGTACAAACATTTTTATTCTATATAATAATGTTATGACCATGAAAAAATTTAGATTTCTGACTTCAGGGGAGAGTCACGGAAAATGCTTAACAGCAATAATTGAGGGAGTTCCTGCAGGGTTCCGTATTAGGCCTGAGCTTATAAATAACGATTTGGCAAGACGCCAAACCGGATATGGACGCGGTGACAGGATGAAAATCGAAAAAGATTCCGTTGAAATTAAATCCGGAGTGAGGTTTGGCAAAACTACAGGTGCACCTATTTGCATAGAGATAATAAATAAAGATTATCTTAATTGGGAAGATGTAATGTCAATAACGGAATATGATTATCCGGCCGAAGAAACAATAAAAAAAATTGAAAGCAGAGCGTTTACGAAAGTACGACCTGGGCATGCTGATTATGCAGGCGCTATCAAATATAACTTAAATGATTTACGGGATGTTCTTGAACGTTCAAGCGCAAGAAAAACTGCTGTAGAAGTAGCTGTGGGCTCAATTGCAAAACAAATATTAAAAGAATTTGGAGTAATGGGCTTTTCTCACGTTACGCAAATTGGAAAAGCAAAGCTTGATTTTTACCCGAAAACTTATACTTTAATTAAAGAAAAAGCTGAAAAATCAAATGTCATGTGCGCAGATGACCTGACAGCAGACAGAATGCGCAGAGAAATTGATGAAGCTTCCGAGGAAGGAAATACCCTTGGAG
>JAEELO010000036.1 GCA_016282705.1 Candidatus Gastranaerophilales bacterium | reverse complement strand
ATTTTTTCAGCAAAAAAATTCTGCGGTTCAATTGCAAGACCGTCGTTTTCAAAAGTATTGGGAATGAGAATTATTTTATTCGCTAAAAAACGGCGGTAACGGGAATTTGCTTAGTTGTAGGCGAGAATATGGAATTCGAGCCTTACAAATAAGTATGCAGAGCTAACCCACGGAATTTTTTCAGCAAAAAAATTCTGCGGTTCAATTGCAAGACCGTCGTTTTCAAAAGTATTGGGAATGAGAATTATTTTATTCGCTAAAAAACGGCGGTAACGGGAATTGAACCCGTGTTTGGAGAATGAGAATCTCCCGTCCTGACCCCTAGACGATACCGCTATTGTCTATTTATATTTTATGAAAAATTTAAAAATTTTCAATATATTTATTTTACTTCTTCGATAATAAACGGAGGTCTGTTTCTGGAAGCATCAAAGGTTCTCCAAATATATTCACCTAATACCCCTAATGTCCAAAGTATAAGTCCTGAAGATGCCAATAATATGCACATAACAGTCGGCCATCCGGGAACTTTGTCGCCAAATTTGAAGAAATCGATGATAACATAAATAGTCATAATTATAGAAAACAGAAAAAATAAAATTCCAACAATCCATGTAATTCTTATCGGAAGGTAAGAAAAACTAAAAATAGAATCCAGAGTCAATTTCATTTTTTTTGAAAATGTCCATCGACCTTTTCCGTCTTTACGTTCCAGTCTTTTGTAATATATTACATCTGTTTTAAAACCCGACCATAAAATTTGCAATATTAAAGAAGAATTTATAACAATTCTTGATAAAATTGATTGAATAACTTGTTTATCAATTAAAAAACAGTCACATCCGCCTTCCGGCATTTTGGAAAATATAAATTTACGAATCATTTTATAATATAATCCTGCAAAAAATTTAGTTGAAATATTATCTTCACGTGCGTATCTTGTAGCCAGAACTACTTTGTTGCCATTTTTCCAACTTTCATACATGTTTATTATTATTAAAGAATCTTCTTGCAAATCTGCCTGTTTCGTAACTGCACAATCACCTGAACATACTGATAATCCGGCATAAATAGCAGCATGTTCACCAAAATTTCTTGAAAGTTTTACTGCTTTTACATTAGAATCAATATTTCTTATTTCATTAATTATATCCCAAGAATTATCGCCTGAACCGTCATCAACAAAAACAAGTTCATATTCTTCAAGTTTATCTAAAACTTTAGTTTTGATGTCATCATACAAATCTTTTAATGTATTCGCATTCCAATATACAGGAATAATTATAGAAAGCTTATTCATTGTTTCCTCCGATTTTGCATTGTTCAAGATAATAACTCTGACTAATTATATCATTATAAATTTTTTCTCTTTTATTTATGTCATTTGTTAAATCTGCAAAAACATTTAAACTTGCCCAAAATTGATCAAAAGGCTCAATCGGAATTATATGATTTTCATTACCGATAGTTAAATCAAGATTAACAGTATAATCTGCCGGCGGGGTATATATTCTTGGAGATTTTATACAGCCTTTACTTCCCCATATTTCAAGGGCACAATTATATTGCTGATCCATTCCGAACAATAAATCCGCAATTATATTTTTTTCATTAACCGCAGATATAGCTCCATACATATCCACTTCAAATTTTGGTACGGAATATAAAATAGTGTTTTTGATTTTCAAATTATTCCCCATAATAAGTTGTGCCATTTTTAATGCATAACAGCCGCAATCCAACAATGCACCGCCGCCTAATTCTTTTGAATATCTGAAATCATTAAGTTCGCGTATAGGAAACCCAAAATTGCTTTTTACGTATCTTATTTCGCCTATTTTACCTGATGAAATTATTTCTTTTATCTTTTCTATTTGTTTATGATAAACAAATGCAAAATTTTCCAGAACTGCCAAATTATTTTCTTTAGCTATATTAATAATTTCTTGAGTTTCTTTAAATGATACTCCGAAAGGTTTTTCTACAATAATATGTTTGTTATTAATTACTGCTTTTTTTGCCCATAAATAGTGCAATGCCGGAGGAAGAGCAATATAAACGGCATCAATATCATTTGAAGTCAATAATTTTTCATAGCTGTCAAAAATACATCCACCGTACTGTTCAGTAATTTTTTTAGCTTTTTTTATACTGTTTTTGCATACATCATCTGTAATAAGTGCCGACTTTTTATTGTTTAATAATCTTTCTTGTTTTGTTGCAACTGCGATACCCATAAATTCAAAATATTGATTACTTATAATTGCAGGTATCATTCTTTTTTGAGATATATTTGAAGGTCCTAAAATTCCGATACGTATTTTTTTCATAATAACTTTTTATTCCTATACTTCAAGCAATGATATCAGATTACGCAATTGTATATTTAGGCAATTATTTATTTGTGTAAGTATGTTTATTGTACCGTAATCACACCAAACATAACCGGATGGCAGTTTTTTAATTTCCTTTTTATCAATCATAATAATTACATTTCTGTTAGCATCATGATAAAAACGACCGCCTTCTTCCGATAATGTACAATCAATTATAATATTTTGTTTATCAATTAATTTTTGTTTAAAAAGTTCTTGGACAGAATTTTCCTTAATTTTCATATTATACTCGTTTTGAATAGTCGGGCCGATTTCAACAGAGTCAAAACACCCTGCTTCGGGACAAATTTTTACAAGAAATTTTATTATACCGTTATCTTTACAGCATAAAAGACCATATAAAGCTTTTCCTATTGAAGCTATAAGAGGCTGTTTCCAATGTGTAACTTCTCTGCCTTCTATTGTGACATCACAAAAAATAGTTTTAAATGAGAACGGTTTTTTACATACCAGCTCTTTGGGTTTCATAGCCCATGTTTTAAGCTCTGAAAGTTTTACCAGATTGGTTTTTGTTTCTGAAAACATTTTATGATTATTAATACTGTTGTATAGTTCTACAATAGTTTTTCTTTCCATAGCATAGATATTTTTGTATAAATACGGCTTATTATTGTACGGAACATCTTCATCGGGATTAGTAATAATATAAGGGATACAAGATATAACTGTTCGGGTATCCATATTTACAAGATTATCATATTTCATTAAATCTTTAATTTGTTTAAGTGTCATCCACTTAAAATTATCGGATTCTTTAATTATTTCATTAGTCTTTATAATGATATTTCTATTTCTTTTTTTAAAGAATCTTGATGATTGTTCTGATTGAATTTGGTCAACAATAATATTTTCTGTTTTTACATTTAAAAAATATTCTAGATATTTAGGTGCTTTCCCGCCGTGTTTTCTCATAAAATTACTTTTTGTTGCCTGCAGCGTCGGCGCAATCTGTACACAATTAGGATTCCCCGGTTCAACTTTTGCCTGCATTAAATAATGCCATGTTCCGTTTATTTTGCATGTAATAATTCCTAAAAAACCTATTTCATTTTGAACAATAACAGGTTGTTCAAGGATAATTTTATTGCCACAAGTTTGTTTTAGTCCGTATATTTTAAAAAATGCACCGTCAGGATTTCTTATACAACCCTCATTTTTATCATAAAACCAAGGATTACAATCCTCTAAAGAAATTTTGTTTACTTTTACAGTAAGAGTATTATTTAATTTTTTTACCCATTGTAAAATATCTTCTGTTTTGTGAACAGGTTTTTCTATATTACTATCTAAAGTTAAAATACTGTTAAAGATATCATTACCTGATTTTTTCATTTTATTTTTTACCTATTGCTTGTAAATACTCATTAAAATCGTCAAATGTTTCATCGCCGGGGACATAAACATGGTCACAAATTGCTTCTACGATACAGTCTTTTGTGAAGTTTTTCATTGTTCGCCATAGCATTTCGTCAATATATAAACCTTTTGTAGGGTCATTTAAATGAAATGTTTTTTCTGTTTCTCCATCGTTGACAACAACATCGCAGCTTCCTGTAACAGCAATAAGAATAAGTTTTGTCCGTTTTGTAGCGTGTTGTCCTCTTTGTGCACCATCCGCAACATCTCTTACCCAAAATATTCTTTTTATTTCAAACGGAAACTGTTTAGAATTTCCTTCAATAACAAGTAATCTGCCATCCGCTTCGGGATTTGACTTTATATCAACAAAAAAACATTTTTTATCCTTCATAGTTATTTACCTCATTTATAACTTTCGTTATTTCTGAGTCTTCCATAAAGTCCATCATAGGCAGAGATACAATCGTATCACATATGTTTTCTGTTATCGGGAAAATTCCTTTTTTATAACCGAATTTTTCTATCATAATCGGCTGCAGATACGGAGGTACTTTCCAAGATATATCAGTAGAAACCCCTTTTTGTTCCAAAAAGGAACGGAATTTTTCCTGATTATTAACTCTTACTACAAATTGATACCAAGTATGAACACAACCGTCAGGAATTTCCGGCAATGAAACATTCGGATTTTTAATTTCGGCCAAGTAACGTTGAGCTATATGGTCTCTATTCGCAAGCAGCTTTTTTATATGTTTAAGTTTTATTCTCAATAATCCTGCTTGTAATTCATCAAGTCTTGCATTACAACCGAGTTCTATATTATGGTATCTGTAATCACTTCCATAGTTGCGTAGTACTTTAACTTTTTTAATAATATCGGGATTTTTCGAAACAACTCCGCCGCCATCTCCATACCCGCCAAAATTCTTCGTCGGATAGAAACTAAAAAATGAAGCATCTCCAAAAAGACCTGTATATGTGCCTTTATACGGAGCAAAATGAGATTGTGCGCAGTCTTCAAATAACATAAGATTATGTTTTTTACATATTTCTATTATAGGCTCCATTCTTGTTGCTAATCCGTAAAGGTGAGTAACAAGTACTGCCTTCGTCTTAGGTGTTATAGCCGGTTCAATATTCTTATAATCAAGTTGATAATATTCATCAGGCTCAACAAAAATCGGTATTGCAGCGCATTGCATTATACCAAGCATTGTTGCAATATAACCGTTTGCCTGAACTATAATTTCATCACCGGGTTCAATACCTGCAGCTTTTAATCCTAAAGTAATAGCATCTAAACCGTTATCCACGGAAGCACAATAGCAGTTCCCTCCAAGTGCCTCAGCATATTCTTTCTCAAATTCCGTTACTTCTTTCCCTAAAATATACCACCCGCTTCTCAGTACTTCTATTGCTTTTGCTTCATATTCTTCGTGATATAAATTATAACCTCTCGATAAATCATTTATAGGTATCATTCTTAAATCCTTATAAAAATATATATTGCTAATTTTATCATGTTTATTAGCTTATTACAAAATATTAATACTTGAAATCCTTTACAGTCCGAAAAAAGTATAAATCGGCACAGAGAAATCAAGAAAAGCTTAGATGTTGATTTTTATTTTGATATTAAATAAAATTGTTTTATGAATTATATTTGGTATTTTTTAATTGTTATATCCATTGTTTTCGGTGCAATAAACGGTACTTTAAATGAAGTTGCAAATGCTATATTTACAGGGATTGAGTCAGCCGTAAAAATTGTTTTAACATTGCTCGGAATAATGACTTTTTGGCTCGGAATTATGAAGATAGCCGAAAAATCAGGAATAGTTGAATTTCTTTCTAAGCTGTTAAGACCTATCGCAAAAAGAATTTTTTCGGAGTTGCCGGAGGATAGCCCTATTATAGGTGATGTTGCAATGAATTTTTCGGCAAATGCTTTAGGTTTAGCTAATGCAGCTACTCCTATAGGAATAAAAGCAATAGAAGGGATGCAAAAACTTAATAAAGATAAAGAAAGTGCATCTAATTCAATGTGTATGCTTCTTTCTATGAATACGGCAGGTTTTCAATTAATTCCCGCAACTGTAATTGCAATTCTTGCCGCAAACGGGAACACTTCACCTACAGAGATAATTGTTCCGACTTTAATTGTAACAAGCACTGCATTTGTATCGGCTATTATAATAGCTAAAATATTCCAAAAGGTATTTCCGCCTCAAAAGGAAACGGAGGTTGTAAATGCCGATTAAAGAAATTATAGATATCATATCATTATGGGCATTGCCTTCAATTATACTTATAATATTAACCGTAGCTGTAATTAAGAAAGTGCCTGTATATGAAGCTTTTATAGAAGGTGCAAAAGACGGAGCAAAAGTTACTTTAAATATAATTCCGTATTTAGTAGCAATAATTGTTGCAGTAGCAATGTTAAGAGCATCCGGTGCTATTGATTCACTTGCTCATTTATTTGGCGGTTTTTTGAATAAAATACATCTGCCGGCAGAAATATTACCTTTAGCTTTTGTCCGTTCATTATCAGGCAGTGCTGCAATAGGTGTTTTTTCCGATATTATTCAAAATAACGATGCAAATTCGTATACATCCAAACTTGCAGCAATTATGATGGGATGTTCCGAAACAACATTTTATGTATTAACCGTTTATTTTGGCGCAGTAGGAATAAAAAAATACAGATATGCTCTTTATACAGGTTTATGTGCCGATTTTATCGGGATTGTTATGTCGATTATTGTCGCAAGATTTTTCTTTGCTTAATTAACATCTGTTTACAAAGTGACAAAAAATAATATTCATTTTTATTATATAATTGTAGCAGTTGGTAAGCCGAAATGAATATTATTAATGCCGCAATAAATACTAATTACACTGGTTATAATCCTGCACGCAAACAGCTTGCTGTTCCTAAAGAACAGCCGCAGCAGATTAGTTTTGCTTCTGACAGAAAGAAAGTAAAAACAGCTTCTTTTATTGGAAGTGCTTTAGGCATTGCAGCTGCGGTAGCAGGTGTTTATGCGCTTGCAAAAAAAAGGAATCCTTCTGCATCATTGAAAAATTTAACTTATAAAGAGAATGATATTTTATTAATAGGTGCAGGTTCTATCCTTGGCGGATTAACCGGCGGTTTAATTGCGGATAAAAATAAGAAGAACAAAAACCCGAAAATAAGAGAAGCCTTACAGCAATTTTTCGGAAGTCTGGTATGTCCTATCAGTATTTTAGCTGTTGCTGAAAAAGGATTAGAAAAATCAGGTTTTAAATTACCTCAAATACAATCAAATTCGAAATTGGCGAAGGCGGCAAATGTAGCTCTTGCAGCTCTGCCAAAAGTTGCTGTTACAATATGTTCACTTGTTGCAGGTATGGAAATCGGTAATAGTATAATGAATAAAGTCAATAATAAAATATTTAAAAAAGAAGTAAAACACGATGTTCACGCTTCCGATTATCTTGTGCATACGGATGATTTATGTGTAGCAGCCAATTTACTTTTAAAAGATAATAAATCTCTTTCTAGTATAACTTCAAAAGCATTACCTTTATCCTTTATTCTTGCCGGAACAAAGACAGGAACGCAGGAAGCCTAATTTGATTTACTGCTAATTAATTTTATAAAGCACGGATATATAAATGTTATAAAAAATCCTAAAACAAAATTAATTATGTAGTGTGCGGTTTGTGAGTTTACAATATCTTCTAAAAAATGGTAGGAATAGTGATTTATTGAAAAAGCTATTATCAAACCGATTATTACAATAATAATTCTTTTAAATAGATTTATGCTTAAAGGATTAAAATTAATAAATTTTGTTTCTAAAAAGCATCCTAACAAAATTGCAAAAACATTTATAATTCTTGCTATGGCAGAATATTTTTCAGATGTTACATCATAAACTATTACTCCGTCTTTATAGTCAACAGGGTATGATTTTAATAAAAGATATGATGCAAGCAAAACACAAGCTATGGTAATACAAAGCATTAATATATTTTTTCTTTTTTCGCTGCCTTCTATATATTGCAATAATTTTTGTACATAATATATTATAAAGATGCCGACAATAAACGAAACTGTTACATCTTGCGGTGTATGTACGCCCAGATAGTTTCTTGAAAACATAATAAGAAGTATTATCAATAAGCAGGGGATAACAACCCGTTTTTTATTTTTGAAATACATTCCGATACTTCCCCAAAAAGATACCGCACCGGATGTGTGTCCGCTTGGGAATGAGTATCCTAAAGCTGTATCAAAAGCAATAGCCGGCGGCTGTACTCTTGTATCTAATATCCAAGGACGATATATGCAGAAAGAAAATTTCAAAAATATATTCATTAAATATGAAAAACAACTGCAATATATCATGTATATGCCGAGTTTTTTATTTACTCCCCAGTATATTGCACACATAACCATCAGTGTAAACGGTGCAATACCTATATCAGATAAAAACATAAAAAAATTATCAAAAATTCCGTGGGTTATATCTCTAAAATTTTGTAATAACAACAGATAATCTATCTGCCAGCTCATCCATGTCATAAGGCCTATCCTCTTTTATATTGCAATTATACAGAAAATAAGTCTAATTTAAAAATTCCGACATAATTTCGTTACTCAATAAAAAACCTTCTTCGGTTAATGCGATACGATTTGCATCGATATTTATTAATTTTAATCTTTGATATTTATCAATAATTTTTTTGTATTTGTTTAAAAAATCCAGTTTATACTTTTTATTAAAAGCAGATATATCCAGTCCTTTCCCTAATCGCAAAGCTAAAAATATTTCATTTTCATATGTTTCTTCTTCTGTCAAAAAATTTTCTTCTTCGTGCAATAAGGGATTTTTTAAATACTGATTGAGTGAAGATGTATTTTTATAACGCATATTTTGTTCATAGCCTGAGGCGTTTAAACCAAAACCGTAATATTCTTTATTCAACCAGTATGCACAATTGTGTTTTGATTCAAACCCATCTTTTGCAAAATTACTTATTTCATAATGGTTAAATCCGTTTTCTTTAAGTATTTTAGACAAAAGCAGGTACATTTCAGCCTGAACATCATTATCGGGTATGTTATTTGGCATATTATCACAGAAAAAAGAACCTTTTTCGATTTTAAGTCCGTAGGTCGAAATATGTTTAGGAAATATAGAAACGGCTTGTTTTATATCATTTTCAAACATCTTTAAGGATTGTTCCGGTAATCCGTATATTAAATCAAGGCTATAGTTATCAAAACCTGCGGATTTAATAGCATCTATAGCGGAATAAATGTCTTTATCCGTGTGTTTTCTGCCTATTAAATTTAATAAATCATTGTTAAAAGTCTGAACGCCCAAGGAAATTCTGTTAATTCCCATACTTTTATATTCTTGAAATTTATTTAAAGAAACCGTTTCGGGATTAGCTTCAAGGGTTATTTCCGCAGTTTTCTCATATTTAAATTCGGATAGAATTTTGTTTATATCATCAGCCTGTAATAAAGAAGGAGTCCCCCCGCCTATATATATGGTTTTCAATTCTTCTTTATTGTATTTACTTCGTATTTCATAAATTAATGCATTTATATATTGCTCTTTATTATTAATGTTTTCGCCCGAAACAAAAGAACAGTATTTACATTTTCTGATACAAAAAGGTATATGAATATATGCGTGTTCAATCATAAAAAGATTATAACATTTAATATAAAATTGAAACTTTAGTAACTGTTTGATAAAATTTTTATATGGATACAACTATGCTGGAAGTTAAAATTACAAGAATGACAAAAGACGATGTGGATGAAGTTTTTCACATTGAAGAATTGGTGCATCCTAATCATCATTGGTCAAAGGAGTCATTTTATAATGAAATAGCAAATAATTTGGCATATTATTATTGTGCCAAAAATACAGATAATAAAATCGTAGCATATATAGGAATGTGGCACATATTAGAAGAAGCACACATTACAACATTGGCAGTACATCCTGATTATAGGAGAATGCAGCTTGCACAAGCACTTATGATAGCTGCAATAGAAGATTGTTATAAAGAAATGATAAAATATATTACTTTAGAAGTAAGAGAAAGCAATATAGCTGCAATCAGCCTGTACGACAAGTTTTTATTTGATTCCATAGGAATGCGAAAAAAATATTATCAAGATAACGGAGAAAATGCTATTATAATGTTTACACAGAACATATGGTACGATAAATTTAAAAATAATTTTTCCGCAATAAAAGAAGGGATATCAAAAATAAAAGTCTGTAGGTCAGGCATTGCCTGACAAATAGGTAAATTTTATTAAATTGAATATTTATTTTTAATATGAAGAAATATAAATTCAAAATTAAAATAAGAAATATTGAATTCTATTGAATTTAAGGATAAGTATTATGTCTATTAGCCATGTGGCTAATTGATATGATATGCGAAAAAATTATAAAATGGATTATGTTTATGAGTATAACTTGAAAAAGTTATAGAACTGAGGGTATGAGGTCTGAAAAGGTAGTTTATAATACATATAAAGCATACACCGTATAAACGGTGCATGCTTTATTGTTTTGGAAGGGAAATTAT
>JAEELO010000035.1 GCA_016282705.1 Candidatus Gastranaerophilales bacterium | reverse complement strand
TAACCAATGCAATTATAAAAAACGTGAATGGTGATATAAATGTTGCAGGATTAAATTTAGTTTCATCTTCAGATAAACTGGTTGCATCTACAAGTACAAATACTACTTCTGTATCAGGATTAAATATAGGAGTTACAGGCTCAGGTGCAAATATGAATGCGACAATGAGAGCCGGTATAGACAGTATTAAAACTCAGGAGGATGCAAAAGGTTTAACGATTAATAACAGCGGTAAAACAATTATCTTATCAGGTGCAAAAGCATCTGATGTTCAGATGAATAATTTGTCTGATTTAATCGAAAACAAAGCAATAGGATCCGCAATTGCAGAATCAAAAGCTTATATCGAGAATAAAGGTTTTGGCCTTTTGGATGTTTCGGTAATAAATGCGAAAGCAATAAATAATGTAATATCAAATGCAATAATGAAGTCTGATAATCACAATGCAGATTCTCTTAAAATACTTGCAAAAATTGATGAACAGGCAAAAGCCGAACTCAGCAGCTTATCTGTTGCAGCAATCGGAGCCGGGGATTCCTCTCTGCTTACCGATGTTACAGGTACGGTCGGGGTAGATGTAGAGGGAACTAATACTATTGCAAAAATTGCTGATATTGAAGTTGACAGCAATGTAAAAAGTTCACATTCATTAGAATCAGCTTCTTATGGTATTGCTTCAGGTGCAGGCCTTGGTATGACGGCTGATGTTAACTCAAACACAACTTTAAACATTGGCGGAGAATTAAACGCTGACTCAGTTTATATTACGACTAATACAGACAGATATTCTAAAATGGACTATTCTTCCAGCTCCGGAGGAGCTATCGCTGTTACAAGTGCAAGGGTAAATAATAAAGTAAGAGGAAACTCTGTATTAAATCTTGAGAATTATACTCCTTCAAAAGATTATGCAAACAAGTTAAATATTTCTCACAATTCTACTAATACCCAGGATACCATTTCATCTTCCATTTCAGGTGGTGTTGTTTCAATAGACAGTACAACCGTGGCAGGAGAATTAAGCGGTACTTCAGAGCTAAATATTAAAAATTCAAAAATCAATACCGAAAATGATATTAATATTACAGTAAATAGTACAAATATTGTTAAAGATTTGTCAACTGCAAAAACTTACGGTATTGTTGCAATAACGTCAAAAGATGTATCACATACTTATTCTTCCGGCTCTAAAATAAATATAATTAATTCAGAGGTTAATTCATCAAAAAATATTAACCTTGCTGCAAATTCTGGCGTCTCAAGCGGTTATACTACTGACGGTGACGGATATGTGCATTATGCAGGAGAATCAGGAGCTTTTGATGCAAAAGAGATGGTTTCCGTAAGTAATACTCTCAATGAAAATAATTCTATAAATTTGCAAAATTCCTCAGTTAAAGCAGATGATACAGTTACACTTGCAATGAAAGGGAATTCGGAATTTAGCCAAAAAGTTGGCGGCGAAGCAAGAGGATTTGCCGGAAGTGCACATAATTCCAGCACATTAACCCTAAATAATACAAATACTTTGAATGTTGATCAAAACTCAATTATTTCATCCGCTAATAAAACAAGAATTGATTTGGATTCAAATAATTCACTGTCAACTCGTGCAGATTCTGACTCATATTCTTTTGGGTTCAGAGATGCAGAAGCACATTCTAACTTATATACAAACATTAACAATTCAATAAATAATAGCGGTTCCATTGTATCCGGAGAGCTTGTTGATATTAACTTTATGAATAACTCAGAAAATCATTTAGATCAATTTACACATACTGAAGCACATGCTATTGTTCCAACGACTACTATCAGAGGCTCATTGATAAAAACTGTAAATAATACATTGAATGTTGCTGATAGCGGAAAAATTGCATCAAAGAAAGATGTTGATATAAATTACAGTTCAGGAATAAAGGATGAGTTATCATCTACATTAGAAGATATACATCAGTATTATATTGCATTCGGCTACACAACAAGAGAAGTAACACATAATTCTCAGTCTTATCACAATCCTTCACTGCAATTATATGGTGATATTATTGCCGGAGAAGGAAACGATAAGTATATGAAAATAAACTCTGACGGAACTGTTGACCAAACAAGTCTCAGAGGATTATCTGCAGATAATTATGCACTTGCAGACGATAGTTCTGTTGACGGACAAACACTTAAAAATAATGCAATAGACATATTAAACGATAAGATTGCAAATATCAATATAAGAATTCAAAATTTAGAAGAAACAATTGATCTTTTAAATAATGAAGAAACCGGAAAAATTAAAGAAATCGGGGATTCAATTCAAGCAAACAAGGATAAATTAGACGAAATAGAAAATTATACATTTAAATCAAAAGAAGAATTTGATGCTATTATAGACAGTGATTATAAAGCATTAGTAAGACAAGATTTAATTAATAACGGTGATGTTACGAAAGACAAGGATGGCAATATTACAGGTGTTACTGTTGATTATGAAGGAATAATTAATGCGTATAACTCACATATAAGTACTTTAGATGACAATATCCCTACAATTACAGAGTTCATTAATGGACACAAGACTTATAAAAACTTGACTGATACTCAAAAAGCAATATTCGCAAATGATCAGACTTCTATAATTGCAAAAATAGGTCAGACAGCCCAAGGCAAATACACAACTTATGATGGACAATACATGTTGG
>JAEELO010000034.1 GCA_016282705.1 Candidatus Gastranaerophilales bacterium | reverse complement strand
TGTCATTTTTGATATTAAATATGGCAATGTTTCGGTTTCTTCTAACCCTGTCCCATATGTATAAGAACATCCCGTAAATACTATTGATTTTTCATTGCTGCTATCATTAAGAGATTTTCTGTATTCCCAAGTTTTAGATAATATATTTTTATCATATTTATCATTAGTAGAAATTTTTTTAAATAATATATGCACAGTATATTTTAAATGACCATTATTAAAATACTTTGAATATCCTTTAAAACATATATAGTCAAATAACAAGAAAATAATAATAATCGCAATTATATTTATAAGTATTTTTATTTTCATAATATTGTTCAACAACTTTTTATTATAACATATCGGGATTTTAGTTATTAATCATAAACGTAAAGAAATGTAAACAGCTTAAATAATAGAAGAAAAATTCATAATGCTGATTTTATACGTTTTTACGCCAATTGAGGGAGGTTTAAAAAATAAACTCGGAATATAATAAAGAAAAAAGGTTATTTCATAGCAATTCTTTTTATTTATACGTTTTATAAAATCGGAAAAACTTCACAAAGAAACAATATATTTATATAATATATTGAGAAAAAAGGAAAATAAAATGCGAATATCACCTATTAATTTTAGTACAGGGCAGGTTAGTAAATCTTGTGTAGCAAGAGATTATGTTCCTACAACAGTAAGACATAATTCTTTATCTGATATGGACTTTAATATAATTGCTGATACAATAAGATGTCAGAATTTAAAAAATCAAATGAATGTCAGATTAATGAATTTAAAAAGAACATTAAATAATTGCGTAGCCCAAAATTTATATAAAGAAGTATAAAAGTATTAAAAATATTATAAGAAAGAGCGAGTTTACTCGCTCTTTCTTATTGTGTGAAAAGCAAAGAAGAATTGTTAACAAATGTTAAGCGCCCAAAACCATATTATGATAGCCTTTTATAATTTGTATATACTCTGTATGCAATTTTTAAACATGCCAAGTTTTTATATAAGTAAGAGAGCAGAAAAATAATGAGGAATACAAAATGGCCAGAGTTTTAATTTCTATGCCTGAGGAATTTTTAACAAGAATTGATGAAGTTGCTGAAGGTGAAAATCGTACAAGAAGCGAACTTATTCGTGAAGCATTAAGAACATATATACACAAGCAAAAAGTAAGAGAAAATGCTTTAGCAATTAAGAATGCTAATATTTTAGAAACATTATTGGATTAAAAATAAAGACGTAAAGAGCGAACTACAGACTAGGGAAAAGATTTGGGGAAAATAAAAAGACCTGTTAATACAGGTCTTTTTTATTGCTTTTCATAATTAATTTTATGTTCTTTTATGTAACTTTCCAAGATATCTACGGCATCTTTAACTATTTGTGAGCAAGGGCGTTTTTTATAATATTCGGAATTCCTATCACTTGGTTTGTAGGAGGTTGAATTTTCAATTCCTTTTAAAAGGTCTCTGCATATAATACTGCCATTTTTTTGTTTAAATTTTTCAGCCAGCTCCTGAACAATTTTATATTGCCGAGTTTTGTTTTCAGATGAAGCATTACAGGAAGAATAAATAAGTCCTGCTGCCATAAACATTCCGCTCACGGCTCCGCATACTTCACGCATTCTGCCCATTCCGCCTCCAAAGGAGGAAGATATTTTCATTGCCGTATTAAAATCCAGTCCAAATTCTTCGCAAAATACACCAAGTACCGATTGTGAGCAATTGTATCCTGATTTAAATAATTCCTCTGACTTTTCTTTTTTATTATTCATAATAAATATACTTTATTTGTGATGACAATTGTGACCTTCATCGTGTCCATGACCGTGGCAGTGATGATGTTCTCCGCCGCAAGAATTTTCACCTGTTTCTAATGTATTTTGAAGATATCTTTCAACAACTTCTCTTATAGGTAATTCCGGACATCCTGCAATTACTTCTACTCCGTTTTGTGCAAACATCATCATCGGTCTTGCTCCCATTCCGCCGGCTAGAACTTTGCTTGCGCCTTGTTCCGAAATCCAATTTGCGGAATGGCAAGAAATTCCTTCTTCCGGAACTTTTTCTTCAATGCTTATTATTTCTTTTGTTTCAGGATTTATTTCCGCAAAAGTAAATGATTCACAATGTCCAAAATGAGCGCATAATTTACCTTCTGCTGTAGGAATAGCAATTTTCATAATCATATCTCCTTTGAGTTTTTCTATATTTGTTTGTAATAAAATAGCACTTTCTAATGCCTCAGTATCTGTCATATTATGAGTTTTGGCATATTCTTTTAATATATTCAATATATTTTCGTTAATTCGTCTGTTGAAAGGTACTTTTTTCTGACAAGTCTTTTTTCTTCCTGCAGAATCTCTTTTCCCTCCCCAACCGTATTTTTTACAACATTTCATATTTAAACACTAGCATTAATGTTTGATTATGTCAATACAAAATCAAGACATTAAATATTAGAAATCTAAAAGGATTTCATTTGTTGAAACAGGTGCAGTTTGCGGTCTTCCGTTAAAATCGTAATGAATTTTTCTTTCTTTAAGATATTTGGGAATAATTTTCATTTGTTCATTAGTTGCGTTATATATTTTATCTTCTGTTATTTCTTTATTTATATTGTTATATGGTTTATAAGTATTTTGAATAATAATATCCGGTTGCTCTGAATAATAATATTCATCAACAGAATAAACGGGTGTATTAATTAATAAGAAGCATAATAATAAATATTTTTTCATTACAGTCTTTCTCTACGGAACAGGGTCGTAGCCTCCCGGATGAAACGGATGGCATTTTAATATTCTTTTTATACCAAGATAGCCGCCTTTTATAATACCGTATTTAATTATTGCTTGTTTCATATACTCAGAGCAGGTAGGATAGAATCTGCAAACAGGCGGTGTGAATTTTGAAAACCATTGATAAATATTAATTATCTTTAATAACAATTTTTTGAGCATATTAATATACTATAACCTCCGGTTCAGTTGTTTCTTCTTGCGGAATATCATATATCATATGTTGAATTAAGCAATATCTTTTTCCTGAATCCAAAAGCATATATTTAATTTTATTTTCTTCTATATCCCATAAATCTTTTATTTCAACAATTACATATGCTTGAGGGTTTTCTTTTAAGAAGTTTTCTAACCATTCAATATCATCATTATTGTGAAAAATAACAGGTTTATCATAATAGTATAGTATACTGTATTTTTTTGCTGCCATATATGATGCCAGTTTTACATTATCTTCATTTGCAATTCTTGCAAAGCTTATTAAATCATTTTCTCCGCCGTTGGATGTTATAAAATTGAATATACTTGGGGTAAGAACAAAGGATAAGCTAATCATTAGTATAATATTTGCTACAAAAGGAACAATTCTTCCTTTTAAAATAACTGCAAAAATGCTTATAACCGGTATAACAAAGAAAATAATAATTAAAGGAATAATAAGATTATTAAAGCCTTGGAATATCCATTTATTTAATATATTATGGCCGAATAAACCTAATAAAGAACAAATTACCAATATCAAATTCGGTATAATTGTTGCAATAAAGATACTTTGTCTGTAAGTATTTTTTATTATATATTCATACCAGTATCTACCGGCTATGCAAGATGCCGGAAACATCAAGAATAAAACAAAAAACGTGTATTTTGAACCGTATAATACAGTGAAAATAAATGCGGTGAAAAATACAATTGTATTTAAAGAGGTAAATTTGTCTATAGTTTTTAGTTTTTTCCATTTTTCTTTCAGTTTATCCTGTGAATTATCTTTAAAATAAGATATTATTGAATTTAAAATATCTTTTGCTTTTCTTCCGAGTATCCATAGGAAAGAAAATACCCACGGTGAAAATGTAATCAGGAATATAATTAAAATATTTACTAATTGTTCTAAACCTGTGTATTTTAAGAAATTATATGCAGAAAAATATTCCCTGATAAATAACATTTTATGTTTGTATATCATAATTACATGCCAAGGAAGAACCAACAGGGAAAATAAAAATAATCCGGGCAGCATATTTTTCGGTTTAAAAATCTCTTTGAAATTACCTGAAAATATATGCATAGTCAGTATTGAAAATCCGAGAACAAATAGTACGGGCAAGCCTCCTGCCAATAGTGATAATGCTGCAAATATATATATTCCTATCCAATATAGAAAACTTTTTTTGTTCTCTTTGTGAAAAATTACCCCGTAGGTTAGTAAAATTGCTGTCATCATCATTACTACAGACAGAATGTCATTAGTTGCAAGTCTTGAAAATATTAATACACCCAAACAAGTCGTAAAAATTAATGAAATTATAAAGGCATACGTTTTTGTAAGTATATTTTTAAGTCCTAAAAATAAAATAATAACCCCTGCTAAAGATGTTATTGCAATAGGAAATCTCATTGCTTCAATACTTATTTTCCCTAAAAGCACACAAAATAAATTTGTTATCCAAAAAAACAGAGGTGAAATAGTATAAACATTTTCTCCGTTGATTTTAACATTAATCCAATCACTGTAATTAAGCATTTCTTTTGCTATAGATACAAATTTTGTTTCATCTGTATCTATAAACGAATAACTTGCCATATTCGGAAAGAATATCAACAAACAAATTATTAATAAAATACCAATGTATATTATGTTACTATGTTTGTTTTGATAATTCATTTATTGTCCTCTGAATTTATGCTGATTTGATATAATTGTTTAATTCTTCCTGAGTATTTGTTTCAGTCGTACATACAAGAATTTTCGTATCATCAACTTTAATACCTGCAAGAATGTTATTGGATTTCATTTTTGCTAAAAATTCATCTGAATTTTTTGTTTCTATTAAAAATTCGTTAAAGAAGTCTTTATTTAATATTTTATAGCCTTTTTGTGCTAATTTTTCGGAAAGAATATTAGCATTTTTGGAACTTAAATAAGCAGCTTGTTTTACTCCGTTCTTGCCAAGCAGAGATAAATAAATTACGGCATTTAAAATAGCCAAACCTTGATTGGAGCATATATTACTTGTTGCTTTTTCTCTTCTTATATGCTGTTCTCTTGCTTGAAGCGTTAAGGTAAAAGCTTGTTTTCCGTCTGCATCTAATGTTCTTCCTACAATTCTTCCGGCTAATTGTCTTTTATATTTATCAAGCGATGCAATAAATCCTGCTGAAGGTCCGCCAAAAGACATTGGATTTCCGAATGATTGAACATCGCCTACTACAATATCCGCATTATATTCGGATGGTTTTTTCAAAACGCAGGCGCTAATTGCTTCAACGCATACAATTAAAAGTGTTTTCGGAGCCTTTTGTAAGGTTTTTAAGGTTTCTATATCCTCAATTGTTCCGAAGTAATTAGGGTTTTGAATGATTAGTCCGGCATATTCTCCCGATGCAAGCTTATCTTGTACAGATTTCAAATCTGTTCTAAAGTCTTCTGATTTCACTGTTTCAATATTTATATCACCGGCATGAGCATATGTCTCAATAACGGCTTTATATTCGGGATTTAAGCATTCACTTACAAGAATTTTATTTTGTCCGCTGTTTCTTACCGCCATTCTCATTGCTTCAGCGCATGCACTTCCTGCATCATAAACAGAAGCATTACAAACTTCCATTCCTGTTATATTGCAAATCATTGATTGAAATTCGTATATTACTTGCAAAGTCCCTTGTGATATTTCAGGCTGATACGGTGTATATGCCGTATTAAATTCAAATCTTGAAGATATTGCCGAGACGGCAGCAGGTATGAATCTTTTATATGAGCCTCCTCCTATAAAACATTCATAATCTGTTTTATTTTCTTTTGCAATTGAATTTACGGTTTTTTGGACTTGCATTTCGCTCAAAGCATCAGGTAAGTTTAATTCGGGCATCAATGCGCGTTTATCAATAACAGAAAACAATTCATTAATGTCATTTTTTCCTATGCTGTTAAGCATTTCTTTAATTGTTTCATCAGAATTTGCTTTATAATTATTCATTTTATTCTACTTCTTCTTTATATTTATTATAATCTACCAAGTCCTGAATATCTTCATCATATGCGCTTGGTGTAATTTCAATAAGCCACATTTCATCAAACGGTGATTCGTTTAATAATTCAGGTTTATCATTTAATTGTTCATTCACTGCTGTTACGGTTCCGCTTATAGGCATATATATTTCCGATGCTGCTTTTACGGATTCTACCGTACCGAATATTTCACCTTTTCTATATGAAGCACCTATTTCCGGAAGTTCAACAAAAACTATATCTCCCAATTGTTCAATTGCGTAGTCTGTTAAACCAATGTATTGTTTTCCGCCCTCTTCATAAACATATTCGTGTGATTTACTGCATAATATTTTTTCTTTTACAGTCATTATTACTCCCCTTAGTTATTTCTATTGTGCTTTTGTATAAAATTCTTACTTGCAATAACGGCATTATATAATTTATTTCTTACCATTATTTGAATTGTATCATTAATTTTTAAATTTTTGTCTGTCTTAATATATCCGAGTCCGATATTTTGACCTAAAAACGGTGCTACACAACCGCTTGTTACATGACCGATTTCTTCATTATTGTAGTATATAGGGTATTCGTGTCTTGCTATAGCCCTGTCCGTCATTTTGAAAGCAATTAGTTTTTTATCGGTGCCGTTCTTTAACTGATTTAGAATTATATTTTTGCCTATATAATCCTGTTGTTTTTCTTTATCTATAGACCAGCTTAAACTTGCTTCAACCGGTGTGGTATTTTCATTTAATTCGTTTCCGTACAAGCTCATTGCTGCTTCAAGTCTTAATGTGTCTCTGGCACCTAAACCAATCGGCATTATTCCGAAATCTTTTCCTTTTTCAAGAAGTAATTCCCATAATTCGGAAACTTTTTCATTTCTTATAATTATTTCAAATCCGTCTTCGCCTGTGTATCCTGTTCTTGAAACAAAAACATCTTCATTTAAAAGTTTTGTTTGCATTATAAACATTGTTCTCGGCTGATTTTCTTTTTTTATTCCCGCTGCTTCAAGAATATCAGATGCTTTAGGACCTTGAAGTGCAACCATTGAATATACATCGGATTTATTGTCAACATTAACATCATATCCGTTTTTATTTTTAATAAGCCAATTATAATCCGCTTCGAGTCTTGAAGCATTCACTATTAATAAATAACGAGCTTCTTCAAGTTTATATACAAATAAATCATCTACTATACCGCCATTTTCATTGGTAAATTGGCAATACAATGCTTTTTTATCAATTAATTTTGCAATATTTTGAGGAACCATATGTTGTAAAAAGTCCAAAGCTTCTTTACCTGAAACAAAGATTTCTCCCATATGCGAAACATCAAATAAACCTGCATTATTTCTTACATTATTGTGTTCTTCAATAATGCTTGTATATTGGACAGGCATTTCCCATCCTGCAAAATCAACCATTTTTGCACCTAGTTTAACGTGATTATTATATAAAAAAGTTTTTGCCATAAAATCCTCTGCTAACTATTTAGAACAAATAACTCTTGCTGCGTGTACACCCGAAGCGGAAGCTTGAATTAATCCTCTGGTAACACCGGCACCGTCACCGATTGCAAATAAGTTTTTTACACCTTCCGTTTCAAGGTCATTTGTTAATTTTACTCTGCCCGAATAGAATTTAACTTCTACCCCATACAGTAAAGTATATCTTGAAGCTGTTCCGGGTGCTATTTTATCAAGTGCATAAAGCATTTCAATAATAGCAGTCATTTGTCTGTAAGGAAGAACCAAACTTAAGTCTCCCGGAGTTGCACAAGATAAGGTTGGTGTTATTATACTGCTTTTAATTCTTTCAGGAGTAGAACGGCGTCCGTCCAGTAAATCACCGAATCTTTGAACAAGAACCCCGCCTGCAAGCATATTTGCAAGTCTTGCTACGTGTTGACCATAAGCAATAGGTTCTTTAAACGGTTCCGTGAATTTTTCTGATACGAGAAGCGCAAAGTTTGTATTTGCGGTTCTGTAATTTGCATAACTGTGACCGTTTACGGTGGATATTCCGGAATAATTTTCGGTAACGACTTCGCCATACGGATTCATACAGAATGTTCTTACTTCATCTCCGAATGTAGGAGAGTGATATATAAGTTTTGATTCATATAATTTTTCCGTAATAGGCTCAAATACAGGAGCGGGTAATTCGACTCTGACGCCAACATCTACCGCATTATTAACCATACCTATTTTATTTTTTGAAAATTCATGGGTTAACCAATCTGCACCTTCTCTGCCGGGTGCAATGATAATATATTCGGCTTCTATTTTTTGATTATCTTTTGTTATAAATCCTTTTACCTGACCGTTTTCTACAATTAATTGGTCGGCAATGGTATCGTATAATATTGTAATTCTCTTATCTAAATAGTCTTGCATGTTTTTTAAGACATCCAAACTTCTTTCTGTTCCTAAATGACGAACAGGAGAATGTACCAGCTTTAATTCTGCAAGAGTAGCTTCTCTTTCAATGTCGGCAAAAACTTCTTTGTCTGTACCGAATACTTCATCTGTAGCACCAAATTTTAAATATGTATCATCGGTATATTTTACCAAATCTTCAACTGCTTTTCTGGGCATATAGTCAAGCAAGTGACCGCCGACATCAGGAGTCAGAGTTAATTTACCGTCGGAAAAAGCACCTGCGCCTCCCCATCCGCAAAGTAATCCGCATTTTTTACATGTCGGGCATTTTTCATAACCTTCTCTCAATAAACATTTTCTTTTTTCTATTTGAACGCCTTTTTCAACAAGAATAACTTTCCATTCAGGCTTTAATTTCATTATTTCGAGCGCTGCAAATATTCCCGCAGGTCCGCCTCCAACAATTGCTACATTATACATGTTTTTCTCCGATGATATATTTAACATGATGATTGTAACGTAAACTAAATTTCTTTTGAACAAATCGTAAACAACATTTTACTAAACGCAAAATAAATTTATTTTTTTATATATAATTGTTCTATGAACATAAAAATAATAGCTGTTGGTAAAATTAAAGAACAATATTTGAAAGATGCAATAAAAGAATATGAAAAGAGACTTTCTCCTTTCTGTACGTTCTCGGTTGTTGAGGTTCAAGCTGAACAAATTAACGATGAAGCCCTTTGGGAAAAATATAAAGAAATTGAATCTGAAAGAATTTTAGCTGCAATAAAACCCAATTCGTTTGTCATAACATTGGAAATTAGCGGTAAAATGCTTTCATCTGAAGAGTTTGCACAAAAACTTAAAACAATTGCTTCGGATGGAATTAATGATATTTCTTTTGTAATTGGTGGTGCAAACGGGTTACATGAAAAAGTAAGTTCTGTTGCTTCTTTTAAATTAAGTTTTTCTAAAATGACATTTACTCATCAAATGATTAGATTGCTGCTTGTTGAACAAATGTACAGAGCTTTTAAAATAAATAATAATGAACCTTATCATCGTTAAAAAAAATTACATTATAATGTAACAATATGTAAAATGTTGTATCAAAAAACATTACAATAGGTCAAAAAAATGTTATTATAAAATTGTGATTTGAAGTAAGCCCACAGTAAGTATATATCAGATGCAAATCATTTGTCTGAACTGAAAATGGGGACTAAGTTCGTTAAGTCACGGGGAGTGGTTTGTGATTTTATGTTGCGGTAGAGAGCTAAAGCCGGAAAGAATTATCAGGCTTTTGCCTGATTTTAAGTACAGAGAAAGGTTGTTAGAACTTATATCTTGTCCGAATTGCGGAAAAATAATCGGGGAATTAACTCAATATAATGTAATTACAGGAAAATACGAGAGGAAAAGATTATCAAAACGTGTTCTTGCAAGATATGCGCAACGATTAGATTCGGGTTCTTGGGAGGAAGTAAAGATACTTCACGGAACAAAAGGCGGAGCCGGTTTTGTTTACGGCATAAACAGAATAGATAAAGAAGGAAATATATATCAATATGCCGTTGATTTTAACGGAGTAAAGGTGCTTGTCAAAAAAACAGATAAATCCAATATTATAAACAAAAGTGAATAATTATTTCCAGACTAATTCTGATTTAACAGCAGCGGTACTTAATCTCCCGCTGCTTTCTCTTTAAAATTATATTGTAAAATATGTTAGATAATACTTTTTATTATGGTATGTTATAATTATAAAAAGTGATATAATTATATCAATAAAAAGGATTAGAATATGAAAAAGAGTCTTGTAATACTGCTGGCGGTATTGTTTTTCGGTAATTGCGTATTGGCAAAGGATTATGCAAAACTTCATATAAAAGAAATGAAAAACGCACAAAAATACAGTACAACGAAGAAGTATTTTGAAGAACCCGAGAAAAAAGTTGATAAAACTATTAAAAATACAGCTGCAACAAAGATAAAAGACCCGAAATTGTTAGTATTCGGTAATCAGGAAAAAATTGATGAAAAAGAATACGATAAAAAATTATCACAAGATGAAGATAAATATTCAGAGATAGAAAAAACGCTAAAAATCAAAAGCTACAGTGATTATAGTGTAAAATCCAGAGGTGAAAATTTCTATCAATTATACAGAATCGCAGAGCGGATTATAAGAGCAAATAATCTTGATTTTATTAATTGGAGAATAGGTCTTTATAAAGATTCACTGTCTCCTAATGCATATTCTGCCAATACGAACTATATAGCAATAAGTACATCTCTGTATGATACATTTTTAAACAATGATGATGCCATAGCTTATTTATATGCTTCATATGCAAATGAGCAGTTATATCGAACAAAAAATTCAAAAAAGGCATTGGAAGAAGCAAAAGAATGCATAAATACTGCATATAAAATTGAACCTGACAATAAATATATAAAAGAACAAATGGAACAATTAAATAATATTTAAATTAGCTCAATATAAAGTTTTGTAAAAATTTTAATATCGGAAAATATGTTGGGATATTTTCCTTTAGACAGTACTATACTACGTTTAGGATATTAAATATCCAAAATGAAGAATAGTTGAGAAAAGGAAGGGAAATATGCTGAGAATGGTAAGATCAGCTAACCGGCTGTATATTATTCGTATAATGACGACGATGATAATATTAATACGAGTGCGTTCATTTCGTATTAAGTAAATGAGGTTACGAATACTCATAATTATTTTTATGTGCATGAAAATGCACATTTTTTTTGAATAATTAATGAAAACATAATGATAGAAAAGTTAGTAACAAAAAGAAAGGAATGTTATGACTAACCGAGATAAATCTAAACACTCACGTGATGGGCAAAAAATTAAAAAATAATTATACATTTTGTAAAAATAACACATAAATATATGAAAATATGTTAGAAAAAATTTAAAAATAGTGTATAATAAAAAATGGAAAGGACGAACATGTTAAATTGGCAAGAAGCCAAATATCTGAAGGATGCAGATAAGAAAAAAATCTTAGCTTTAAAGGAAGATTTGCAAAAGGTAAAATTGCAAAGGCGTGCTGATTTGTTGTATCCTACAATGAAAGAGAAAAATCAAGAAGGAACAATAACCGGCGGTGCTGCTAAAATAGCCGATACTAAAAATAGTGAAAAGAAAGAAAGTGTTTCTGCAAAAAACAAAGATGTAAAATCAGATGAAGAAAAAAACAGGGATATTTTTAAAATCTTAGGTATGGATGAAAAGGAATATCAGATTAAGGGAAATACTATATCTAAAAAAGAAAAAACTAAAGATTACGAGATAATTAACAATGTAAAATATCCGGCAAATACAGATAATGAAGAAGTGGAAAAACAAAAACAAAAAGCAAAAGAAAACAGAAGTGAAAGGCTGAGAGAAGATAATACCGAATATTTAAAACACAATGTAAAACTTGAACAATTCGGTGTTGACCATGTTGATAATAAATTCGTTAAGGAAATAGATAAATGGCGAAGCGGAACAGATGAAGCTGTGGAAAATTTACATATGTCTAAAAAAGATTCATACTTAAATACGGATTATGCAAAAAAGCATAAAGTGCTGAATACTTATAAAGAATAACCTGGATATTTGCATGAATATTATCAAAAGAAAATACCATCACAAGGAGGAGATGCAGAAAAAATGCAGGGGATATTGATTGATGAAAAATCAGATTCTTCTCAAAAATTAAAAAATAATTTACTAAAAGATTCTGTATTTATGGATAAAATAAAAAAATATTCTAATGCAATGCATAATGGTTATGCAATAAATGACAGTATGGATTTTGAAGATAAAAATTGGCATAATACACTTGGAAAAGCCGATATAGTAAATATGCACGAAAATAAACAGGGAGATATTGAATTAGATATAGTAGACGTAAATAATTATAACGAAGGTGAAAAAAATCCAATGGTAAGAATAGGCAGAGACAGGCAGGATAAAGGAGAAATCAAACCGTATTTCATCAGGTATCATATTATAATTCCAAATGATAGTAAGATAGGAAATTCAAGTAAGAAATGAAACAACAGACACAAGAAATATATGAAAAAATCAGAAGCATATTAAGTATTAAAGTTTTTGAAATGCCAAGCATAAAACAAATATTAAATATTAAAGTTTTAAATATACATATATTTTGGTGTATTTCTCTAATTTACACACTCGAATGGATTATATTTTATAATTCTGAAATATATATGCTTATGAAATATCCGGCTTTTTATTATCAGTATAAGGATTTTTTGGTTGACACTTTAGAATATCTGTCTTTGATATATTCTCCGTTAATTATAATATATATATTTGATTTTATTGTGAAAAGATTAGAATTAACAAATAAAATTATAATAAAGATAATCAGAATACTGCTAATAATATTGATATATATGTATTTAATTTTATGGGGAATGATAATTGCTGCTGGACGTAATTTGTTTCAAGCTTTAGGGGTTGAGTAATTATGTGTAACAAAAACCTATCAGTTTCACCTGCCGTTGGCAGAGACAGGCAGGATAAAGGAGAAATCAAACCGTATTTTATAAGGTACCATATTATAATCCCCAATGATAGTAAGATAGGTAATTCAAGTAAGAAATGAAAAAACAGACACAAGAAATATATGAAAAAATCAGAAGCATAATAAAAATCAAAGGTTTTAATATATCAAGTATAAAACTAAAAACATTTAATATGCGTACATTTTTGTGGATGTCTTCAATTTATGCACTCGTATGGATTATAATATCTTGCAATCCATACGCATTGTATAACCTTTTTGCCTATGGAGATCCTTTATATCATATAAAAGAATTAGTTATAGCTACGTTGGAATTTATGCTTTTGGTGTATTTGCCTGAAATAGTAATTGCTATTTTTGATTTTATGGTAAAAATATTTGAATTAAATAATAAATCAATAATAAAGACAATTAGAATATTAATTATGATATTGAGTTATGTATATTTAGTTTTATTTGGTTTTTTATTTTTGGTTGTTATTATGAGTGCAATGACATTGTTTAGTGAGTAAGTAGGAAAAGCAGATATAGTAAATATGCATAAAAATAAACATGGAGATATAGAATTAGATATAGTAGACGTAAATAATTATACATCAGGTTTTATAATTGCAGATGATAGCGAAATAATCTTTTTCTATGCCAATTTCAATCTTGAAACAGGCGGAGAATAAATCTTTAAGTATAAAAATTAAACATAGAAATAGTGTGAACTATACTCATAATTACTTTGTGCAAGATAATTTGCACAATTTTTTTGCGAACAAACAAACGGGAAAATACAATGGTCAAAAAAAAGAAAACGAAAGAAGAATTTACATATTCAAAAAATGACTCTTTTGAGAATTTAGAAGCTGTGCAGCAGCTGGCATTAAACAGAAGAGGAAAAGATGATGAAGCAAATCCTGATATTTCCGTATTTTTAAAGGCGGAGGAATTAAAAGGGAAGTTGTGCGGACTTTACAGCGAAAAAGAAAAATCTGCTGTAAATATTAAAATGATGGGCAGTGTCATAATCGACGGAAAAGAGCTGCAAATTAATGTCGGAGAAAAACCAAAAACGGAAAAAGAAGATGATAGAATTACCTGAAATATTAAACATACCTGAAAAATTAATACCTGTAATTACTAATATAAATAATTACAATTATTTCTTAATAGAAGGAGGAAGGGGTGGTGGCAAATCACAAAGTGTAGCAAGAATTATATTATGGTTAGCTGAACAAAGGAATGTCAGGGTCTGTTGCGGAAGGGAAACACAAGCAACTATTTCGGACAGCGTATATAAAATATTCAACGATTTAATAAACGATTATAATTTAAACTTTCAAATTAAGTCTAACAAAATAAATCATAATACGAGCGGCTCAAGTATTATATTTAAGGGGTTTAGAGAGCAGGGCAGAGTTAATATTAAGGGTTTGGAAGGTGTTGATATTCTGTGGATAGATGAAGCACAGGCAATAACCAAATCTACCCTCGACGTAATAATTCCAACAATAAGAAAGAAAAACTCTATTGTGATTTTTACCATGAACAGACTTGTCCGCAACGACCCTGTTTATTCCGAATTTGTTACCAGAGATGATTGTCTGCATATAAAAATAAATTATTATGACAATAAACATTGCCCGCAAAAACTTGTAGATGAAGCAAAGCGCTGCAAGGAGAGGAATATTCTCGATTATGAATATATATGGGAGGGAAATCCGTTAGATAAGTCGAACGACTTTTTGTTTTCCGCAATAAAACTGGATAAAGCTAAACATATTATTTTTAAAGAGGAAAATTACAGGAAAATTAAATGCATGTCTGTAGATTTGGCAGGAAACGGCGGTGATTTATGTGTAGCCAGCCTGATAGAATCAAAGAGTAATACACAATGGTCGCTTGAAAAGCAAGAACATTGGAATGAACCCGATACGGATGTAACTAAAGGGAAAATTATTAATTTATATTCTATGTGGAAGCCGGAATTATTGATATTGGATGCGGATGGACTTGGGTATTCTATTTATGTCAGTATTCGAAATGTTATTGCTAATACGATTAAATTTAACGGTGCAGCTTCAAGTAACAGACCTAATGCATTAAACAGACGTGCGGACGGTTATTTGACCTTAAAAGATTATATAGATAATGAATGGCTTAAAATTTCTTCCGATTTTACTTTATCTCAACTGGAATATATAAAAAAATCTTATAAGCCAAACGGTCAGATATTTATACAATCTAAAAAGGATATGAAATCCGAACAGGGGGAAAGCCCTGATTTCGCAGACAGCTTGATGATGGGGATTTATGCAATTAATTATTATTCATATTTAATTGATGAAAGAGAAGAAACCGTTATACTTGACTCTAATTTTGACCCGTATTCATAAAAAGAAAGTAGAAAAATATGACTACCCGGAATTAATCCGAACACTCACGAGATGGGCAAAAAATAATTACATAAATATATGAAAATATGTAAGTAATTGTATTGATTAGCCTTCTGAAAAAATCCCTGTTTCCCAGTTGAATCATAAATTTTAAGAATTTTTAAAAATATTTAAAGACGTATTTTATACGTCTAATTCATATGCACAAAAACGAAAGGAGAAAATCATGTGCTCAAAACCTAAAATTACCACCGTAGAACAGGTTCGGGAAGAACAAAAAGATACGGAAATAATTAAAAACGCCGTTCAAGCGGATGCTTCCAAACAGAAAGCAAATGCAGAAAATCGTATCGGGAAGAGAGGTCTTATTTCCGACAACATAAGAACAACCAATAACGGCTTAAATGATGAAGATGTTTTAACCTCAAAGAAAAAATTATTAGGTGAATAAAATGCAAGAAAAAAAGTATACAAAAAAATATTTTAATGCAAGACGTAATGAACTGGAAACAGCATATAATGCACTAAAACCGGACTGGCAGGAATTAGCGGACTATTTTTTACCGCGTTCCGTTCGTTTCCTTGCCCGCAGTGTAAATAAACAGCCTGCAAAAAATAAAAAAATAAAAGATTCGACCCCTCTTCTTGCTGTTCGTAATTTCTCTTCCGGCATGATGTCAGGTGCAACAAGCCCTGCAACTAACTGGTTTAAGGTAAGGATTAGGGATTACGAGCAGAAAGAGGATTATGAAATAAAAACTTGGTGCAGTGCCGTAGAAAATCTTTTTAGGGATATATTTAATGCTTCCAATTTATATAGAATACTGCCTGCGGTATATAAGCAAATAGGTGTTTTCGGTATTTCGGTCATAGGTTTAACGGGTGATGAAAAATCGGTTTTGCACTGTCAATTGCTTCCTGTTGGTTCATACAGAATTGCAAAGAACGAAAAAGGTGAAGTAGATACAATTTGCAGAGTATATATGGAAACAGCAAAAAATCTTTATGACAAATTCGGGGAAGAAAATGTATCTCAAGAGGTAATAAATGCAATACATTCCAACAGATTTGAAGAGCTTTTTGAAATTGTACATTTCGTTGAGCCGAATAAAGAATATATGCCCGATTCGGTTTGGGCAAAGGATAAAGCATTTGTTTCCGTATATTATGAATGTTCTTCAAGTGAAGAAAAATTCTTGTCAAAAAGCGGATTTGATAAATTTCCGTATGCTGTTTTTGAATCGGAAGTAAATGGAGAAGATGTATATCCGTCAGAATGCCCTGGAGTTAACGCTCTTCCTGATGTAAAACAGCTTATGAGTATGATTATTGATGAAGGAAAAGCCGTAAAGAAAATGATAAGTCCTACTTATAAAGGTCCTGCCAGCTTGAAAAATAAAAAAATGATAGATGCTCCTGCTGCCTTTATAGAAGAAGATGAAAACGGCAGAGGACTTTCGCCTATTTATGAAGTTAACCCGAGAGTACTGGAGGTGGATTCCATTATTGAAAAATTAAAAGAATCAATAAAAGAAATATTCTATAATGATTTATTTGCAATGATTTTAAATACGGCTGAACGTTCCAGAACCGCGACGGAAGTGAATGAACTGAAAGAAGAGAAAATGGTGCTTTTATCTCCTCTTCTACAGCAAATTCATAACGGATTAAGCCAAATATTAAGCTGGTTATATTCGGAATGCGAAACAATCGGATTAATTCCAGAACCGCCTTTATCAATAATAGGTGCTGATTTGGATATAGAATTTGTATCAACACTTGCTCAGGCGCAGAAGGCGGTTAAAATTTCCGCAATGGAAAGGTTTACGACATTTACTATAAATTTAGCTCAATCGCTTGATCCGTCATTAAAAAATAAGCTGAACGCAAGCAAAATAGTGGATGACTATGCTGATTTTGCTAATATTTCGCCGGAACAAATTGTTCCTACGAAAGAATTAGAAAAACTTAAACAAAAAGATGAAGAAGCTCAACAACAAAAAGCAATGATAGAGCAGATAAAAGAGAGCTCTGAAATAATAAAAAATATTGCCGGAACCGATGCATACGGCAGTGATTTACTAGCAAGATTAGGTTTGACTTAAAAGGAGGAAAAATGTTAAACGAAGAACAAACAGAAAAACAAGCAGGTTTGGGTATTAATGTTTATAACCAGCCTCAGGAACAACAAACACAGGAAAATCAAGAAGACGACGGATTCTTTGGAAAACCCGAATTTTATGACTATTCAGGTGTAGAACTTCCTGAAAATTATTGTTATGACGAAGAAATGCTTAAAGAGTTCAACGAATTGGCAGGCAAATACAATCTTTCACAAAAAGGTGCAGACAACTTAATGTCAATGGCAGTGAAGCTGACAAAGTTAACGGGCGATAGTCTCAATAAAACTCTTGCTGAACAACAAAGACAAAAAATAAATGAGTACAAAAATGCACTATTAACTGACAGAGAAATAGGCGGTGCTAATATCGAAAAAACTCTTAAAACAGCAAATGCAGCTTATGACTATTTTGCAGATGATGAAGTTCAAAAAATACTTCAGGAAACAGGGCTGAATTGCCATCCTAAAGTCGTTAGAATGTTCTACAAAATTGGCAAACAAATGCAAAATGATACGCTGTACGGAATGGGAACACCTGCTCTTCCCAAAGAAAGCAGAGAAGATATATTGTTCCCGACAATGCAATAACACAAGATAAAAGAAAAGAAAGGAAAAAACAATGGCAACATTAGGTGCTAAATATTTAACATTAGCAGACAGACTAAAAAGAACCGAAAACGGTAAAATTGCCGCAGAAATCATCGAAATGATGACAGAAACAAATGAAGTATTACAAGATGCAAATGCTCTTCAATGTAATGACGGTTCTAATCATATTACAACAATAAGAACAGGACTTCCGTCCGCTGTTTTCAGAAACTTATACGGATATGTTCCAAGTTCAAAATCAACAACAGAACAAGTAAAAGATGTAACTGGCATGTTAGAAACATATTCTATAGTTGATGTTGATTTAGTAGATAAATCAGAAAACCCGAAATTATTCAGATTATCCGAATCTTCCGCTTTTATAGAGGCAATGAATCAAAAATTACAGGAAACAATTTTCTACGGCAGCATTAAAGAAAATGCAGCAGCTTTTGACGGTTTGGCTGTAAGATATGCAAAAAAATCAAATGATGCAAAGAAAATCGGTTCAAATATTATTGATGCAGGCGGTTCAAGCACGGATAATACGTCAATCTGGTTTGTAACATGGGGAGATTTACATACATCTTTATTATATCCTCAAGGTTCTCAAGCAGGAGTTCAGCATAAAGATGATGGTGTTATGACAGAAACAAGTGCAACAGGCGGAAAAAGAAAAGTTTACCAAGACCATTATAAAATGGATGTCGGTTTATCTGTCAGAGATTGGCGTTCTACTTGCCGTATTGCAAATGTAAGTATATCTAATTTGGCTTCAAATAATGCTGCAGATATTGAAGAACTTTTAAATAGAGCATATTACAAAATCAGAAGATTTTCTAAAACAGGCAGAACATTTATATATTGTAATTCAACCGTATTAATGTATTTTGAAGCTCAATTAAAGAGCAAAACAAATGTTAACTTCACAATAAAAGAATATCTGAATGAAAATGTTCTTCATTACAAAAATATTCCAATTCGTGAATGCGAACTAATTACTTGTAATGAAGCCGTAGTAGCATAGAAAAGAAAGGATAAATACAATGATTTTAGATGAAGAAGCTTTATTCTCCAATAAACAAAAAATCACTGCAAGTACAGTATCAACAAATGTTTTGGACTTAGGTAAAAGAGAAGTGTCTTTTGGTACACCTGTTGAAATTTTTATTCAGGTTTCAGAAGATTTTAATAATTTAACAAGCCTTGGCATAAAAGTTCAAACATCAATGACAGAAAACTTTTCATCAACTGTTGATTTGGTTGAACAAACAATATTGCTTGCTAATTTGAAAAAAGGTGCTGTAAGTACAATAAAATTCTTACCCAAAGGCAACCTCGGATATATGCGTTTAGTATACACCGTAACAGGAACAGCTCCTACAACAGGTGGGATAACAGCCGCAATAGCTGATGGAACCGAAGAAAGTTTTCATAACGTATAACACTCGCTAAAAATTCCATCTAAGGGAATCCTTTCAGATATCCGGCATTATGCCGGATATCTTTTCTTTACATCCGAAATTAAGGAGAAAAAATGAACTATACAAAATCAAAAATATTTAATATGGCACTTAAAAATCTAAGAATAAGTGTGGGACTTCAAAATGCAAATCAGACGGATAAAAATGCAGTAGTATTAAATGAATTTTATGATTGCGCAAAAGAACAGGTTTTAAAGGATTTTGATTGGAACTTTGCAAATTCTTACCGAGAACTGTCTTTAACCGGAAATATCCCTCAAAATCCCAAATTTTTGTATGAATTTGATTATCCCAATGATTGTTTATTTGCAAGAGAAATAATTCCGTATGAAGATAATGAAATAGTTGAATTTGAAGTTGCAGCAAATGCAATAGGTCATAAGGTTATAAATACAAATATTACTCCTGCTGTATTGAGATATACCAAATTAGTAAATAATGAAGCTTATTATAATACTGAGTTCGTAATGGCTTTGTGCTGGTATCTGGCATTTCTGGCAGCACCTTCAATAACAGGAAACCGAGCAATACAAAATGATTGTTTGGGAGTATATACAAGTATGCTTGCAAAAGCAAAGTCAATGAATGCATCGGAAGGTTATATAAAAACACCTGACAAGTGTTCTTGGTTTGACATAAGATAAGGGGAAAATAATGGCAAGATATACACAAAAATCTTTTACCGGCGGTGAACTTAGTCCTTCATTATATGAACGAAATGACCTCGCAAAATATGCAATAGGACTAAAAACATTAAAAAACGGTTTTGTTCGTGCTGAAGGCTGTGTGAGCAACAGGGCAGGTTTGGAACTTGTATGTGAAGTTAAAGATTCATCAAAAAAAGTTAAGTTAATTCCGTTTTCTTTTAATACCGAACAAACATATGTTATTGAACTTGGTCATGAATATGCCCGTTTCATAAAAGACGGCGCGCAAATTATTAATACAAATAATACTCCTGTTGAAATAGTTACTCCATATAAACAACAGGATTTATTTAATATAAAATATGCGCAAAATGCAGATGTATTAACCTTGTGTCATAAAAACTATGTTCCGAGAGAACTTTCCAGAAATTCAAACTATAGTTGGGGTTTTACTCCGGTAAGTTTCAGTTCAAATATTTCGGCACCGACAAATGTATCTGCTACGTGGACAGGCGGAACAGAACATCTTACCACATACAGATATGTTGTAACTGCAGTCAGAGAAGAAACATATGAAGAAAGCAGACGTTCTGCTGTTGTATCGGTCAGAGGAGAATTGGAAGGATATTGGGGTACAACGGAATATATAACAATAACCTTTGATGCAGTTGAAGATGCCGTTGAATATAACGTATACAGAAGAATTAACGGGATTTATGCATTTGTCGGAACAACTACAACAACAACTTTCAGAGATGATAAAATAGAACCTGATTTATCATCAACGGCACCGGTTGCTAATAATCCGTTTTCCGGCATGAACAATCCTGCTTGTGTAAATTATTTTCAGCAAAGAAAAGTTTTTGGCTGCTTAAAAAATAATCCTCAGCAGTTGGTTGCTTCCCAAACAGGAACAAATAATAACTTTAATGTATCTCGCCCGTTGAATTCAACGGATTCTATTAATATAACGTTGTCAGAGCGTGAAGTTAATGAAATAAGACATATTATTGCAATGAATGATTTAATACTTTTAACATCAGGCGGAGAGTGGAAAATTAACGGTGCTGACGGTTCATTTACGGCAACGTCATCTATAATGGCATCTCCTCAAAGTTTTTACGGATGTTCAAATGTTAATCCCGTGGTATCAGGCAATATGATTATATTTGTTCAATCAGGAGGCTCCGTAGTAAGAGATTTGGGCTATACATATGTATCAGACGGTTATGACGGAGAAGAATTATCAATATTCGCAAATCATCTGTTTGAAGGTAAACAAGTGGTTGATATGGCATATTCTAAAGAACCTTACAGAATTTTATGGTGCGTAATGTCGGACGGAACCGTGAATGCTCTTACTTATAATAAAAAACAAGAAGTAATAGGCTGGCATAAACATCAAACAAAAGGTTATTTTGAGTCAGTAACCGTTGTCAGAGAAGGAAATGAAGATACTGCATATTTTGTTGTAAGGCGAATTATAAACGGAACAACAAAAAGATATATAGAACGAATGGCATCAAGAACTGTTAAAAAAACAAATGAAGGTATATTTTTAGATAGCGCATTAACATACTCGGGAAGTCCTGTTCAAAACATATCAGGATTAAATCATTTGGAAGGTCAAACTATTAATATACTGGCAGATGGCTGTGTTGTGGAGAATAAAGTTGTTTGTAACGGAGCTGTACATCTTGATTATCCTGCTTCAAAAATTGTTGCCGGACTTCCTTATGAATTTGAACTGGAGACACTTAATCTTGAAAATGAAAATACTCATGGTCTTTCTAAAATAGTAAATGAAATAAATATAAATGTTACTAAGACCAGAGAAGACTTTTTCTTAGTCGGAACAGACGGTTCATTGATACAAAATACAAGAAGTTTAAACAGTGTAAATGATGCAAATTATTTGTATTCAGGCAATATATCCTCATTTGCATTTTTAAATTATACAAAAGAAGCAACAGTTCATATAAAACAAAAATATCCGTTTCCTATAACAATAAATTCTATATCAATGGATGTGACGGTGGCTGATGAAAATGCTTAAAACAGTCAGTAATATTAGTGAAGTAGAGTATATTTTAAAGAATCTGAGACCTGAGGATAAAGAAGAACTGGAAAATCTATACGGAGATGATTGGTTTAATTGTTCAATTAAATTATTAAATGATAAAGAAACGCTGGTACTATACGGATATGATTATAACAATAATCAAGTTCCAATTGCGATTGGCGGATTTTATGAAACCGATAAGAATAATCCTTATATAGCATGTGCTTGGCTATTGTCTACAATATATATTTATAAAAATAAGACATTATTTTTAAAAGAAGCTAAAAAGCAAATAACAAAAGCTGAAAGCAAATATAGAATAATGTACAACTATATTTATAAAACAAACAAGCTTGCTAAAAAATGGCTTCAAAGGTTTAATTTTAGATTTGATAAACCGTCACCTGCCGGAATTAAAGTTAGTGAAGGCTTTGAATTTTTTTACAAAATAACATAGAAAGGGCAAATATGTGCATAATAGATACGCTTTTGTCTGCTATTAATCCCATGTATAACATGGCACAGGAAATAAGAGTGGAAAAAGCAATGGATGACTATAAAAATGAACAGCTGTTAAAGGAAGCAAAAAATGCAAGTGAAAATGCAGGCTGGGAAAGGCAGCAGAGTATAGAAGAAGCAAGAGAAAAAAGATTGCAAGCAATATTAAATATGGGAGAACATACTAATGAAGCGGCTGTCGGTAATATCGCCGTAAATTCTTTAACTGTTTTAAATCAAAAAAAGACGGATAAGTTAAACGGGGAATTGGATGCTCTTTCTTCTTTAAAAAACGGTGAACGCAGAGCTAAAAATTATATTAATCAGGCTGATAAGTTGTATTCCGAATATTCATTAGGCAAATATAACTCAAAACAAAAGGTACGCAGAGGTCTTACTCAAATTACCAAGAATGCTGTATCAACAGCAGCTACAATTGCAGGAGGATTATTATAAATGGATAAAGTAAAAAGCAGTCAATCGGAAACTATGGTATTAAAAATAAAAGATGAACAAAATTCGGATACGTATTTTGATAATCGATATTCAAATGAAGTAAAGATAATAGAATTAAGTAATATTATTGATAAATGGGAAGAAACAGTATTATTTTCGGAAAAAGGGTTCTATTCTTTAAAAGGTAAAGATGTGGAAGGAAAAAGTAAAGAATTTATTTCGGAACTGGAAAGTTTAATAAATTCAAAAATAGAAGAAATGTCTTTTTCCGAAATTACATACAAAATGACTGCGGAAAATATAAAAAAAGAAAAAATTGCCGCAATTACAAATAAGATGCAAATATATGAGATGCAGGAACTAAAAAAACTGGAAATCAGTATTTATGAAACGGCACTTGAATCTTCCGTTAAAAGAGCAGTTTTGTATAAAAATGATGAAGATGTTATTCTTTCTTCTTTTAAGAACGGTTTATCAGTTTTATCTTCTATGAAAGAATTGCTGGAATGGAATTCTAAAGTTTATGCGGAAAGACAGAAAGAGTATAAATCACGGTTCTACTACTCATTAATTAAAGCATTTATGGAAGAAAAGGATATAAATGCATACAAATATTATATGCAATGTAAGGATTATATTTATATTGATAATAAAGAGGAGCTTGAAAAATCATTAAACAATCTAAAAATTAATATAATTGCATATAATTGGGCGAAAGAAATTATTTTGTATGAGTTAACGGATGCTGAGCAAGAAACAGAACTGAATAAAATTAACGATACAGAAATAAAAAATGCGGCAAAACATTATCTGGAAGATTTAATAGATATTAAAAAGAAACAAAATATACAGCTTGAGAGGGAAGAAAAAGAAAAAAATTGGAAAAGTATTATTTCAGCTGTTGAAAATAATCAGGATAAAAGCCTGTTATATATTGATTATACGTTAAACAAAGAGCATATAAATGCTGTTAAACAATATATAAAACAAATAAAAAAAGACGGTTTTATTAAAACAGATGAAACTGAATTTATAAAACTGGCTGAAGAAGTGTTTCAAGATTTCAATAAATACAGGCAAAAAGACATATTAAATTACAGAGCTTGTTTATCGGATGAAGATTATTCATTTTTTGAAAAAATTAAATCCATGTCTGAAAGTGAAATACAAAGCTTTAAATCCGATTATGAATATTCTCTTAAAATATTAAATACACTTAATATTGAAGATTACGCAGAGAAATATAAATTTGTGAAATTAGTAATTAATTCATTATCGGAATTTAAAGCAAAAAATGATAAAAATCCCGATTTGGTTGAAAGAAATAAGCTTATAGATAGTGTTTGTGAAAGATTTAAAAAAGTAAAAGAATAAAAGGAGAAAAAATGACAGTATCATCACTAATTCCCGTAAATTCCTATACGGGAAATTCGTCAAACAGAAAATTTGATTTTGACTTTTTGATAGAAAATCAAAGTGAACTTATAGTTCAGCATATAAATGAAAACGGAAGAATTTCTATCTTGCAATATGGTGTTGATTATTCAATCAACGAAATTGGTAATTCAAACGGAAGTTATATAACATTTCCTTTGAACGGTTCATCGTTTAATGTTTTGGGAACTAATGAAAGAATAGTATTAATGCTGGATTTACCTATAAAACAGGAAACCGAGTTTAGAAATTCATTATATTTTAACTTTAATATATTGGAACATACATTTGATTATATAGTAAGAATACTTCAAATACTGGGCAGAAAATTAGAAAGATGTATAAAAGTACAAGAAGGGATCGGAAGTAATCCAGATGATTTATATAATGAATTAGAAACAGCAAAAGATACAGCTGTAGCAAGTGCGCAAAGTGCATCATCTTCAGCATCCGAAGCTGCAAATAAATTAAGTATAATTAATACACAAGCAGCTAATTTCCAAACAAATTATGAAAACTGTTTAGAAACTATTCTTGCACAGGGAGTTGCAAATAAAAGTAATATTTCATTAAATAATCTGTCTTCAGATGGTGAAAAACATTTTTTAAATAAAATGCAAATATCTAATTGCATACTTGAAGCACCTAACGGAGTATTATCATATTCAGGCACTACTATTACAGCTCATAAAGGCTTAAAACTGGTTATTCCAAACGGAAGAAACAGCGACGGTTCATTAAAAAATAAAATTGTGACTTTGGCTAATGATATATCAATGACAGCAACATTATCCTCTGATGCAACAAGATTCATTTGTTATACAGGCAATTCGATAGGAACTATATATTCATTTAAAGTGGGCGGATATGCAAGATTGAGTTCCGTAATGACTGAAAGATGGTATAACACAAGGGAAAATAAAATATTTTCACACAACTCGGGAGAAACTTCATGGTCAGAAGTCGGATATGATTGCTGTTTATTAGGTGAATATACGTGTGTTAACGGTGAAATATTCAGGCTTTTGCCATACAGACCGCTATGTCTTGTAACAGAACAAGATATTGACGGACAATGGATTAGAAGTGTCCAAAATATAGCAAGTGACTTAAGTTTAAACTCTTCTTCAAACGTTACATATAATTTGCGTGATTATTTACCGATAAGTGATTCAAGTACATATGAAGTTATAATTCGTGCCAGAGCAACAAGCGGAGCTTCGTCAGGAAGTTGGGCACCCGTGTATATAGAAACTGATTTTATAACAACGCGATATGAACTTTGCGGGGCAAGAACAAGGGCAAATGCTGCTGTGGAAGCCTGCGGAACTTGCACGGTTCTTGTAGCGGCACCTTATAGAATTATAGTATCCAGAAGTACAAGTTATAACGGCACAGCAACAATTGATGTACTCGCATATAGAAAGGTAAGATAATGTTTTATATTTATATTGAAAATAATAAATTCATAGGCGCAGGTCAATGCATATGTGATACGGCGAGCATTGAAAATATTGAAATTACGGAAGAAATTTATAATAACTACATAAATGATAAATTAAAATATGTTTATATAAACGGAGAAATCACAGAAAATCCTGATTATGAACAGGAAAAGCAAGCACAAAGACGTCAGGAGCTTGATAATTTATCATTAACTCCGGCAGATGTTGAAAGAGCCTTATATAGAGCAAAAGGTATGGATTTTGAAGATTTAAAAACCTTAATTAGTCAGCAAATACCAACGATTGACATAAAAGGACTTTCTATAGAATTTAGAGCAAGAGATTTTTATAGGGGTGCAACTGCTGACGGAGTGAGGCTGTTTGATGTCGTAGGACAGCTTCTGGGGTATACGACAGATGATATGGATTATCTTTTTATAAATAAGGAACTGCCTGCGAATGAGTAAAGAGAAAATAAAAGAAATATGTTTTGATAAAATACCTCAAGTCTGTGTACGGATTATAAATGACGGAGAACCGGAAGAAATAATAAAACAAAAGAAAAAATATCCTTTTGAATTAAATAATACAGTACAGGTTACAATATTTACCGATATTAGAATATTTGCTTTTTGTATTTCTAAAGGTTATGCGTGGAACGGTGCTGATATTCCGAGATTTTTCTGGAGGGTAATAGGTTCAAGAACAGATAATGACTTTTTAATTGCATCAATGCTTCATGATTATATGCTTGAATTTAAATCATATATGATGAAAGAAATTTTAAAAAATGAAATATCCGTAAATGAATATAGAAGGCTTACATCTTTAATATTCAGAGAAAAAATTAAGAATCAAGGGACTTGTGTTATAAAAGCAAATATTATGGCTTGGTGTGTGGATGTATACCAGAAATATTTTAACGGAAAGGCTTGGAAAATATGAGTTTTACACCGGAATTTCTTATGTCTGTCGGTATTCAATTATTATCTATAGGTATAGTCATTGGAATATACAAAACAACAATAAACTTTATGCAGCAGCAGATAGCGGAATTAAAAGAAGACATGAGAAAGTACAATAATATATTAGAGCGTATGATTTGTGTTGAACAATCCGCTAAATCCGCACATCACAGAATAGATGCTCTTGAATAATAAAAAAGGCTGATTATTTTTATAATCAGCCTTTTTTATTATTTAAATCAATTTATACGTTAGGTAAATCGCCTTTTACTTCTGCCATTTCATTTGATTCAAGACCAAATTCTTTACATAAAGCTTTTATTGCATCATTTGCTTTAGATTTGTCGACCAGACAGCTTATTTTTATTTCACTGGTAGAAATCATTTTAATATTTATATCTTGTTCGGCTAATGCTCTGAACATATCTGCAGCAATACCCGGTCTGTCAACCATACCTGCACCTACAATAGAAACTTTTGAAATATCTTCATCGGTTAAAATTTCTGCCGCCCCAACCGTATTTTTTTCGTCTTTCAATGTTTTTAAAGCACTATCCAAATCATCAGCATCAACGGTAAAAGCAATAGAGTTGGTACCGTTGCTTGCAAGTGATTGAATAATCATATCAACACTTATATTATTTTTTGCCAATGAACCGAATAATTTTGCCGCAGTACCCGGAATATCAGGCAAATTGGATAATAAAATTCTTACCTGTGAAGAATCAGCTGCAACACCTGCCACCGGTTTATATATTTCCATATTTTCTACTCCTATAATTAAAGTTCCCATATTTTCAAGTTTAAAAGAGCTTCTTACTCTTAAAGGTACATTAAATTGCTTTGCTGTTTCAACGGAACGCGGATGAAGGACGTTTGCTCCCACTCTTGCGAGTTCAAGCATTTCTTCATAAGAAATGACATCTGCTCTTTGTACATTAGGAACAATTCTCGGATCCGTAGCATAAACACCTTCAACATCCGTGTATATGTCGCATCTTTCAGCTTTAACTGCTGCTGCTATTGCAACAGCGGATGTATCTGAACCGCCTCTTCCTAAAGTTGTGATTTCTCCATCCGGTGTTACACCTTGGAATCCGGCAACTACAATTATGTTACCTTCTTTTAAATGTTGTTGTAATTTCTCTGTTTTAATATCTACAATTCTTGCTTTTGAATGTATACATTCTGTTATAATTCCGACTTGTTGTCCGTTCATACTTATGGCTTTATACCCGTGTGATTGAATTGCCATAGTTAATAGTGCAATTGAAACTTGTTCTCCCGTTGCAAGAAGCATATCCATTTCTCTTGAATCAGGTGTTAAAGTTACTTCTTTTGCAAGTTTTATTAAATAATCTGTTGTATGTCCCATTGCTGATACAACTACAATGACGTCATTCCCGTTTTCTTTTTCTTTTATAACGGCATTTGCTACATTATGTATTTTTTGAGGGTCGGCTACTGATGTTCCTCCGAATTTTTGTACAATAATTCCCACTATTTTATCCTTTATTAATGTTTATTTCGTTCATAAGATATGAATTGATATTGCTTGTGTTAAATTCTTCAGTATTCATTTCATTTAATTTGCTTAAATATTCATTCAGCATGTTTTTATTATAGTTCGATGGATTATCTTCAACAAGTATTTTATATGCAAGATATGATAAATATGTATAAATTCCTTGTTGTTTTTGTTCATCGGAAAAGGTATCCAGTATATTTAAAGCATCTTGAGACTTTCTCATATTTATTAATGCCTGTACTTTTATTACTTTTGCTTTAATATTATCCGGATTTTTATTTAATATAATATCAGTTTTTTCTATAGTGTCACTATATATTCCTGATTTTAAATCTATAAGTGCATATATTAAATTAATTTTTTCCGATTCTCTGTTTATTTGATAAGCATTTCTTATTTTTCTTAATGCTTCTCTTATATTTCCTGTTTCCAGTAAACAAACGCTGTAATTTATATATGCTTCTATATGGCTTGGATAGTATTCAATCGTTTTTTCATAAAAATCAATGGCTTTTTTATATCTTTCCATTTTATAGTAGCAATTTGCAACGTAAAAATACAAATATGCTTTTTCGGTTGATATGTTTATTGCATTAAAAAATTGTTGTATTGCAGAATTGTAGTCTTTTTTCTCATAATATATCATTCCCAAATCGGCAATGGCAGATGTATTGTATGCATCAATTTCAAGCGCTTTTTTAAAATATTCTTCTGCCGCATCTATATTTTTTTCTTTGTAATAACAAGAACCCAAACGATATAAAGCAATTGAATTTTTTGAATCTTTTTCAATAGCTTTTTGAATTTTTTCTTTTGCTTCTTGTATTTTGTTAATTCTTAAAAGAGAAATCCCCCATGAAAGGAAGAATTCAAAATCACTAATGCCGTGTTGTTCTCCTTGTAAATAAATTTTTTGTACGTCTTCATTCCTGCCAAGATTAATATATGTTTGAGCAAGCAGAACGTATATTGAAGGATTATCAGGGTCATCTTCAAGTGCGCGTTGTGCATATTCAAGTACAGCAAGATTATTTGATTCTTTTTTATAGCAAAGTGCCATATAATAATTCAGATTTTTATATTTCGGATTTAATTTTTCTAATTCTTTAAATTCAATAAAGGCTTCTTGTATTTTTTCAGTTTCAAATAATAAAACTCCAAGAATAAAGTATATATGCATATTCGACGGATTGAAAAACTTTGCTTTTTTTAGCATTTCAATAGCTTTTGCCTTCTTTTGCATTTTTGCATAAAGAATTCCGTAGTTTAAATATATCTCTGAATTTGATGAAGATAATTTTAATGCTTTTCTTAAATTATCTTCCGCTTCAAAAAATCTGTCCTGTGCAACATAAATACTGCTTAAAACGGAATATGTATATGAATTTTGAGAGTCTCTACGTATAGCTTCTTTTAGTACTTCTTCTGCTTTATCAAATTCTTTAAGTTTTGCATATATTGTACCGAGGTATATGCAAGGTTTCGGGTTCTGATTAGACATCAGCATTGCTGTTTCAAGTTTTTCTATAGCCGTTTTAAAATCCTTTAAATTTGCGAAATAATTCCCCCAATTGGTATATGCAATAGAAGGATTTTCTATACTATGGCTGATTTTTAAATATTGATTAGTAAACTCATCAAATTTAAGAATTTTATTATATATCTGTCTGAAAAAATTTTTCATAATATATAATCCGCAACTTCTCTTACTGCACCATTTCCTCCGTTACGGGATGTTATAAAAATTCCGTCAAGATTTTTTACGGAATCGTGAGCATCATTCACTGTAACAGGAAATGTTACGTATTGTAAACATTCAATATCGTTAATATCGTCACCCATATACAGAGCATTTTCCGGTTTTATTTGATACTTATCAAGCAGCTTTTTTAGTACTTCTATTTTTTTTCTTTCATTTTGGAAAGTATCTATCATCGGAAATTTTTTTTGGACTTCATCAATAGCTGATGATATTTCTCCCGATATAACGGCAAATTTAATGCCGCCTTTTATTATATTGGCTATAGCCATAATATCTTTATAATCTATGGTTTTTGAAGTCTTTCCGTCAGAATATACGGTAAGTTTACCGTCTGTAAAAATACCGTCAAAGTCACAGATAAATATTTTAATGCTTCCTTCTTTAATTTGTCTTATATCCATAGATTTTTGTCTTTTTGTTCACTCCCAAATTATATCATACTACGATTTTTTATTTCTTTAAGTAAAGTTACAAAAATAAAAAAAAATCACTTGATTATTTATTTTGCTTATGTTTTTATATAGATGGATTACTTGGTTATCCTCTTTAAAGCTAAGTGTCCGACGGCTGCAAATGCCTTATAGGCAAAGTTGCATATAAAAATGGAGAGTAAACCGCATGGTTAAGATTAGATTAAGACGATTAGGATATAAAAAGAACCCAATGTTCAGAATTGTTGTTTTGAACTCTACAACAAAAAGAGAAGCAGCTCCGATTCAACAATTAGGTTACTATAATCCGAAAACAAAAGAAATGCAGTTAGATAAACAATCTGCATTGGAATGGATAAAAAAAGGTGCACAACCAACACAAACTGTTCAATTCTTAATTAATAACTGCAATGAAGAAGGCAAATTAAATTACGTTAAGAAAGAAACAGCAAAAATATCCAAAAAAGCACAAGCTAAACTTCAAGCAGAAAAAGAAGCAGCTGCTGCACAAAAAGAAGCACCTGCTGAAGAAGCACCTGCTACGGAAGAAGCTTCTGCATAAGAAAAATTTTTACAGGGAAAGAGAACACTTATTTACCGCTTTAACAAAAGCGGTTTTTTTTATGTTATATTTAATCCGTTAAGAAGGTATTAGAATATGAGTATTTATGAAATTATTATACTGGCGCTGGCACTTGCTTTAGATGCAATGATAGTTTCATTTTCTTATGGTTTGATTATTACTTCAAAGAGATTTGAGAATGTTTTAAAACTTGCTTTATCTTTCGGTTTCTTTCAATTCTTAATGCCGATAATCGGCTGGTATATTGCCGACTATATTTATATATATATAAAGAATTTCTCCAAATGGATTGTATTTAGTGTCTTTATTTTATTGGCAATTAAGCTTTTAAAAGAAGTTATATCGGCGGAAGAAGATGTAAAAAATAATTGCATTTCATTATGGTGTTTATTTTGTCTTGCTGTTGCAACAAGTATTGATGCATTAGGGGCGGGAATTTCCATAAGATTTTTGGAAACAAAAGTTATATTTCCTGCTGTATTAATCGGAATTATAACTTTTATGCTTTCTATTTTAGGTTTTAATCTTTCAACTCTTCTTAAAAAAATTAATTCAAAAATATTAAAATCTCTTGCGGTTATAATGTTTGTTTATCTTGCTGTTAAATCTTTATATATTTAATTTCTTTTTTGAGGTATTATTTTGTTGTTAATTAGATGTATTCTTTTGGGTAAATATGAAAAATGAAATAATAGAAAAAATATTTCCATTTTTAAATAAAGATAGAAAAAATAATATACTTAATGCTAAGGAAGTTCAATTATCTTATAAAAAAAAGCTGGCAAGTCTGGCGAAAAAAATAAAGACGGATAAAATAAGGGTTGTTTTTTTGGTTCGTGAAAATCAAAAATGGGCATATCAGTCTTTGTATGAAATTTTTGAAAAAGATGAGAGATTTGAACCGATTATTTTAATCAGTTTATTAATATTGAGCCATAAAGGCAAAGATAAAACACGTAATAATCTTGAAGAAAATTATGAGTTTTTTAAATCCAGAAATATGAGAGTTGAATATGCATATAAAGATGGCAAATATTTGGAAATAAAAGATTTTCATCCCGATATATTATTTTATGATCAGCAGTATGATTTAATTGAAGGTTATACTCCTCAAAAAGTTTCGGAGTATGCTCTGCCTTGCTATTCTTCATACAGTTATGAATTAATGGATACGGAAGATGATTATACGGCAAATTTCCATGCATATTTATATAAATTTTTGGTAGAGCATGAATTGAATATCAAAAGGTATGAAAGTTTTCAAAAGTATGATTTAAGTAATTGCTTTGTAGGAGGATATCCGAAAATTGATGTTTATTTGGATAAAAAGCCTGCAAAAGATGATTTCTGGAAAGACAAGAGCAAAAAAAGAGTTATATATGCCCCGCATCATTCCGTAGATAAAAGAGGGCTTCACTTGTCTATGTTTGTAGAAACATCAAAATTTATATTGGAACTTGCAAAAAAACATCCTGAAACAACTTGGATATTTAAGCCTCATCCCAGATTAAAATATGCACTGCAAAGAAGTAAAACTATGGACAAAAAAGCAGTGGAAAAATATTACGATGAATGGCGTCAAATAGGAACAATATATGAACAGGGTGATTATTTTGATATCTTTAAAACTTCTGACTTAATGATAACAGACGGTTGTTCGTTTTTAGCCGAATATCTGCCGAGCCAAAAACCGTTAATTCGTATTATAAATAACAATGCAATGAAGTTAAATGAACTTGGCAATAAAATAACAGAAGAATATTATTTTGCTCATAATAATGAAGAAATAGAAGCATTATTCAATGAAGTTTTAATAAAAGGAAATGATTATAAGAAAGAAGCACGTCTTAAATTAATAAATGAAATAATAGACTATAATGAGTCGAGTGCCGAAAAAATATATAAACATATATTAGAAGATATAACTACAGCAGAAGAGGAATAAAAATAAGGTAAAAATATTAGTTGCGAAATAAAAACTTTTCATGTAGTATATATTTGAAGCGAAATTAGTATGATGCGGAAGTAGCTCAGTTGGTAGAGCGTCTGCCTTCCAAGCAGAATGTCGCGGGTCCGAGTCCCGTCTTCCGCTTATTTATTTAAGATTTATGGCGGCATGGCCAAGTGGTAAGGCAGAAGCCTGCAAAGCTTTTATCCCCCAGTTCGAATCTGGGTGCCGCCTTTTGTTTGTTTTTATATATAAATAATATTATTTATATATCAAAAGAAAAATCAGATGAAAAATAATATTAATTTACAAAAATTCATGCAAATGATTGACGTAAAACTTAAAAAAACAACGTAAACTTTTTATTGTAGTACTATAATTATGATAGAATAATAATTATATTATTAATATTCGTAAACAAAATAAATATTTTAAAATTAAATTTGCCCAATTAAGCAAATGCATGTAGAATATAAAAAGAAACTTATTCGGAATAAAGAGTGAGAGATATGGTAGATAACAAAGATAATCAATGGGAAGATATGGAATATACAGAAGACAATGTCGCAGATGATGAGACATTGGAATATGAAGATGAAAATTCCTATGATGATGACGGTAGTTCTGAACAGGACGAAAATCAAGAATATGAAGAATATGAAGATGGGGAATATGAAGGTGACGAAGAGGAATATGAAGATGAAGAAGAACCTTCAAAGAAAAAAAGTCCTATTGTTCCCATTGCAATATTACTTGTGTTATTGATAGCCGCAGGTGCAATTGCTATCCCTAAATTAACAGCAAATAAGAATGATACTGATAACACTGCTTTTGTAAACCAAGAACAGCAGGTTCAAAATGATAATAATAATGACCAAGGTAATGGTGAAGGCGGCGAAGGCGGCGAAGGCGGTGAAGGCGACCAAAATAGCGAAGATTTAGCCGGTCAGTTTTTTGATGAAGCAGGCGGCGAAGAAACTAACAACATGATGAGTGTTAATTTTAATGAAAATAATAATGAAACAAATGTTGTAACAGAAAATGAAAACGGAGAACAACAAGTTGCAACCGTTAGTGAGGCTCAACCTGAACAGCATAATACAAATGAAGCTGATTTATTTGAAAATCAAGGCAATTCTTCACAAAACGATGCGGATTCTATAGTTGTAACATATAATAAAGCAGTAGGTAAAATAAATCCATTTAAACCACCTGTTATAACCTCAAGCAGAACGGCTCCTTATGAAGTTATTAACAATACTCAATTTGAAATTATTGAACCGCCTACGGCTTCAATTCAGGATGAAAATCTTACAAGATTGTTACAAACTCAAATTTCAGGTATCTTGTATGACAATGAAAGTCCTTCGGCTATTGTTAATTTAAATGGCATGGACCAATTTGTTAAAATAGGTGATGTTATTGCGGGATACAAAATTCAAAATATAACGAAAGATAAAGTACAAATTACATATAAAAATAACAGTTATGTAGCTTCAGTTGGTGAATTATTTACCAAAGGAAGTTTGGAACAACAACAATCAGTTGCAAATTTAGAAAGTAAATTTGCAGGAAGATATAAAAACAAACATTAATTAGAGGAGTTAAAGCATATATTATGGAAAGAAAGTTAAAAAGTATATCAAGGCTTTTGATAGTAACGGGATGTGTGTCAGTACTTGCATATAATATGGCAATGGCGGCTCCTCTTGTGTACGATTTGGGGCAACCGGCAGTAAGAAGTGATTACAGTACTCCGAATAAGATAAATCTTGCCGGGAATGTAAATTTTGATGACAGAGGTCAAAAAATTAATTTGAGCTTGAGAAATACGGATGTTCAGCAAGTATTAAGAATGTTTGCAGATAAGGCAGGAATGAACATAGTATTCCATCAATCAGCCGGAGGTACGGTAACATTAGATTTGGTTGATGTAAGACTCGAAGATGCCTTCAAAATGGTTATGAAAATGTGTGATTTAACATATGTCATTAAAGATAAAACCATTTTCGTAGTCGGTATTGCAAGTGCAGAAAATATCAATTTAACGAAAGATAATATTACAATATTACCGGTCAAATATGCAGATGCTTCATATTTGGCACATTTCTTAAATACTAATATATTTGGTATGAATATGCCAGGTTTGTCATATGGTCCTATCGTAACTACAAACTCTGACAGAAATGAATTAATGATTTTTGGTACGGATGCTGATTACCAAATGGCAAAGAAAATCGTTGACAGATTTGATAAAAAACCTGTAATGACAACATACAGAGTAAATCATACAACACCGTTTGAAATGGCAAAGATGATATGTCAAACATTATTCCAATTACCGTTTGAAGGTTCATTATCAAGCCAAGGCAATGTCGGTAATTCTCAATCACAGTTAAATGCATCAGTAAAATCACAAAGTGGTGTTGATGTTTCTCCTGCCGGTACAATTGGCGGTGGTACTGTTGCTTGTGTATATACAAGCGGAGTTCAAACAGGTAATTTATCTTCATTCCAATCAAAACCGACAGTAACAATATATGTACAACCTGAGTTAGGTACATTAACAATGGTTGGCGGTAGTGAACAGCAAATTCAAATGGTAAATGATTTTATTCTGGAAAATGACAGAAAACAACCGCAAGCATATTTGGAAATTTCAATTATGGCTTTAAGTGAAGAAGGTGCAAAAGACTTCAATAACACTTGGTTATATACAGGAAAACATTTAAATTTAACATTTGATAATACAGGATTCAGCACAAATTCATTTAGCTGGCATGGTCCGAGCAACGGTTCAAGTGCTCATACATTGCAGCAAGCTATTTCTTACTTAATTCAAAATAAGAAAGCAAGAATGCTTGCAAATCCGAAAATTATTATTACAAACGGTAAAAAATCAGTTATAGACTTAACTCAAGATTATATCGCTTCAACAACCGTTCAGATTGTTGAGAACTCAATGGGTGGCGGATTTGGTTTCCCGACTGTTCAAAAAACATATGAAATTGGTAAAGATAACGGTATTAAAGTTGAAGTTCTTCCGTTTATTAGTCCGGACGGTTATGTATCACTTGATATCAAGCCTGATTATTCATCTGAATTAAAACCGGTTGTTGATTCAATATATGGTTCAACATATACTGCAGCTACATTATTGCAAAGACACAATCTTGATATGAAATCTATAAGAATTAAAGATGAAGAAACATTGTTATTAGGCGGTATGATTCAACATAATGAATCAGATACAGTAACTAAGCTTCCGATTTTAGGTGATATTCCTATTCTTGGATTCTTCTTCAGAAATCAAAATAAATCTTTGAAGAAAGAAGAATTATTATTCATGATTACTCCAAGAATTATAAAAGATACGGAAGACGTTGTTGATCTGTAAGGACAAATAAATAATGACAAGTTCCAATGTTGAAAAAATAAAAGCCAAGATTGATTTATCATATATTACAAACTTTGATATAAGCAAAATGCAAAACAGTTTATATGTACCTTTGTGTCGTGCAAATGGTTTTGTATATGTTGTAATTACTCCGGAAACTACTCAAAATGATGTAAGATTACAATTAAATCAAGCAGTAGGTGCAGTTCCTGACAGTATTAAGTTTGCGAAAGTAGAACGTTCTGATTTTGATGAAATATTAAATTATGTTAAGGATAATACAATTTCAGAGGAGCCTGATACTGAAATTCAGATAAATGCTCCCGAAATTTCTTCTCAACAGAATGAAATATTATTAAAATACGATTCAGATGAAACAGAAGATGTTTTATTAGAAGAAAATATTGACAGTGCTGATATTTCTCATTCATATGATGATTATGATGAGGATGAGAGTAAATATTTTGCAAAGAAAATTGGTGAAGTTCTCGTCGATATGGGACTTGCGACAGAGGAACAAATTTTTAATGCATTAGTAATGTCAAAGAAAGAGCATACTCCGTTAGGAACAATATTAGTTCGTCAGAGTATTATTTCTCTGGAACAATTAAAAATGGCATTAAAAGCTCAACTTGGATTTGATGTTGTTACTGAAGATCAGTTGAATTTAACAGAAGAAACGCTTTCAATATTGCCTGAAGACTTTATAAAAATGTATAAAGTTGTTCCAATCAGCAGTGAAGACGGAAAAACGCTTGTAGTCGGGATGGTTAACCCTAATGATAAGCAAGCAATGAATAACATTATTGCATATACGGGAATCAAACCTCAAATATTGATAATTACTCATTTTGAGTTTGATATGGTTATGCAAAAGTTCTTTAATGAAAATGCAAAGGCTACTAAAAAACTTTCAAGAAAAATCGAAAGACAGGCACATGCATTTGAAAGAGAAGAAACATTATTTGAGCAAGCTCAAAAAGAGTTAAAAGATGATTCAAACATAGTTGTAAAATTTGTTAATAAAATGATATCTGACGGTATTGATATGGGTGCCAGCGATATTCATATCGAGCCTCGTTTAGATTGTTACGTTGTAAGATACAGAAAAGACGGTATTTTAAGAGTTGCATTAAAACTGCCTGAAAAGTCTGAATTAGCAATTCTTACACGTTTAAAAGTAATATCAAAAATGAATATTGCTGAACACAGAAGACCGCAGGACGGTTCATTCTCTATCACATATAAAGATAAAGACTATGACTTCCGTATTAACACTCTTCCTGTTGGCGATGCAGAAAAGATGGTTATAAGAATTCTTGCACCGGCTGTTTCAATGGCATCTTCAAAATCAGAGATGGTAATTGTAGGTGCTTCAAAAGAAGATACAGAACTTATTAAGAAGATGGAGAGTGTGCCCAATGGTATTATTTTAACAACAGGTCCGACAGGTTCAGGTAAAACAACCACATTATATACGTTGTTAAAAGCAATTAATGATGAAAAAATTAATATAACTACAATTGAAGACCCTATAGAAATCAGGATTGACGGTATAAACCAATCGCAGATTAATGCAAAAGCGGGTATTACGTTTGCATCATGTATGCGTGCTATTTTAAGACAGGACCCTGATGTTATATTAGTCGGTGAAATTCGTGATATAGAGACTTTGGAAACAGCTATTTCAGCTGCTTTAACAGGTCACTTGGTATTATCAACGCTTCACACAAACTCTGCAGCATCAACAATTACCAGATTAATTGATATGGGTGCGAAAGATTATTTAGTTTCATCTACATTAGTAGGTATTATTGCACAACGTCTTGTCAGAAATTTGTGTCCTCATTGCAGAACGCAGTACTATCCGACAAGAGAAGAAGCTGAGCTTGTTATTGCCGGCGGTGAAAAAGAAATTCAAGATTTCATGAAAACACCTATATACAAACCAAACGGTTGTGATAAATGTAATTATGAAGGTTATAAAGGTCGTCTTGGTGTATATGAAATAATGCCTATAACAAAGGAAATAAAGAAACTTATTGCGCAAGGTGCGCATGATATTACAATTGAAGAAGCTGCTGTAGGTGCAGGAATGAATACATTGCATCAAGCATGCTTAAAACACATCATAGATGGAAAGACTACTATTGATGAGTTTGTTCGTGTACTTGGACCTGTTAAGGAGTGAGATAGCCGAAGATGACAAGATACGAATATGAAGCAGAAAAATGGAACGGTGAAAAAATAAAAGGCAGAATTGATGCCAGATCTCAAGTTGAGGCAAAAGTCCGTGTAAAAAACATGGGATATAAAAATGTCACACTCAAAGAGATGTCAAGTTTACATGGTTCTGCAAAAACTCAGAATTTGCAGTCTTTGTCATTAAAAGATAAAATTGATTTTACGCAAACATTTTTAACATTAAATAAAGCAGGTTTACCTATTATTGAAAGCTTAATATTTATTGAATCAAATGCTTCATCAAGACAGGTTAAGATGCTTGCACAAACTATAAAAAAAGAAATCATATCAGGTTATACATTATCTGATACTATTTCAAAGTATCCGAATATATTCGGTCAGGTATATATTGGTCTTGCAAAAGCCGGTGAGGATTCAGGTGAAATAGATAAAACATTTGAACGTCTTATTGAATTGTTAAAGAAGCAAGGTGATATTAAAGGTAAAGTAATTTCAGCATTAACATATCCTGCATTTGTTGTTTGTTTGGCAATTGCGGTAGTATTAGTTATGTTAATGTTTGTATTCCCTGCATTTAAAGATATGTTTGACCAGCAGGGTAAACAATTACCTGCAATAACTCAATTCTGTATAAATTCAGGAGAATTTTTGAAGGATAAATGGGCAATAATTCCTATAGCTATTATTGCAATAGTATTTACAGTTATTCAATTATTCAGATGGGAGCCTTCAAAAAGAAAAATTGATGAAATAGTATTAAAGATACCGTTAATATCTGATTTAATAAAGGCAGCTGCTTTTTCAAACTTTTTAACTGTATTGCAGATTGCATATGATGCAGGTATTCCGATTATAGAGTGCTTGTATTTATCAAGAACCACATTATCAAATTCTGTAATGAATGATGCAATAAAAACATCAATAAAGAAGATGCAGGCAGGTGCGCACTTATCTGAGTCATTAAAGGCTGCGAATATATTCCCGAAAATGATATTGTTCATGGTATCAACAGGTGAGCAGTCAGGGCGTTTGGGAGAATTGATGACTCAAAGTGTTCAGCACATAGACCAGCAATTAGATACTGTAATTGACACAATCGGGAAATTGATAGAACCTATATTGCTTATATTTATCGGTTTTATTGTATGTTTCTTGGCATTATCGTTATATTTACCATTATTCCAATCATATTCCGTATAAGAAAGGGTAGAATTATATGAGTAAAGATATAAATACAGAAGAAGAAAATAAGATGGTAACCGGTATATGGTCGGAAAAAGTTTTGGTAATTACAAAGGATTACCAAATAACCGGTAATGTATTTATGCCGAAAACAGGAAGAAAAAACAGAGTACTATCTGATATATTAAACGGTACAAAGAGATTTGTTGCCATAAAGGATTGTAAAGTAATTCATAGAGAATTTCCAAACAGAAAAGCTGAAACGCATGAATTCTTGCAGTTAAATTTAAATTCCATAATACTTTTAAGACCATTAACTGAAGAATAATGCTTGATTTTTAAAAATGTTTATGAGAGTATAATTTCAGAGAGAGGTTGAGGGCTATTAGCTCAGGTGGTTAGAGCGTACGCCTGATAAGCGTAAGGTCCCTGGTTCGAGTCCAGGATGGCCCACCATAAAAGAGACGGCATTTGCCGTCTCTTTTATGGTGTTTTCAGGAAACAATCGGAATTTATGAAAATAGGTGAAGCCTAATTATTCAGTATGTGGTTAGAGCACTCTGCCGAGAAAAACGATTAAATATCGTTTTTCGAGAGGGAACTGATAAGCGTAGAAAAGACGGCATTTGCCGTCTCTTCTTATTATGTATTTATACAGAATAAATTATGTTGTTTAAGTCCAATTACTTGGGGTATTAACAGTATTAAATTTATTTATTAATGTTTCAATATCAGTTGCATCCTTTTTGGTAAGAACATCTGAAACACTGTCATATTCTTTCGTTCTACAATAGTCTGACTGTAACCATTGTACAATATCAGCTTTAACATCCTTAATTGTATTTATGTTTACAGCATTATTGTTATAATCTATGATTGTTTCAATACAATCCCATCCGTTACCTTCAGAATCCGCAGCAATACTAATATCTTTAATATTTGTGTCATTAACATTATCTTGCCACAATTCAAAATCATCGGTTGTTAATATTCTTAAACCGTTTGTATCAACCTTGCCTGTATTATCAACATTAAATACAAAATGTAAGTTCTCGAAATTAGCTTCAGTAGACGGTTCATCAACAGGATTAATGCTTATTGTGTCATTTCCCTGAGAATCATATATAACACTTGTTTGACTTGTATTTACATAAATATAATCGTCTCCTGCGTCACCATATACTATATTTTTGTCAGACCAAGCAAATATTGTATCATTTCCGCCGCCTGCATGAATTTCATCAACTACACCCGGGGTTGTATCATAATCATAATTGCTTGTGTGAGAGAATATTGTTTCAGCGTTATTTCCGCCCCATATTCTGTCACTTCCTTTGCCGCCATATATCAAAGAAGTACTTGTACTTTGTACCCTTATTTCATCATCTTTTGTTGTTCCGCTGCCCATTGCTCCGGTAACATATATAACATTCTTGAAGTAATCTGAAGCTTTGTATTGTGTTCCTGTAGAATCTTTTACATAAGAAATTTTATTCTTACTTGAATCATAGTAGTCTTTTACCGTTAAAGTATTTCCTTCATCATAGTGAATCAAAAGATCATATCCCTGTCTGTCATAACCCGCGACAGCTGACAACTGATCTATTGTAGCATCTTTAAATTCAAGGGTATTCGTTCCATAAGTTGCCCCTTGATAAAGGGTATCAGAACCGTCACCGGCATTAAATATATAAGTATTATCTCCGCCGTTTAAATATATTGAGTCATCTCCTTCACCTGCTGTTATATAATTTGTTCCTCCGGTTGAATATATTTTATCATCTCCTGCTCCGCCTTCTATCGTATTTTGACCGTGTTCACCCATCAAAATATCGGAGTATTCAGTACCGGTAATTGTCGTTTTACCTGCAGCTCTTGCATATATACCCATAGCATCACCGATTTCACCGAGTATTTCTGATAGAGATGCTTCTTCATTATCTGCAGCATCTTTATTAATAATCATTCTGTCTATCTTATCATCAGTAGTATAGTATTTATTAATTATTACATAACCATCTGAATTATCTTGATTTTTTGTGCCTATAACAAGGCTCTCATTGCCATATTTATAGAATTTAAAGTTATCAAAACTTACACCGCCGGTTGAAGTCCACTCAAACTGTAATATGTCAGAAGAGTTTGCCCCGCCTTCAATAGTATCTGTACCATAACCGCCTTCCAGATTTAAATCGAAACTAAACGTATCAACACCTGTACCGCCATAAAGCACATCATTACCAAGACCACCATCTATAGTTGTTGCTATACCGTTATAACCTCTTAAAGTATTACCTCTGTTATCACCTGTTATTTTTATATCAAACTGAGATGTTCTCGTTGTCCAATTGTGAATTAGGGTGTCGCAACCATATTTGTCATAACCGTAATCATTTTCATGACAGCTCCATGAAAGATATAAATCTCCTGATGATGTCGGAGTTGCGGCATAATTACTATTATAATCTACTCCGCCTAAATATAGTGTGGTTTTGGTATTTGGATTAGTTCCCAGATACAAGTCACTACTGCTTCTGTTACCGGATATAAATATATTTTTTGTACCCTCATTTGCGTAAATAACATCGTTACCGTTACGAACATAGATATTTTCGGTGTTTCCGTTTCCGCCGTATATTGTGTCGTCTTTTCCGAAACCGCCTGAATACATCAACCATTCATAAGGCATATTTGTACCATGGATAACGCCGTCGTATTCACCAAACGGCTGAACATCAAATGTTCTTCCCCAATAACTTCCGTCAGCCCATCCTGGAACTGTGTATGTTGAACCTTTAATATTCATAACGACATGTTCTGTTTTTGGATTTCCATTTGCGTCAAAGTAATCCTTTATTCTCAAGCAATAACCCATACCGCCATCTACGGAGATATACAAATCATTATCTGTACCTGACCCGCGGCAGAACACACCTGTACCACCCGCATTAAGTAGTTCATCATCAAAATCAAGTATCAGATAAGTATCATCTTTCATACAAATTGTTTTGGCTCCGTTTTCGGTATATTCTGTCCATTCGGAAGATTCACCCGGATTATGAACAGTCGCATTCAACACATACAAATTAATTTTTAAAGTTGTAGTACCTGAGCCAAGATAAATCATGTCATCTCCGCCTTTTGCGTTGATAACATCATTTCCGCCGCCTGCATAAATTACATCAGCAGCGTCAGAACCTGTTATGGTGTCGTCCCCTTCGGTTGCATACAGGAATCCCGGTGTTGTCATGGTGTACGCGTGGTTATCCGTATCTGTCATATGATACGGATCCGGCAAAGCTGAAAAATCAACGGTTGAGCCGTTAATTTTTAATTTGTCGGCAACATCCGTATTGATATCATCACCATTATAGTAATCATTAATTGTTATTTGCTGCTCGTAATATTCACCGTTTTTATAAGCTAAAGAATTGATTATGAGTGAATTTTCATCTTTTTGTGCCCAGAATGACGCACTTTGGTCAGTGTTAATATTTGTTTGCGTTGTATTATTAATCCCCCCTGCAATTCTGTCGTTACCGTCATCAGGAGCAATAAAGATTTCTACATTTGAGTTTCCGTTTAAATGAATAACATCATTTCCGGCACCGCCATAGATAGTATCAGTACCGAAAGAATAAATAACATCAGCTCCTGCACCACCACAGATTGTGTTGGTGTCACTTCCGCCGTCAAGTTCATCATCACCGTCACCACCGTCGATATAATCTCTGCCGGCACCACCGGATATTGTATCATTACCGCCTAAACCGTAAATTGTATCATTATATAAGGTCCCTTCTATCGATTCTCCTGCATCCGTACCGTTCATCACATCTCCGGTATAACCTTTTTGTGAGATATAAAATTCCATGGGTTCAAATCCATACCCGGATCCGCTTACATAAAATTTCAAATTATTTTTATTTTCGGAAGTCATGTAATCTTTAATTGTAATGGAATTATTGTCATAAGAATTTGTTGTCATATCCTTGTATCGCAGAATTAAATCATTACCGCTTACGAAAAATTTAACAGAATCTAAAAATTTAGCCGCATCCTTATCTCTGCCACTAAAGTCTATATGGCTCTCACCTGAGAAATTGTCAAAAATTATATCATTTCCGGCAGATTCATTCGTACTGTATCCGTAGTATATATCACCACTATTTCCGCTATCCCTGCGGAATATATCATTTCCGGCACCACCGGAAATATGTGAGTAATTCTCACTGCATTTTGCACTCACGGCGGTAATGTCATCATTACCATCTCCGCCATACATATGCTGGCAGCCTACAATAGTATCATTACCGGCATCCCCGTTCAAATAAGTACCTCTTTGATTTGAACCGTATAAAACTTTTATTACATCATCACCGTCTTCACCATAGAAATATATACTTTGAGCAAAAGAGCCTGTTTCAATGGTATCATTTCCCGTTCCGCCATATACAAATGTATAAGAGCCAAGACCAGTTATACTGTCATCTCCTGCGCCCGTATATAGCCGTAAATCCCTGCCATCATTGTAACGAACATTTGTTATAGTATCATTTCCTCCACGGGTATATATTTTCCCGCCATATTCAAGGTCTTTAACGGTATCCGCACCGTTGCTGTATATGCGTATTCGATTTTGGTAATGAGTTGCTAAGAAATCCTCCATTCGCATCGGATCATTATCACCGAATTTTACATATCCGTTTCTGTTAGTATTTGAATAATCAAGGATATTTATCCTTAAATTATTAGAATTCAACCCAACTGTTAAACAATCTAATTCCTCATTATATTCATCAAAAAATAAGTCTTGAGGTCTTGTGAAAGTAGGGAAATACAATATATCATCCGGCCCAAAATTAGCTATTGTATCTCTTCTTTCGGTTCTCAATTCATCATAAACTATGGTATTTGCACCCTTGCCAAGATAAATGTAGTTATTTCCTAATCCTGGATTTATGGAATCATTACCCGCTCCGGCATATATGGTATCATTTCCGTTGCCGCCTATTATTGTATCATTGCCGGCACCACCATCTATTTTGCAATCATATCCATCTTTTCCTTTAAGACTATCATTACCGCTTGTACCGTTTATTACATAATATGATGGTGATGGTGCAGGTTTAAAGAAATCAGATATTGCCTTTTTAGTGGAACCCACTTGAACATATTTCGCACTATGTCCGCCTAATTTATAGTCTTTTAAAATTACACTACCGCCGTCATAGGTTATTACAACATTGTTTCCTGAATATGCTGCTTTTAATCCTGATAAACTCTTTTCGGTTTGGAATACAAGAGTATCTGTTCCTCCGCCTTTTAAAACTGTATCTGTTCCGTTTCCTTTTGAGAAGTATAATGTATTATTGCCTTTTCCGGCATTTATTGTATCATTACCTGCACCAGCATTTATAGTATCATTAGAAGCACTTCCTGTTATTGTATCATTACCGCTAGTACCTGTAATATTACCTGAACCTGTAACAGCCAATCCTCCTGTTTTATTTATTAAGGTTTCAAGTTTTTGCTTGCCTAAATAAATGTTTTTATTTTTTTGAGAAAAATAATTTTTAAATGTTAATACTTCACTTGTTTTTGTACCTGCGTGAGTATATGTAAGGATTAAATCGTTACCGTTTTTTTTGAAAGTTTTTTTATCTGCAGCTTTAGCCCCTTTTACATTAACAGTAGTTTTAGTTGCCTGATGATAAATAGTATCATTACCATCACCTTTACTTATATAAATAGTCTTAGATTTACCTTTACCTGTTTTAATGGTATCAGAGCCTTTTCCACCTGTGAATTGGTCGTTTCCTGTACCGCCTATT
>JAEELO010000033.1 GCA_016282705.1 Candidatus Gastranaerophilales bacterium | reverse complement strand
AGGACTCGAACCCTCGACATCCGGTTTTGGAGACCGACGTTCTACCAACTGAACTAAGGACGCAATTATAAGTCCTTATTTTGTTTCTTTGTGTGATGTATGTTTTTGGCAGAACGGACAATATTTATTTAATTCCATTCTGTCTTTTGATGTTTTCTTGTTTTTTACTGTTGTGTAGTTTCTTCTTTTGCATTCTTCACAAGCGAGAACTACCATTTTGTCATTTTTTCCTTTGATTCCCATTGTGTCACCTTTTCTTATCAAATTTTGTATTATTTACAATAGAAAACTATAGAATACAGCTTTTCCCTTATATTCTATGCCCTTTTTGTTAAATCATTGATAATATCATATATTAAACATAATTTTTTTCAAATATAAATTTACAAATCTCAAAATACTGCTATTTATTTCATAAATTAATATAATTAAATAATCGGTTTAAAAACATTTTAAAATACTGGAGTTACATATGACATTAAATTTTTCTGAAGTTTTAACAGCCTTTACTACATACAGATACAATAAAACTAATATGCTGATATTTATTGCCATAATGATAATTCCTAATATTATTGCTATAGTACTTAATAATTGGATTATAAGTCTGCTCCTTCTTTTTCTTTTGACTTTCTTTTCTCAAGGATATTATGCAATTGCAAGTCATAACGAAGGACTAAAATCTAAAAATGTTTTAATTGATATTTCGCCCAATACAGGTAAAATATTTGAAATCGGATTTAAATATTTAACGGGAATATCAACATTGTATATTATTGTATTCCTGCCTGTTATTTTATTGACGGCTGTTTGTATATCTCAAGCCATATTGGCTTCAACAGGAAATGTTCCTTCTGCGCAAACAATTATTGCACAGGCCTTAGCTTTATTTTTATTTACGATTTTAGGTATAATTTTGTCTTTTAAATATATTATTCCTGCAATGCTTCTATTCTTTAAAACTTTAGCATTATCTGATATGTTTAGTCTGTCTAAAATAAACCAATTCGGTTCAAAAATATCAAAAGATTACTGGACTTATATATTATTCTCAGTACTCGTTTCTATAATCATAAATGTTGTTGTTTCTTGTTTCTCAGGTTTTGTTCGCGTTAATATGGAAAGTAATATGATGAAAATAAACCCGCTTCAAGTAATTCAACAGGTTTCTTTATTATATCTTTTTACAAGCAGCCTTACTTTTATAGGCACAACTCTTATTTTATCAAATTTAAACGGTCAGGTTATAAGAAATACCATTGTTGAAAAAAGGGAAACAGATAATCATTCTGCAATGCAAATTGATGTTTAAAAAAAATAACAATGTGGAAAATAAATTTATATGATGAATCAGGTTAGTTGTGGAGTATTAATATGGCAATCAGTATAAGAACTGCAGTTAAAAATATATTTACCGAAAGATATAATAAGGTTAATGTTTTATATTTTAGTATTATTATGGCAGTTGCCGTAATAACAGGGTTTTTTATTAATTCTCAACCCCAAAGTCAAACATTATCCGCATTAATTAAAACAAACTCTATTGCATTATTAATATCAATATGTGCATTCGTTGTTGTTATAGGTATATATTTAGTTGCCGTTAATAACGGATATAATGAAAAAGACAGCATTTTCCCGAATTTAATAACTGATTTTAAAGCTATTTTATTGTCAGGAGTTCAATTCTATGCGGCTATGATTTTGTTACATATAATTATTTTTGTATTTGCATTAATTACTGTTATGTTAATAATGCCGATGTTTTTTATGAAATTAGCACTTCCCAAAATGCTTGTACTTGCTTTTTTGGCTATTATAATAATAGGCTTTATGCTGTTGTTTTTCTTTATTATTTTATTAGTTTGCGGATTAATATTTAATTTTACAAAAACTCTTAGTTTTGAGGACTTAATAAATGTTAAAAAAGCATATAGCTTAATAGTATCTGGTAAAAAAGAATTATGTATATATGTTTTAAAATCTATTGCTTTAAATTTGGCTTTATTTCTTCTTATTGCAGTCATCTTTACTATAGTTGTATTTATTTTTGGCATTGTCGGAGGAATAAAGGGAATGCTGAACGATTTCTCCGAAATTCAAGTTCTCGCAATTATGGGAACATTTTGTATAATATATTATGTCTTTGTTAGTTTATTCCAAATAGATTTAGAAAGACAATATTTAATTGAAACAAAAAAATATGAAAATTAAGGAGTTCCTAAAGAAGCAGATACATATTAAAATGCCGGTTTGGAACGAATAAATTTTAATTAAAGGCGGAAGAAACTATATATGCTGTTGACCAGCAGTTTTGCAGATTAAATCCTCCCGTAAATCCGTCTATATTCAATATTTCTCCTGCAAAAAACAATCCTTTGCAAATTTTAGATTCCATTGTTTTAGGGTTTATTTCGTTTAATTCTACACCGCCTGCCGTAACTATTTCACTTCCTTTAACTCTTGAAACGGCATTTAAAGATAGGTTAGTTAATGCATTTATAAGAATTGTTTTTTCTTTCTTATTTATTTGTGCTGTTTGCTTTGAGCCGCTTATGTTATTTTCTTTTAATATTAAGTTAATAAAATTCTCGGGTGCAAATTCTGAAAAAACATTTTTTATTGTCTTTTTAGAGTTTTTCTTTAATATATTTTCAATTTCTTCCTGAGTATAATCGGTTAGTTTTATATTTATTATCAACGGGTTATTTTCATCAAAATCTTCAAAAGCCGTTAAAGCTGATATTTTGAATATACAAGGTCCTGATATTGAAGTATGAGTGAATAGAATATCTCCATAGCAAGTCGGTAACTTATTCTTTTTCGTTTTAGTTGAAATCTCAACATTTTTAAACGAAATTCCTGCCAGATTATAAAAATATTTTTCTTTTATGTTTAAGGCACATAAGGACGGTTTTAAATCCGAAATTTTATGTGAGAGTTTTCTTGCAAGTTCAAAGCCGTTACCTTTTCCTCCCGTTGTGAGAATAACGGCATCAAACTTATAAATGCAGTTTTCTGTTTTAACCTGAAAATAATTTTCATTTTTGTAAATTTCAATAACTTTTTCTTTTTTATACTTAAAATTAGAAGTTTGAAGATGTTTTTTTAAATCATTAATAAGGATTTTTGAACTGTCTGAAACAGGGAAAATTCGATTATCTTCTTGACTATATGTTTTAATTCCCAAATCTTTAAATAAATGTATTGTATTTTGAGGACTGCATTTTGAAAATACCGATAATAAAAATTTTTCGCCTCTGGGGTAGTTTTTAACAAATTCTTTAATGTCATTTTCATTGTATGAAAGATTGCATCTTCCTCCTCCGGTGGGGAGAAGAGTCGAAAAAGGCTCATTGGTATCAAATGCTGTTACGTTTAATAACGGATTTTTGCATAATAAAATTGAAGCAAATCCGCCTGCCGCACCGCAGCCTATAACTGCTATATCTTTATATGTCGACTCTTGTGCCATATAAGAATACGTCGTCTAATGTCTCTAAATCTTCGTGAAGTTGTAAAAGAGATTTTTTATATTTCGGATGTTCATAATCCGGAATTAATTCTAATAAAGGAACTATCGCAAAAGCTCTCTCATGTAAATGTTCATGCGGAATTTTTAAATCAGGTTCATCAATAATTAAATCGCCGTAAAATAAAATATCTATATCAATAATTCTTGCTTCATATTTTTTTTCTGACGGTTTTCTTCCCATTCGAATTTCTGTATTCTTACATAATTCAAGTAATTCGCGAGGTGATAATTTCGTTTTTACCTCTATTACGCCATTTACGAACCAATCTAAATCTTTATTTCCCCATGGTTCTGTTTCATATAATGCAGATGTCCTTACAACTGTTACCATGCCTGATTCCGTAAGCAGTTTAACTGCCTGTTGAAGGTAACCGACTTTATCACCTATATTTGAACCTAAACATAAGTATGCTACTGCCATTAGAACTCCTTAGAATATAAATAGTTGTGTTTAACAATATTGTATTATGTTTTTGGTATATTTACAACTTTTTTTAGAATATTCTTTGTAATAATAGTTAATGCAATAAACAGACATAAATAATTTTGTGTTACACTCTTAGTATGTTTACAGGATTAATTGAAGAACAAGGAAAAATAAGAAACTGCAGGCTTTCTGCAAACGGAATGGAATTAACTGTTGCTTGCTCAAAGATTTTATCTGATATTAAAACAGGTGCAAGTATATGTGTTAATGGTGCTTGTCAGACAGTTATTGATTTTGGTGCTGACTATATTACGGTTCAAGCATCTAATGAAACTTTGCAGGTCACTAATTTTAAAAATTTAAAGGTTAATGATATGGTTAATCTTGAACGTGCATTAACATTAAATACGAGAATTGACGGACATATTGTTTCAGGACATGTTGATTGTACGGCACGGTTTGTAAACAGTGAAGAAGACGGTTTTTCAAAAAGATTTTTCTTTAAACTTCCTGAAAACTTTTCTAAATATGTTATTTATAAAGGCTCAATTGCCGTAAACGGTGTAAGTTTAACCGTAGCTTCCATAGAAAAGGATATTTTTTCGGTTGAATTAATTCCTTCAACATTAAGAGAAGTAAACCTTTCGAACCTTAAAAAAGGTGAAATTGTAAATATTGAAACTGATTTATTTGCAAAGTATGTTGAAAAAATTTTAAATTCAAAAGATAATACAAGTAAAATAAACTATGACTTTTTAGCAGAGAATGGATTTGTATAGAATGACAGATATTAAATTTAATACAATTGAAGAAGCAATAGAGGATTTCAAACACGGAAAACCCGTCATTGTAGCAGATGATGAGGACAGGGAAAATGAAGGTGATGTTATAATCCCTGCTCAGTTTGCAACTCCTGAAGTTGTAAATTTCTTAATTTCTCAGTGTAAAGGGGTTGTTTGTTTAGCTATAACACGAGAAAAAGCGGAGGCCTTGGGACTTTCAGAAATGGTTAGCCATAACACTGACCCCAAGGGAACGGCATTTACTCAAAGTATAGATGCGGTTAAAAAATTCGGAGTGACTACAGGTGTAAGTGCTTTTGACAGAGCTAAAACAATCGAAGTTGCAGTTGCAAATGATGCTCTGGCAACAGATTTATCCAGACCCGGACACATATTCCCGTTAATTGCAAGAAAAGGCGGAGTTCTTGAAAGAGTCGGACACACAGAAGCGGCTGTTGATTTGGCAAGATTATCCGGATTAACTCCGGCAGGTGTTATTTGTGAAATCGTAAATGAAGACGGCACTATGGCAAGACGTGACAATCTTGTTGAATTTTCAAAAAAACATAACCTTAAATTTATTACTGTTGCACAGTTAATTGAATACAGGCTTCAAAAAGAAATGTTTATGAAGAGAGATGCGGTTGCTAATCTGCCTTCTGATTTCGGTACTTTTAAAGTATACGGATATACAAATCTTCTCGGGGGAAATGATCAGGTTGCAATAGTTAAGGACGACGGTTCGGATAAAATCCCAATGGTTAGAGTTCATTCCGAGTGCTTAACGGGTGATATTTTTCATTCAAAAAGATGTGATTGCCAAAACCAATTGGAAACAGCTTTAAGAACAATAGATGAATATGGTAAAGGTGCTCTTATTTATATTAGAGGTCATGAAGGCAGAGGAATAGGTCTTGTTAATAAAATAAAAGCATATGCACTTCAAGAAAAAGGTCAAGATACCGTTCAGGCAAATATATCACTTGGTTTTCAACCGGATTTAAGAAATTATGGTATAGGAGCTCAAATTTTAAGAGATTTGGGTTATACAAAAATTAAATTAATAACAAATAATCCTACTAAAATTATTGCACTAAAGGGTTATGGACTTGAAATAACGGAAAGAGTTGCGTTAAAAACTCCGTTAAATAAGTACAATGAACGATATATTCATACAAAAATTGATAAAATGGAACATCTGATTGATATATAAAGGACAAGGCGATGGCAAATTTAACTATATATAAAGTAGAGTCATATAATTCTAATTATTACAGGATTTTTTCGGGAGTATATAATGATTTTAAAATGTCTGCCGCTTCTGACTATAATTTTGAATTGGAACCTTTAACCTATCCTAATTTTATAAAAAGCATTGAAGACGGACTTCTTCAATGTCTAATCCTGTTTGAAGATGATATTCCTACAGGCTTTTTAGTATATACAACTTTGATTTCCGAGTCTCTTGAATTAAACATTATACATTGTATAGGTAATGAAAATTTAAATGCCAAAAGAAAAGTTCTTATTGATAAATTTATCGAACAAAACAAAATATTAATGAATGAAAAGGTTGTTACATATCCTATGCTTGGGAAACAAAGCTCTTTTGCTCAAGATATTCAAACATTCGGCTTTAAGATAGTTAATACTGCCGTTATGGGATTTAATTTAACCGATATTTCTGCTATTAATAAAACAAAAGAAATATATTTACCCAAGTTGCCTGAAGGATATACAATTACGGATTGGAAAACAATATATAACAGAGATGCAGCTGATATTGTATATCAGGCATTTAAAGATTCTTCAGATGCATTGTTTGACAGTCGTTTTACCTCCGTAAAAGGCTGCAGGGATATAGTTGAAAAAATAACAGAAAATGTATACGGAAAGTTTTTGCCGGAAATAACAAAAGTTTTATTATATAAGAAACATCCCGTCGGTTTTTGTTTCGCAAATTTGACTAATGAAAAAATAGCAAATGTTCCTATTGTTGCAATTATAAAAAAGCATAGAAATCTCGGATTCGGGAAAATAATGCTTAAACAAATGCTCGATAAATTATTAACCAGTGCTATAACTGAAGGATGGTCATTAAAAGAACTAAATGCAAGCTGCGATGCAGACAACACTGCTGCTGTAAGCATGTATACAGCAATAGGTTTTACAGAGGAATATACATATCCTCTGGCTTATCATCCAAAAAATGCTTAATTATTACTATAAACAACCTTCATTGTTGCAAGATTTTTTATAGAAAGCAATTTGTGCTTAATTTTTTGTTCTTCATTAATATGAAAAATTCTAATCATTCGCTGAATTTCTTCAATTTCCTTACGTGAAGTTAATTTGTAAGCATTCCTTACCGGTTCACTAATTGTTCCCAAAACTAAACTGAGTTGTTCTTCGTTCATTTATTTCCCCTAAAATAAAAAGTCTATTTTTCCCCTATGTATTAATAAAGTTTTTTTTTATATAAAAATTGCCTTTTTATTTAACAAATGTAAAACTTTATGTTACATTTTAATTATTGATAAACTATGGGGAATCAGTCTATGATTATTGATAAACTAACTAATTCAGATAAATATATAAGTTTACATAAAGATTTTAAATTGGTGTTTGATTTTTTAAAAACACATAATTTACAAGAAATACCTTGCGGCAGGTATGAGTTGAGAGGAAACGAAGTTTTCTTTAATTTGCAGGAATATGAAACAAAACCCGTACAAAAATTGGAAGCTCATAAAAAATATATAGATATTCAAGTAATTGCAGACGGAAAAGAGTATATGGGCTATACAAATATTGAAAATACTACTTTAAGTGAAGAATATAATGAAGAAAAGGATGTCATGTTTTTAAACGGCAAAGTTGATAAACTACTTGCCGATAATACAAAATTTTTAATATTTTTCCCTCAGGATGCACACATGCCTTCATTATCAATTGAAAGTGATATGCATGTAAAAAAAGCTATTTTTAAAATAATGAAGTAAATATATATAATATGTTAGATATATACTTAATAATGTTTTTAATAATAAGGATTTTCATAAATCCTTTTGCAGATATTTTGCAAAAGAAAATTACAAAAGAGATATCGCCTTTATCGGTAATTTTTTACAGTTATTTATTATTAAGTATAAGTTATCTTCCGTTCTTGAATAAATATATAACAACTGATATTTTGACCGTACAATTTATATCATTAGTGATTCTTGCGGGTTTTATATGTATATGCGGCACTGTATGTATAATTCATGCTGTTAATATAAGTAAATTGCCGATTTCAGGTTCGATAACTTCATACAAAAGTATAGCAGGGCTTATAATTGCTTTAATCTTTTTAAAAGAAATACCGTCTATACAGGCTGTTATCGGAATTTTATTGATTATTACAGGTTCAAAATTAATTTTTAATAACAACAAAGAAGAAGGTTTTTCGTTGACTTTATTTAAACGAAAAGATGTTCAACTCAAATTGCTTGCGGTATTATTAACAGGAACAGAAGCTGTTGTCTTGAAAAAGATTATACTTATTTCTTCAATAGATGCTTGTTTTATATGCTGGTGTTTTATGGGAATGATGTGGTCTTTTATATTTTTATTGATTTCAAAACAAAAATTAGCTATAGATTATAAAAATTCAATGATGCAGTTAATGATAATTGCATTATGTATCGGATTTATGCAGTGTTCGACAAATTATGTATTCAGCCGAATGAATGTAGGCTATGCACTTGCCCTGTTTCAACTGTCGGCGATTGTTACGGCTTTTTGTGGATGTAAATTGGCGGATGCAAAAGAATTTAAACTAAAGATAATAGGTTCTCTTATAATGTTCGCAGGTTCGGTTTTCATATTATTATTTTAGAAAATAAAACCGTTAACTATTTTAATATTACGTTTGTAATTTGGCTGTTTTTGGGTTAAATTTTTAATTAGTTAAACAATGAGAAACTAGGAGAGCATGGAGGTCATAAATGACAAAGAAAACAATTACGGTAGACGGTAACTATGCAGCTGCTCATGTGGCATATGCTTTAAGCGAAGTTTCCGCTATCTACCCTATCACTCCATCATCTACAATGGGCGAATGGATTGATGAATGGGCTTCACAACACAAACAAAACATTTGGGGCAAAGAAGTTAGAGTTGCAGAAATGCAATCTGAAGCCGGTGCAGCAGGTGCCGTACACGGTTCACTTGCAGCAGGTGCATTAACTTCTACCTATACTGCATCACAAGGTTTATTATTAATGATACCTGTAATGCACAAAGTAGCAGGGGAAATGCTTCCTTCTGTTATTCACGTAGCTGCAAGAGCATTGGCAGCTCAATCATTGGCTATTTTTGGCGACCATACAGACGTTATGGGATGCCGTAATACAGGTTATGCAATGTTAGCAGCAAATTCGGTTCAGGAAGAAATGGATTTAGCTTTGGTAGCACATCTTGCAACATACAAAGCAAAAGTTCCTTTCTTACAATTCTTCGATGGCTTCAGAACATCTCACGAAGTACATAAAATTGAAGAAATATCTTATGAAGATATTGCTAAATTAGTTGAACCTAAATATATTGAAGAATTCAGACAAAGAGCTTTAAGACCTGAAGCACCTATATGTAAAGTCGGTGCTCAAAATACTGACGTATATTTCCAAGGTCGTGAAACTGTTAATAAATACTATAATGCAGTTCCTGATATTGTTCAGGAATACATGGATAAAGTTGCAGCAGTTACAGGCAGACAATATCATCCGTTTGATTATGTCGGTGCACCTGATGCAACAGATGTTATTGTTGCAATGGGTTCAGGCTGTGAAACGATAGAAGAAACAATAGAATACTTAAATGCTAAACGCGGAACAAAATACGGTTTGGTTAAAGTAAGATTATACAGACCGTTTGATGTAGAGCGCTTTAAGGCAGCACTTCCTTCAACAGTTAAAAGAATATCTGTTTTAGACAGAACAAAAGAACCCGGTTCAATTGGTGAACCTTTATACTTGGATGTTGTTGCAGCATTAGCAGGTAAAGATATAAGAATTATCGGCGGTCGTTACGGATTATCTTCAAAAGAATTTACACCTTCTATGGTATTAGCTGTATATAAACATGCTGAAAATAACGGATTCCACGGATTTACCGTAGGTATAGAAGATGATGTTACTAATAAATCTTTAAAAGTAACAGAACATATCGTAACAGAACCTGAAGGTACAACAAACTGTATGTTCTGGGGATTAGGTTCTGACGGTACCGTTGGTGCAAATAAAAACTCAATTAAAATTATCGGTCAATATACAGATAAAGATGCTCAGGCATATTTTGCATATGACTCTAAAAAATCATTTGGTGTAACTGTTTCTCATTTAAGATTTGGTGATAAACAAATTAAATCAACATATTTAATTACCGCACCTGACTTTGTATCTTGCTCAGCTCATGCATATATTGGCAGATACGATTTGTTAAAGGGCATTAAAGAAGGCGGTACTTTCTTATTGAACTCACCATGGTCAAAAGAAGAAGCATTCAGCCACTTAACCAGAGATATGCAAAAAACTATCATTGAAAAGAAAGTTAAATTCTACAATGTAGATGCAGAAAAATTAATCAAAGAACAACCCGGTTTAAGAGGTAAAGGTGCAAACACGGTTATGATGGTTGCATACTTTAAAGTTTCAGGAATTATACCGTTTGAACAAGCTCTTGAAGGTATGAGAGAAATGACAAAGAAAACCTTTAAGAAAAAAGGCGATGATGTTGTTAATATGAACTTAGCTTTAATTGACGCAGCAGTAAATGCAACTGAAGAAGTTGTTGTTCCTGCTTCATTAGACGGTGTAAAAGCTGCTGATGATGTTCAAATGATTCCTGCTAACGCAGATGAATTCGCTAAGAAAATCATTGAACCTTGTATGAGACAAAAAGGTGATGATATTCCTGTTTCTGCAATGAGCGTTGACGGAGTTATTCCAACTGGAACTGCAAAACTTGAAAAACGCGGTATTGCTCCAAGAGTTCCGAAATGGATTAGCGAAAACTGTTTACAATGCGGCGTATGTGCATCTGCATGTCCTCATGCTGCAGTTAGAACAAAATTAATAGAACAAAAGGATTTGGCTAATGCTCCTGCATCATTTAAAACAGTTCCTGCAAAACCTGCTGCTGCAGATGAACAATTTAAAGTTCAGGTATATTGTATGGACTGTACAGGATGTGGTGTTTGTGTTGACCAATGTCCTACAATGAAAATGCCAAAAGAAAAACAAGCATTTGTTTGGTCTACAATTGAAGAAGAAACAGCTGCAGGCGAAACAGCAAATGAAAAATTCTTTGATGAATTACCTGATAACGTAATGGGCAGAAACACAACAAAAACAATAAAAGGTGCAATGCTCAGAAAACCGTTATTTGAATTCTCAGGTGCTTGTGCAGGCTGCGGTGAAACACCGTATGTTAAATTGGTTTCTCAATTATTCGGTGAAAATGCTATCGTAGCAAATGCTACCGGATGTTCATCAATATATTCAGGTACCTTCCCGACAATTCCTTATACAACAAATAAAGACGGAAGAGGTCCTGCTTGGGCAAATTCATTATTTGAAGATAATGCTGAATTCGGTTTTGGTATGAGATTAGCTGTAGACCAAAACAGAGATACTTTAAAAACATATGTTGAAAAAGTATTAGCTAACGAAAAAACACCTGCAGACTTGAAAGAAGCTCTTCAAGGTGCAATGGCATACTTCGATAATTCTAAATCACCCGAAGCTGTTGAAGCTCAAAATAAAGCGAAAGCCGCTATCGCAAAATATGCTGATTGTCAATGTCCTGATTTAGCAAAAGTAAGAGAATTACAAGATTACTTTACTGATAAATCAATATGGATTATAGGTGGTGACGGTTGGGCAAACGATATCGGATACGGCGGTATTGACCACGTATTAGCTCAGAATAAGAATGTAAATGTACTTGTTCTTGATACAGAAGTATATTCTAATACAGGTGGTCAGGCTTCTAAATCAACACCTACAGGTGCTGTTGCGAAGTTCGCTACGGGCGGTAAGAGAACATATAAAAAGAACATGGGCTTAATGAGCATGTCTTACGGGTATGTTTATGTAGCATCAGTTGCTCTTGGCGCAGACAGAATGCAGACATTAAAGGCATTCCAAGAAGCAGAAGCATATGACGGTCCTTCTATCATATTTGCTTATGCTCCATGTATTGCACACGGTATCGATATGAGCAAAACTCAAACGGAACAAAAACGTGCAGTTGAAGCAGGATACTTCCCGCTATACAGATATAATCCTGCAAATGAACAGCCGTTTACTTGGGATGCTAAAGATCCTAAAGAAAACTTCCAAGAATTCATACGTTCTGAAGGCAGATATAAATCATTATTAAAGACAAATCCTGAAGCTGCAGAAGCATTATATGCTCAAGCTGAACAGGATGCTGCTAAACGTATGAGCGTATTTAAATCGGTAGGTGAATTGATTAAATAGTTAATCAAACATATAAAAAGAGAGGAAGAAATTCCTCTCTTTTTTTATTCACACTATAATATTTGTTTATGATAAATCATAAACAATTTATAACATAGGACAGAGAACTATTTTTCAATAGTATAAACGTGAACGGGGCAAACTTCTTTTTTATTTTCGTTAAAAGAAAGCCAATTAGTAAAAAGGTTCATAACTTCTTCAACGAAAATTAATATATTATCTTTCTTCATCCTTTAATTACCCCTTCTTACCATGTTGCTGTTTCATTTTAACTCTATTTTTACGGTTTGACTAGTCCTTTTGTTAATATTGTTAAGTTTTTCTTTCATGATTACAAATTGTTAACAAAATATATAATTTCGAAAACCCTTTAATATAGGCTTTTTTGCGCATGTTTATATATTGGCTATATAATTTTTTTTAAAAAAAAGCAATTTTGAAATATAAAAATTTTTTATTTATATAAGAGAAGAAAAGAGTACACACAAGGATATTAAAAATGGGCAATAATGTTGGAACAAATCTTCAACAACAAAACATCCAGATAAATAATCAACAGCAGTACCAATATGAAACGCAGGTAGAGGCTGCTAACCATCCTACGCTTGGACCTTTTGTCGACCTCCTTGAAACAATGGTTGTCAGCCAATATGGTGATACATTTGGTAATAAAGATGAAAAGAAATTAAAAGAATCGGATTCTTTTAAGGTTGATATATTTGAACCCAAAGAAGAAGATATTTTTGATAAAATTTTCAATATAATTGCTAAAAAATGCGATGACGCTATGAAGCTTTTAGATGAAAATTATAATGATAATAATCCATTTAAAGAATTATGTGATACGGCTGATGTAGTAGAAGTTGTAAACAAACCTTTTGCAAGAAAAATGAACAGTTATATAAGAGAATCAATAAATCAACAAAGGGCATTAGAAGAAGGCTTTGTAGCATATACAGCATAAAAAACGGAGGTTCTTACCTCCGTTTTTTTGTGCCTGAATTTAAGATAAATTTAAAGATATTGCCCGAGTGGCTAATATCTTTTAGGATAGGATAGTTTTATATTATTTGTATAGAATAAGAAAAAATTATAGCTATGAAAAATACAAAAATCTATACAAATTCAAGTGAAAATGATGAGCAGCAAAAAGAGTTATATATTGCAACATTAATTCATGATTTAAAGACTCCTCTGCAAGCACAAATCAGCAGTTTAAATTTGCTTAGAGCCGGAAAATTCGGAAAAATTGCAGATTCTCAAAAAGAAATTCTTGATATTATTATTGAGTCTTCATCTTTTATGAAAGAATTGTTAAATAAGGTTTTGGATATTTATAAAATTAAAAACGGTGTTATTAAGATTAATTATGAACAATTAAACATTGATGATTTAATAAAATTATGTATTAATGAAATTTCAAATTTTGCAATGACATATAATATTGAAATTGAATATATAAATACACTTCAAACTAATTATTTATTTGCCGATAAAAATTCATTAAGGCGTGTAATTGCAAATATGTTGAATAACGGAGTTAATTATTCTTATAAGAATACTGTATTATCAATTAGTATGTGTGAAGATGAAAAATTTATATTTATAAAAATAAAAAATACGGGATTTAATATTTCGGATAATATCAAAGAACATATATTTGAAAAATACGTATCAAAGGCATCTTTAAACAATAATACAGGTTCGGGACTCGGTTTATATTATTGTAAAACCGTAATTGAGGCACATAAAGGGAAAATTTCTTTAAATACCGAGCCAAATACTAATGAATTTATAATTCAATTGCCTAAAAATCACGATATAACGGATGATAGTTTTTCATTTACTTAGTATGGTATTTCATGACATAATGTTGTTATGAACGACAAAATAATTATAAGAAAAGCAAATCAGCATAATTTAAAGAATGTAAGTTTAGAACTTCCAAAGAATGAATTAATAGTTTTTACCGGAATTTCAGGTTCCGGAAAGAGTTCGTTAGCTTTTGATACGATTTTTGCGGAAGGTCAAAGACGATACGTAGAAAGCCTTTCAAACTATGCCCGCCAGTTTTTGGGGCAGCTTGATAAGCCTGATGTTGAAAGTATAGAAGGACTTTCGCCTGCTATATCTATAGACCAGAAATCTACGAGTAATAACCCCCGTTCTACAGTCGGAACGGTAACAGAAATATATGATTATTTAAGGCTTCTTTATGCGAGAATAGGTGTTCCGCATTGTCCTAATTGCGGATGTGAAATAGCTCCTCAATCTATTGATGAAATAATTGATAAAATATTCACATTAAAAGAGGGGACAAAAATACAATTGATTTCTCCGATTGTGAGAGGTAAAAAAGGTGAATATGTCGGTCTTTTGCAAGAATTGCATCAGGAAGGATTTGTCCGTGTAAGAGTGGATGGTGAAATATATAATCTTGATGAGGATGAAATAGAATTAAATAAAACACAAAAGCATACAATAGAAGTAATAGTAGACAGACTGGTAATAAAAGAAAGTTCCAAATCAAGATTAACTGACAGCGCACAAATTGCTCTTGAGAAGTCAGGCGGCTTGTTAATTGTTGATGTTATCGGTGATAAAGAAATGATATTCTCTGAGAAACTGGCATGTCCTAATTGTAATTTGAGTTTTGAAGAACTTGCCCCGAGAATATTCAGTTTTAACAGTCCGTACGGTGCTTGTTCTACATGCGGCGGTTTGGGGGCACATTTTGAAATGGATGCGGATTTATTAATTCCCGATAAAACAAAATCATTGAAGAATGGTGCCATATATCCCTGGGCAAAAACAGGAAATCCGTATTATCAAGAGATATTAACATCTGTAGCAAATCATTTTAATATTGATATGGATTGCCCTTTTTCTGATTTGTCTGAAGAACATAAGAATATTATTTTATATGGAAGCGGAAAAGAGTGTGTAAAACTCAGATTTAAAGAATTTGGCGGTACTCGTTATGTAACTCGTGTGATGCCGTTTAAAGGTGTAATTCCGTATTTTATGGACAAGTACAATGAATCAACATCAGATGAAATAAGGGATTCTATTCAGGAATATATGTCTCAAATTCCGTGTAATGACTGTAAAGGTGCCAGATTAAAACCGTTTTCTCTTGCTGTTACAGTCGGAGGGAAAAATATATATGAAGTCTGCTGTTTATCAATAAAAGAAGCATATAAATTTTTCTCTGATTTATATTTGGATTTGGATGATTATAAACTTACTATTGCAAAACAAATTTTGGAAGAAATTCGTGCCAGACTAAAATTTATGCTGGATGTTGGACTCAGCTATTTGGATTTGGCAAGAATGGCAGGAACATTATCGGGTGGAGAAGCACAGAGAATAAGACTCGCAACTCAAATAGGAAGTGGTCTTTCAGGAGTATTATATGTATTAGATGAACCGTCAATAGGACTTCATCAATATAACAATGATATGCTTATAAAAACACTTGTTCGACTCAGAAATCTCGGAAATACTCTTATTGTTGTTGAACACGATGAGGATACGATAAGAAATGCTGACCACATTGTTGATATAGGACCATATGCTGGTGTAAACGGCGGTAAAATTATTGCACAGGGAACTTTGTACGATATTATAAATACAAAGGAATCAATAACAGGTCAATATTTAAGCGGAGAGAAGAACATTCCGGTACCGAAAAAGAGAAGAGAAGGCAACGGAAATTATATAGAAATAATTAATGCCCATAAAAATAATTTAAAAAATATAAATGTAAAAATCCCTTTGGGTAAAGTTGTTGCATTAACAGGTGTTTCGGGAAGCGGTAAGTCTACGCTGATGAATGATATTTTGTATCAATATTCCATTCACAAATTAAATAAAAATAAACCTAAACCACAGGGTTTGGATAGGATTGAAGGATTTGAAAATATAGATAAAGTTATATGTATTGACCAATCTCCTATAGGAAGAACTCCAAGGTCAAATCCTGCAACATATACTGATGTATTTACATATATCAGAGAATTATATTCTCAAACAACGGAAGCAAAAATGAGGGGTTATAAGGCAGGTCGTTTTAGTTTTAACGTAAAAGGCGGCCGCTGCGAGTCTTGTAAGGGTGATGGTCTGACAAAAATTGAGATGAATTTTCTCTCTGATGTATATGTTAAGTGTAATGTATGTAAGGGACAAAGATATAACAGAGAAACACTTGAGGTTAAATATAAAGGGAAAAATATATCCGAAGTACTTGATATGAGTATATCTGAAGCTCTTGATTTCTTTGAAAATATTCCTAAAATAAAAAACAGGCTTCAAACATTGAATGATGTTGGTTTGGGCTATATGAAACTCGGACAGAGTGCTACAACTCTTTCCGGCGGTGAAGCTCAAAGAATTAAACTTTCAAGTGAATTGAATAAAAGAGCAACGGGAAAGACTCTCTATCTGCTTGATGAACCTACAGTTGGTTTGCATTGGTATGATTTGGATAAGCTGATAAAAATTATTAATAAACTTGCGGATGCAGGTAATACGATATTAATAATCGAGCATAATCTTGATTTAATAAAAACGGTTGACCATATTATAGATTTAGGACCTCAAGGCGGAGATGAAGGCGGTACAATTGTGGCAGAGGGTACCCCTGAAGAAATTGCCGAAAATAAAAAATCATTAACGGGTTTATATTTGAAGAAAATGTTGAAATAAAAAAAGGATACAAATAAATGTATCCTTTTTATTTATTTCTGTTGTCTTTTATGCCTTTTCACTGTTTTTAAAATAGAATTTCTTTGCATAATGATTATCTACTATTTTACCGATACATTTACCGGCTAATCTTCCGATTGCAGTAGCGGCTCCGATAAATCCTGCAGAAACTGCAATAGGAACAATTTTCCCTATTGCTGTACCTTTGTTCGCTTTTAAGGCTTCTTGCATAGAATGTTCAAATAAAGCTTTATGATTTTTAATTATATATGCACTTCCGACACCTAATCCTGCTATGGTTCCTATTGTTCTGCCATGACAAGCTGAGGGTGTATTACATATTGATGATACCTTCATGTTATTACCTCATATTTTTGTTTGTACAAAACTATGTACATAATTATATTTGCTAATTAAATAAATGTCTGTAAATATTTGTAAACAAAAAGAGAGGTGTTTTTACACCTCTCTTAAAGTACTGTTTTTATTAGTCTTTTTTAATATCTTTTACGCTTAAAGCGATTCTGTGTTCTTGCGGAGTGAATTTTTTGATTAATACTTCAATTTCATCTCCAACATTGTATATATTGAACGGATTTGCATTTGCAGGTTCCATTTCAGCTGATGGTAATAATGCTTCAACTCCCGGATAAATATTAATGAAAGCACCAAATGAAGTTACTTTATTAACTGTACCTTTTATTACCTGACCTTCTTGAAATTCATTTTCGATTGATTCCCAAGGGTTATCACCCATTCTCTTTAAACTTAAGCTGATTCTTTTCATATCTGTATCTATTTTTAAAATTTTTACTTCTAATTCTTCACCAAGAGAAATAACATCAGAAGGATGTTTAATTCTTTGCCAAGAAATTTCAGATATAGGTAATAAACCGTCAACTCCGTTAATATCAATAAATCCGCCGAAGTCAGCTATTCTTACGACTTTACCTTTTACTACAGAACCGATTTCGAGTTGTGAAATAACTTCATCAACTACTTGTTCTCTTTGTTCTGCGACAGCTTGTCTTTGAGAAAGAATTAATTTATTTCTTTTTGCATCTGCTTCTAAAACTTTTACTTCAATATCTTGTCCGATTAATCCGTCAAAAGGAGCTCCTGTTCTTAATTGGCTTGCAGGTACGAACCCTCTTAAATCGGAAATTTCAACGATTACACCACCTCTTACGATAAGAACAACTTTAGCAGTGATGGTTTCGTTGTTGTATTTTGCATTTTGAAGCTCTTGCCAAGCTTTTGCACATGATAATTTCTTTAATGATAGCATTATTCTGTCGTTTTCATCGTCGCCTTCTTCTTTTAAAATGTAGAATTCTTTTACGTCATTAATTGCTAAATATTCTGAATAATCTTTATCATTTACCTGATTATTTGTAATTTCTCTGTTTGGAAGGAATGCTTCTGTTTTTGCACCGATATCAACTAAAAAACCGTCGTTTTCTTGTTTAATAACTATACCTTTTACTACATCTGCTACTGAAAATTTGTAGTTGTAGCTTTCTTCCAATAATCTGACGAATTCGTCTTGTTCGTTAATTGTTTTTGCCATTTCGTTTTATCCTTTCTTATATTTCATTAATTACTTTTATTACATTTTGTATAATGCTGTCAGGTGTTGATGCGCCTGCTGTTACACCTATATTTTCAGCTGATTTTATAATTTCTTTATATTCATTTAAATCTCCAATTGTTTCAATATGAAGAGTTTTTGTGATATCTTTTAAAATTTCTGCTAAATGAGTTGTATTTGCACTTTTTTTACTGCCTACAACTATCATTAAATCTGATGTTTTTGCTAATTCTTTTGCTTCCTGTTGACGCATTGTTGTAGATTTGCATATTGTATTAAACACCTTTAGTTCGCTTGCCAGAGGAAGCAAATAATCCACAACTGATTGTAATAATTCGGGTTTCTGAGTTGTTTGAATAACGACACCGACTCTTTTATTAGTTTTTATAATGTCTTTTATTTTTTCTAATTCGGCTATATTAGGAATAACATATACTTTATCCGAATACATTTCTGCATTTGCTTTTATAGCAACAACTTCGGGATGTTCGGGCTTGCCGAGAATTAAAACAAGAAATTCTTCTTTCGCAAGTTGAATGGCTTTTTGCTGAACTTTCTTTACGTCCAGACAAGTTAAATCTACAACTTCAAAGCCTTTATCGGCAATTTCTTTTATTTTTTGAGGTGCCATTCCGTGACTTCTGACTATACAAATTCCTGTTTCATTTTCAGGTAATTCGTCAACTGTTTTAATGCCCAAGTTTTCAAGTTCTTTTATTACTTGTGCATTATGAATAAGCTCACCTAATATCCAGACATTTTTGGATGCATTTTCTAGTTTTATTTTTTTTGTTGTTTCGACTGCTCTTTTGACTCCGTAACAAAAACCTGCGCATTGAGCCAATTTTATTTGTTTTTTCAGTGTCCTAAACCACCATTCATTGAACTCGCAAGAGGTATCCTCTCGCTGTATCTTTTTTATAACATGAACATTTTTTAGTTTCAATATATCAATTATTTTTAGTATTTGGTATGATATAACCATGAGTTAGATAGGGAGACTTTTATGAGAAGTGACGAAATAAAACAAGGAATACAAAGAACGCCGCATCGTTCATTATTATACGGAACAGGTGTCAGTGAACAGCAAATAAATAAAAGATTTATCGGCATTGCAAGCAGTTTTACGGATTTAGTTCCCGGACACTGCGGAATGCGTGATTTAGAACGTCAGATTGAAAAAGGTATTCATACCGGCGGCGGTCAAGCATTTATATTCGGAGTTCCTGCTATTTGTGACGGTATTGCTATGGGACACAGCGGAATGAGTTATTCTCTTCCGTCACGTGATTTAATTGCTGATTGTGTAGAATCAGTTGCTATGGCACATAAATTAGACGGTCTGGTCTTACTTACAAATTGCGATAAGATTACTCCCGGGATGATTATGGCTGCTGCAAGACTGGATATACCTTGTATTGTTGTTACAGTCGGTCCTATGGCTGACGGTAAATGTCATAATAACACTCTAACTATGGTAAGAGGTACGTTTGAAGCCGTAGGTAAATTCACAAGCGGTGAAATAGACGAAAAAATGCTTAAAGAAATGGAAATAACATCTTGCCCCGGTGCAGGTGCTTGTCAGGGATTATATACAGCAAATACAATGGCTTGTTTGACGGAAGTTATGGGAATGAGTTTACCGGGATGTGCAACATCTTCCGCTGTTAGTGCAAAAACAAAACGTATTGCATTTGATTCAGGTGTATTGATTAATGAACTTATTGAAAAAGATATAAGACCGTCTTCCATATTAACAAGAGATGCAATTAGAAATGCTATTATTGTTGATTTGGCATTAGGCGGTTCAACAAACTCAATTCTTCATTTACTTGCAATAGCAAATGAAGCGGGAGTTGATATAACCTTAAAAGATTTTGAAGAATTAAGTTTTAAAGTTCCTCAGATTATTAAATTAGACCCGTCTGCCGCTAAAACAATGACAGATTTGGATAATGCAGGCGGAATTCCTGCCGTATTAAAAACAATCTACGGTAATGTTCCTGAAATGAAGGATACTAAAGGCATATCAGGTATGAAAATTTCGGAAATAGCTGCTGCTAATATATGGTGTGATAATGAAGTTATAAGACCAATATCTGATCCGGTAACTTCTAATCCCGGATTGGCAGTATTACATGGTAATATTGCTCCGAATGGTGCAGTTGTTAAAATTTCAGGTGTTGAGAAAGAATGCCTCGAATTTACGGGCAAGGCAAAAACATTTGACAGTGAAGAAGCTGCTATGCAGGCCATTATGGATGATAAGATTGTTGCAGGAGATGTTGTTGTTATTCGTTATGAAGGACCTAAAGGCGGCCCCGGTATGAGAGAAATGCTTTCGCCGACTTCCGCTATTGTAGGTAAAGGTTTGGGTAAGAAAGTCGCACTTATAACTGACGGAAGATTTTCCGGCGGAACAAGAGGTCTTTGCATAGGTCATATATGCCCTGAAGCTCCGGCAGGAGGAGTAATAGGTGTAATAAAAGACGGCGATGAAATATATATAAACATTCCAAAGCGTGAATTAACACTTAAAGTTGATGAAAAAGAAATTGAAGAAAGATTAAAAACATTTAAACCGCTTCCTTCTAAGGTAAAGAAAGGCTACTTAAAACGATATTCTACAGTTGTTTCTTCGGCAGAAAAAGGTGCAATTACAAGCATATAGTTGATATAAGGATACATAAAAACAGATAATATAAAACATGTTATCTGTTTTTTTTGTTTAGCTATATATAGTTTTTAAATATCATACATATGCATGAATAAACAATATAACATCATACTGTATAATATAATCGTAACTTGGGAATTATATAATTATGTTGAAAAAAAGATTTGCGTTTACTCTTGCGGAAGTATTACTTACTTTGATAATAATTGGTGTAATCGCTGCGATTACAGTACCTGTTTTGCAAACAATGGTTGGCGAACAAGAACGCACTGCGAAAGTTAGGAAAGTGTATTCGATGTTTGCTCAAGCATTTACATTCGCACGTGCAGCCGGTGCTGATATGGAATTTGAAGAAGTAGACAAAGACCAACAAAAAATGAATGCTTGGTATGATGAATTTATGCGTCCGAGAATTAATACAATGAAAGTTTGTTATGATGCTCCGGGATGCTGGAATGAAAAAGATACCTTCTATTATAACGGTCAAAAAATACCTGAAAACCGTGCGGGTATTGGTATAGGAAATCAAATCATTACTGCAGTACTTAATGACGGGACAACGGTTAATATGGATATGTGGAGTACACAGGATAAAATCAAAAATCAATTCGGTATAGATCCAAAAGGTGCTGCTGTTATGGTTGTATATTTTGATATAAACGGACCTAAAAAACCGAACATAGCAGGTAGGGATGTTTTTGTTATGGCATATTCCGCTAAAATAGGACTTGTCCCTGCTTATAAAGACAAATCTAAAACCGATGTTGACAAAGATTGTGCTAAAAATAAATCAGGTGTTTCTTGTATACAAAGATACTTGAGAGGTATCTGATAATTATTAAAATATGCTATACAAGGAAATTGAATTTATGTATGGTTTATAATCTTCTGTTCTAATTTCTTTGCATAAGTCTATTAAAGTCAGTAGGTCGGGCAATGCCTGACAAAAGTTTAAATATGGCGGGACTTTAATTTTTAAAACTTCTTCTGTGCGGGACTTTGCCTGAGTTTTTTAAATCCGCTCTTGGAATTTGCTTTCTCTCGGGCAAGTAACTCACTACGGACTATGTCCTTTTCTTCAAAATAAAAGAGGCAATGACTGATGTCATTACCTCTTTTATGGTGTCCGAGATGGGACTTGAACCCACATGGTGTGAACCATACGAACCTGAATCGTACGCGTCTACCAATTTCGCCACTCAGACGCATCCATAATTAAATTCTATCATAAATAGATTTTATGTAAAAAATTCTTATACTTGTCTAATTGTGTTATATTATATCTATGGATACAGAATTTATACCAAGATTGTCAATTATTATACCCGTATTTAATGCGGAAAAATATATAGGAAATTGTCTTGACAGTATATTAAATCAAACTGTTAAAGATATTGAAATAATATGTATTAATGATGGTTCAACAGATAATTCATTAGCTGTTTTAAATGAATATGCTCAAAAAGATAATAGGATAAAAGTATATTCCCAGAAAAACAAACATTCGGGTGTTGCGAGGAATGTAGGAATAAAACTTGCTAAAGGTAAATATATTCATTTCGTTGATGCTGATGATTTACTATATGATGATAAAGTATACGAAAATATATTAAAGATAACGGAAGAGAATAATTATCCGAATGTAATAAGATGCAAAGCCGAAGCTTTTGACTATAATACAGGAGAAAAAGTTCCTAGTAAAATATATGAACAGGAAAACATTTCTAAATCATTAATTAATAAATATATTAATGTATATGATGATATAGATGAAGCACTAAAACTATGTGTAACTCCCTGGGGTGGTATTGTTAAAAAAAAGTTTTTAGTTGAAAATAATATTTTTTTTAATAATTTAAAATGCTGTAATGATAATTCCTTTTTTATTGAAATTATTATACACGCAACAAATATTTATTTATGTGATTTGTTAATAATAAAACACACTGTGCATAATCCGACTTGTTTAATTTCTCAAAGAGATAAGTATTTTGGTTGTCAGTATAAGTCATATGATTATATAGAAAAATTTTTAAATAAAAATAATGTCAGGGAAGATATAAGAAAAAAAATATTAATCAGAGAATTATTTGTTCCGTTGCACTTCTATAATACTTTTAAAGAAAAATCAAAATATTCAAATAAAATATATCTTTCATTAGTACATTTTTATAAGAAAATAAAACAGAAAGATTATGAGCCGTATATAAGTTCAAATCCCCAATTTAAAAAGTTTTTGGAATTAAAAAATGAAAATTATCCGGTGCTTTTATTTAAATATATATTAAAAAAGAGAACTTGAATTTCAAGTTCTCTTTTTCTATATATTGGTTTATTTTTGTTGTATTAGTACATAATTCTGAGAGCAACATCTCTTGCAACTTCTTCGGCAGTACTGTCTCTAAATGTTCTGTAAGTCTTTTTGGCAATTTTTATAGCTTCTTGTTTAGTACATTGTTCTTGTTCCATTATTTCTTTTACAAGTCTGTCAAATTCTGCAAGTGAAACATATTGTCTTGGAGTATCTCCCCAGAATGCTGATGATTCGCCATCAACAGATGCATAACTGCCGCCAACAATACCCAATTGCTGTTCAAATTCACCTTGGTTCTTGAATGCTTTGGCGTAATCAATTTTGTCTTTATATTTTTCTAATTTTGCATCTTGTTCTTTTGCTAATTTTCCGTATACTCCTGAATTTCTGTCTCTCAAAAATTCGCTGTAACGTTTTCTTGCACTCATTTGTTTACCGGTAACTTTATCTGTATATGTTCCGTTGACCCAAGCACTGTTATCTTGTTTCTTAGCTTTAGACCATGTTCTTGTAGCTTTATCATAAGTTCCGAGAACTTGACCTCTTATCTTAAGTTCATCACCGCCGTTTATACCGCTTGATGTGCCAAGTTCGCTATTCTTCATGCTTGCCAGTTCTTTTACCATTTCGTATTCTTCTGCCGATAAGTCTAAAACAGACCAGCAGTCAAAACCCATAGCATCAAGAGCTGCGCCTAATTGAACTTCGTTTTGTTGTGCCTGACCATCAGGTAACAAATAGTCGTTTTTGTATACCTGAGCTAAATGTCCGTCAGCATCCTGTATAACATTTCCGTTTTCATCAACCAATGATACACAATATTGTCTGTCTGCACATTTAGTAATTTTAATACCGTATTCTTTTAATAGTCTTCCGGAATTACCGCTTGAACATAAACGTTCCCAGTTCGGGTCGGTATCACCGTTAAATATATCTGCTATTGCTGCTGATAATTTTGCATCTAATACCAAGTCTAAAACTGTGTCATAAGATTGAGCTGCTTTACACATTGCACTATATCTTGTTCCTTGGCTGCAGCTTTCACCCATTGCAACAGCTACATTCTGGAAGTGACCGTAATTATAGCCTCTTTCAAGCTGAATACCGTATTCTCTTAACATATATTCTCTGTATTCTTCATATTCGGCATCAGACATACCGTGAATTACGCTTTCGCTTTTCTCTTCTTCGTTTCTTCTTGCTAAGATATCATTCAAAGAACCGATAGTTTGACCGGTGGTGCCTTTTTCTGCTTCTGTTTTTTTCTTGTGGAAATAACTTCCGTTATCTTCAGCAAAAACACTGCCGTTTTTTGTTCCGGTAGGTTTTGAGCTACTTGAACTGCTCGAACTGCTTGAGTTACTTACACTCCCCGTATTGCTATTGCTTTGAGAACTCCCAGATGAGTATTCTTTCTTGTCATCCTTGTTAATTACTTTCATGATAATATCCTCTCTTATATATAAAAAGAATTTTGAACATGCAATTATTGCTGTATTTTACATGAAATGTTAAGAAATTTTACATGAAATAATGTATTTATTAGTTCAAATTTATAAAAATTGATTTTGCAAAAAATAAAATTTAATTTATATCATATAAATGGTTGTTTATCACTGTTTTAATTTGACTTTATTATAGCGATACTATAAAATTTAAAAAGTTAGAGAATAGATATTTGTACGAAAAATGAACATTTTATTTATATTTCCTCCGCAATGGGTTCCTTTTCAGCCTCATTTCGCTATCCCGTCACTAATGGGACAGTTTAAAGGTTTGGAATATAACACTACGGCTTTGGATTTGAATTTGGAATTTTTTCTTCGAATTTTAAATAAAGAGTATCTTAACAAATCTATTGAAGAAGCCAGAAATATAGAAAAAGAATTGTATGAATTTGCTCAAAAAACGTACAGAAAAGATTTTGATTATGATAATTGCGACATTGAAATAAAAAATAAACTTACAAAGTTTGTGATGATACATCAATTCTTTCAAAAAAATGAAAAAGAATTACCTAAATATCCTTTTTTAATTTCTGATGCTATTAATATATTGCGTTCAAAAGAATATTTTTATAATCCTAAATTGTTGGTAGATGCACTTTCTTTAATAGATAAAAGTTTGGAAATTGCTTCGTTAAAATATGCTCCGTCTAAATTATCTTTAAGTAATTTTTATAATCAGAATTTTCAATATAATTTTAAAAGTATCAAATATTTTGTGGATGATAAAACAACAAATATTTTCTATCCTTTCTTTTTGGAAAAATTGGATTTCTTAAAAAGCAAAAAGGCTGATTATATTGGTATTTCAATTAACTCTTCAAGCCAAATTATAGCAGGACTCACTCTTTCAAAATTATTAAAAGAAAATACCAATGCTCATATAAGTATAGGCGGTAATTATTTTGCCAGAATTACGGAAAATTTAAAAAAATATCCTGAATTTTTTGAAATTTTTACAGATTCATTAATGTTCGAAGAAGGTGAAAAACCGGTTTTAGAGCTTGCTGAATATATTAACAAGAAAAGAAAAATAAAAGATGTTTCTAATATAATGTATTTACAAAACGGCAAAGTTAAAATAAATAAAAAAACAGTTCCTATGCCTTTAAATGAAATGAAACCAATAAGTCTTGACGGTTTTGAACTGGACAAATATTTTACTCCTGAAATTGTAATGCCTTTTCAAACATCAAGAGGTTGCTATTGGCATAAATGCAGTTTTTGTGACCACGATTTCGGCTTGTGCTATAACATTAAATCTGTAGATAAACTTATTGATGAAATTAAATTCCTTAAATCTGAATATAACATTAATAAATTTGAATTTATTGATGAGGCAATAAGTCCTAAATATATGAAAGATATGGCACAGAAATTATTAGATGAAAAAATAGATGTTTCATATTTCTGTGATGCAAGATTAGAACCGGAATTTACTTTGCCGATATTGAAAAAAGCTCGTAAATCAGGTTTGAGAATGCTTCTCTGGGGACTTGAATCAGGCTCTAAGAAAATTATGGATTTAATTAATAAAGGTGTTCCGTTTGATAAACGCATAGATATTATGAGAAATGCAGCGAAAGCTGACATTCTGAATTTTGCATTTATCTTCTTCGGCTTCCCGGCAGAAACAAAAGAGGATGCATTTAAAACAATTAAACTTATTCAGGATAATGCCGATATTATTCATGCCTATGGCAGAAGTGTATTTACAATGGGAAAACATGCATTGATAAGAAAAGATCCCGTAAAATACGGAGTAAAAGGAAAAATTAAACAGCTTGATGAATTTAGTCCTACATATTCATTTAAAGCAAAAGGAATGACGGAAAAGGAATTATCTGAAGTTATTAATGTTTGTACAAGTATGGCAATGAATACATATGGAAATAATTTAATTTTTAAATTGGTTAGCAGAGAATTGATATTCCTTTATCTTTGCAAATTTGGGTTAAAAGAAGTTGTAAATTATAGGTTTTAAATATGGATGATTTTTTTGATCTTATTTTAGGTCCTGAGGATGACTCGGATGATGAGGATAAAAAAGAAGATATAAGTAACTTAAGTGTTGATAAAAACAGACAGCTTATGAAAGAAAGGCTTGGGCGGACACTTAAAACTCAATACTTTTTTGATGATAATGAACTAAAAGTTGTTTTTATGCTTATGGATAAGTATTTTGTTAAAATTGATGAATTAAATAATTCTGTAGATGCTTCAAATTACGGATTAATTTCTTCACAAAAAATGGAAATAGATTTATTAACTATTCAAAAAGCAATGCTGCGGGATATAAAAGAACTTATAAAAACTATAATGAGAGCCAAAGTTGAAGAAGCAAAAGAATTTTTCAAAAACAGAGAAAAGAATACAGCAAATAATCCGACTAATAATATAAAAAAATCACATAATAAAAAGAGGTCTTAAATAAGACCTCTTTTTATCTTATAATCATTACAAATTAGTATCTGTAGTGAGCAAATGCTTTGTTTGCTTCAGCCATCTTGTGAGTATCTTCACGTTTTTTGCAAGCTGCACCGATACCATTAGAAGCATCGAATAGTTCATTTGTTAATTTTTCAACCATTGATTTACCGCTGCGTTTTTTTGCTGCATCGATTAACCATGTTGAACCTAATACCATACCTCTGTCTGCTTTAACTTCAAGAGGAACTTGGTATGTTGAACCGCCGATTCTTCTTGCTTTAACTTCTAATAAAGGTGTAGCATTAGTCAATGCTTTTTTAAATATTTCTAAAGGTTCATCTTTAGATTTTGTTTTTAAATTTTCTAATGTTGAATAAAATATTTTTTCTGCAACTGATTTCTTTCCGCGTCTCATTAATCTGTTTATAAAGCTGGCAATATCTACACTGTTATATACAGCATCCGGCGCAGGTATTCTTCTTGCAGGTTTACTACGTCTTGACATTTTTTAAATCGCCTTTCTTATTTTTTCTTTTCTCTTTTTGCACCATATTTAGATCTGCTCTTTGCTCTGTTTGCAACACCTGCAGTATCTAATGTGCCTCTAACAATGTGATATCTGACACCAGGTAAATCTTTTACCCTTCCGCCTCTGATTAATACAACAGAGTGTTCTTGTAAATTGTGTCCGATACCCGGAATATATGAAGTAACTTCAAAACCGTTTGTTAATCTTACCCTTGCTACTTTTCTTAAAGCTGAGTTTGGTTTTTTAGGAGTTGTTGTATAAACTCTTGTACAAACACCTCTTCTTTGAGGGCAATTTGTTAACGCCGGCGATTTAGTCTTATCAGTTGTTCTTTGACGTTCTTTACGTACTAACTGTGCTATTGTTGGCATGTTTTCTCCTTGTTTTTTCTTTTTGTGATTTCTGTTCAGCACAAACAGAACCACTCATTTTCCTTGTATTTATATTGATACTACAAGCAAAAATCAATGTCAACACTAACAGATACAATGTATAAAAAATATTTAATTAAAACAGAGCTTTTCTATAAGCAGTAAATATAAATTAATTTTTTTGAAATGACTTTAATTGGTCTATAATTGCTCAGGTAAGATGTATCTGAGATAAGTTTTAGCATATGATTAAATAATAAAATGTAACTATTTGTAAAAGTATAATGATTTACTGAATTTACGATAGAAAAATTTTTTTAATAATAATAGGCAGCAGTTTAATGGTAAGTAAAAATTTTATGTAGGGTTGGTAGGTATGGCAGCTAAAAGTAATGTTCTTAAATCTGTGAAAAAAGAAACCGCAAAAAAATATTTAAATTGTTTTTTTATGTTTAGTGTTACAAATAAAGCCGCAAATAAAGAGAATAAGCAGCAAACATCCTCTATGACCGTACCTTTTCTTTTAAAAACTGTTGAGTGGAAAATAAGAAACGAAAAATTGCCGGAAGGTACTTTCATTTTGCAAGATGCATAACTTCCAAGTTATTTTATTGCTTATTTTTTAATGCGTTATCCAGTGCTATTTCAAGAGTTGCTATTTTGCGCTGTAATACTTCTTTGTCATCCGTGTCAATTTCATTTTGCTGTGATAATTTCTCATTTTTTCTTGCATAAAATTCAATTTGGTCTTTATATCTTCCTCCGAGAACAACCGAATACATGAAGCCTGAAAATAAACCGAACAAATATGATGCTATTATAACAAATAAAGTGCTTACTATAATATATGTTCCGTCAAAGGAAACGGATAATTGAGAGGTTGTATGTGCATTATAATTTACAAATGCAATGATAATTATTAATGCGAAAAATATTGTATCTATAATCGTTAAAAATATATTTTTTTTCATTTCTGAATACTCCTTAAAAATTTTAAGACTTTTACTATATCCCTGTCGGGTTCAATCTCAAGATTAATTATATCATCATTTAACGGTGTAGCAAATTTAAGTTTATATGCTTGAAGCACCTGCTGTGTTGTTTTAACTTTGAAGGGTGCTTTGTTGTACAGAGAGTCGTTAATAATAGGGTGTCCTATATGGCTCATATGAACTCTTATTTGGTGAGTTCTGCCTGTTTCTAATGTTAATTCAATATATGAAAATCCTTTAAAACTTTCTATAACTTTATAATGCGTAACGGATGGTTTCCCGTCAGCTACTACAGCCATTTTTTCGGGTTTGGAAGGATGTCTGCCTATAGGAAAATCTATTGTTCCCGTCTCTGTCTCAAAATTACCCGTAACAACAGCTATATATTGTCTTAATGCTGATTTCGTTTTAATTTGTTCTGTAAGATTTTCGTGTGCAATATTATTTTTTGCTATCATTAAGAGTCCTGATGTGTTTCTGTCCAGCCTGTGTACTATCCCCGGACGCATAACTCCATTTATATCGGAAAGACCGTTATAACCATATTTGTATAATAATGCGTTTACAAGAGTTCCTGTTGTCTCTTTTGTAGTAGGATGTGTAAGCATTTGCTTAGGCTTATTTACAACAAGCATGCTATCGTCTTCATATATAATATCAAGCGGAATATTTTCAGGCTCTATAATTAAAGAAAAATCTTCACTCATTATGACTTTTATTTCATCATCATTTTTTAAGAGAAAAGAACCTTTTACATTCTTTCCGTTAACAAAGACTTGCTGTTTTTTTATCAAATTTTGAACTTGTGAACGTGAAGAAAACATATCATTTGCGGCTAAAAAAGAGTCCAATCTTATGGACTTTTCAGCAGATTGGACACTAAAAATAATTTTTTTATTCATTAAAAGACCTATCTTCTTGTTATTATAGCCATTACAAGACAAATTGCACCTATAACAATCATTATATCCGGTACATTAAATATTGGGAAGTCTTTTATGAATTCGCATTTAATATAATCTATTACGTAACCGTGTTGAATACGTTCAAGCATATTAAGTGTTATACCTGTACTTAAGAATGACATAGCAGGAATTGCCGTATTTGGAATTGTTTTTGATTTTATTATCAGAACAAAGGTTATAATTGCTACAACAAAAAATGAAGCAATTATAATAGCATCGCTTTGACCTGCAAATAAATTGAATGCAGCACCTGTATTATGTACTTCATAAAGTGTTAATATTCCGTTTCCTACAGCTCTTGTAGGAGAAATTTGTATTGCGGAAAGAACTACTGCTTTTATTCCGATTGCAATTAATGAGAATAATATCCATAGTCCGAAATATTTTCCGATATTATATCCGTCAAAAAGTGAACGATCTTCTCTATGTTGTACTTTTCTTGGAACTCTTTGAGCCATTTACTTCCTCCTTTAATTTTTCTTTATTGAAAATACATTAACTCTTTTCATAGCAAAAAGCATTCCGGTCATTTTAATTGCAACACCTTCAGGTTCAACATTTACTCTTGTTATTGCCATTGAAATTGTTGCATATTCATTATTTCCGTCCGTATTTGCTTTAACCATTCTGGCTATAGATTCGCCTTTTACACCTTTATAAACATCTTTAGCTTGTTTTTGCGGGAATATAATAGGTTCATTAACAATAGAACCTACCGAGAAAACCCCGTCAGGAGTTGCGGCTTTTACAGAAACTTCATATTCTGAACCTTCAGTAACACATTCGGGTGCTTGAATTTCTATTTCTGTATTTTTTGCTTCTCCGTATTTTAGTTCTACTTCTTCACTTAAAATGTTACTGTTTGTGATTTTCCAATCAGTTCCTTCTTTTTTTAAGTAATTAATATAATATATTTCTGATTTTATAAGTCCTTTCTCTTCCTGTTTCATAAGAGATTTGACTGTTTCTCCCGTTGCGGTTTCGTGTATTTTTGCAATTGCATTATTTCCTTTAATTGAAATTGTTTCAATATCGGTTTTATATTTTACATTTGTATATGACTCATTTGCCATTTCCATCATTTTAAATACGGTAGCTTTATTAAAACCGTCGTTATTAACATAATCATCCGAATACAGTTCTTTTAGTTTTTCAATATCGTTTTTTTCGGAGTATTTTGTATATTTTTTGAAAAAATTGTTTATTTGCGTTTCCGGAGATTTTTTAAACTTATCACGGAAAGATACTCTTTTTATTCTGTCGGTTTCTTCATTATCATAATCAATATTTTCTTCTATAATATTTACATTTTCTTTTGCATTTTTAGGAACATTTGATATTGCTGCAATTGACGGATTATACAATCCTGATATCGCAATTAACATAACTAATATTAAAATATTTTTAAACATTGTTTATTTGTTCCTCTCTGTTTCTGTATATTAAACAGAACATAAAATCAGTACTTACCAATAATAAGTTTATAACATAAAGCCAAAAAACGACATCCATAGAATTCAGTATTTTATTTATCATTCCGAAAATATAACCTAATATTATAAGAGAGAGAAATAATTTACTTTTTCCTTTGACAGATTTGGTTTTATATGTTTTAAATACAGCAAAAGGCCAACTTATTCCGAAACAAATTAACATGCCTGCTTCAAAAATACTCATGGATTTTATTGCAAAACTTTGTGTTAACATCTCAAGCATAAAAGCCCTCCAAATGTGTAAAATTTAAGAACATTTTAGCATAAAACATGTTTCTGTTAGAATATAATTAGTAAAAAGGAAAAGATATGCTTTTAGCGGTAGATGTAGGTAATACAAATATAACTCTGGGTGTTTTTAACGGAGATGATATTGTTCATTCTTGGCGATTATCAACTGAAATTACAAGAACCGAAGATGAATACGGGGTATTTATAAAAAATATTCTTAAAGAATATGAGCTTGACAGTGCTGTTAAATATGCTGTTATATCAAGTGTTGTTGTTCAGCTTACGGAAAAAATACAAATAGCTGTAAAAAAATATATTGGAATTGAGTCATTAATTGTTTCACATAAGATAAAGACTAATGTGAAATTAAAAACAGATAATATTTCTCAAATAGGTGCAGACAGAATTGCAAATGCTTGTGCCGCATCGTCTTTTTATAAACTTCCGGCTATTGTAGTTGATTTTGGGACTGCAACATCTTTTGATGTGGTAAATGCAGATAATGAATTTATTGGCGGCATTATTACAGCCGGAATGAAAATTCAGTCTGAAGCATTGAGTTCTAAAACGTCAAAATTGCCTCAATTATACATAGAAACACCTAAAAAAGTAATCGGTCGTAATACTATAGATGCTATGTTGTCAGGTATAGTAATTGGACATGCTGCAATGGTGGACGGATTAATATCCGAATGTGAAAAAGAACTCGGTGAAAAGGCTACAATTATTGCAACAGGAGGGTATTCTTCCGTAATAAGTAAATATCTGAACCGAAAATTTGATTATATTAGTCCGGATTTGACTTTATTAGGGCTTAATATAATATATAAGAAGAATGTTACATAGTTGCTATATTAAAAAAGAACATATAATATACTTAAAACAGTTAATCGGGAATATATAAAATGAAATATGAAAATGTATTTACACTAATCGAAGAAATAACAATTAAAAATCAAAATAGAACGGCACTTGGGCAGGTAACAAATTTAGGTTGGAGCGAACTATCCTATAAGGGCTTAGGACTTCTCGCAAGACAGTTAGCCTGCTATTTGATTAATGATATAAAAGTGGAAAAAGGCGAAAGAGCTGCTATTTTATCGGAATCAAAGCCTGAATTCGGTGCTTGTGTTTTTGGTAACGCATTAGCAGGCATGATAAATGTTCCTTTGGATGTTAAATTGACAATATATGAAATGACTCATATATTGAATGACAGCAAGCCTGCAATTATATTAAGTTCTGCTGCTAATTTGGAAAAAGCAAAAGAACTTTTAAAAACAATTGATTCTTTAAAACAAATTATTGTAATTGACAAATGGGAAACAATAGAAGAAGAAAATATAATATCGTTGTATTCTTTACCTAAAAATTATAATGCAGTTTGGGTAAGAAGACCATTAAACAGTACGGCATTTATAATATATACTTCGGGAACAACAGGCGCTCCTAAAGGAGTTGAAATAACTTTTAAAAATATGTTAGCGCAAATGTATGATTTAAAAGAAGTATTAGACCAAATACTTCCTCAAAAAGAGAATATGAACATTTTATCAATATTGCCTATGAATCATTTATTTGAGCTAACGGTCGGATTTTTCAATTATCTGCATAGAGGCTGTTCAATATATTACCCGAAAAGTTTGAAACCTAAAGATATAGTTGATGTGATGTATGAAAAGCAGATTGACTTCTTAACAACCGTACCGGCTTTCTTAAAGCTTTTAAAATCTTATATTGAATCAGAAGTTGCGAAGCAGCCGCAATCTGTTCAGCAGCAATTTAATAACAGATATAGAATGGCAGAATTTGTTCCAATGAATGTAAGACGATATATGTTTAGGGATATTCATGCTAAATTCGGCGGTAAGTTTTATGGCTGTATTTCAGGTGGTGCACCGTTGGATGAAAGTGTCGGTCAATTCTTTAACAGAATTGGAATTGAGGTATTTCAGGGCTATGGATTATCAGAATGCAGTCCTGTCGTTTCTGTAGACAGAACACGACCTTTAGACTTAAAATCCGTCGGAGAAGCACTTGAGTCGATAGAAGCTAAAATTGATTCCGAAACAGGTGAATTATTGGTAAAAGGGCCGTCTGTTATGAAAGGATATTATAACCGACCAGATATTACTGCTGAAGTTATTGATTCTGACGGTTGGCTTCATACAGGTGATATTGCCAGAATTGATAATAAAACAAAGAAAATATATATTACCGGCAGAATTAAGAATATGATTGTTCTTTCCGGAGGGAAAAAGGTATTTCCAGAAGAAGTAGAAGCTGTTCTGGAACAAAATCCTAATTTTGCAGAAGTTTGTGTAATGGGTATGAAAAAATCCTTCGGAGAAAAAGACGGAAGTGAAGGTATCGCAGCAATTATAGTTCCTTCTGAAAGTTTTAAAAACACATATGCAGATGCAAAAGAACTGGAAAAAGCAGTAACTCGGGAAGTGAAGAAACTATCGCTTCAGCTTGCAAGTTATAAACGACCGGTCAAGATAATAGTTAAACTTGAACCGCTTCCGAGAACTTCAACAAACAAGATAAGCAGAAAAGAAATAAAAGAAATGATTAGCGTTTAAGCTAATCATTTCTTTTTATCATATATCTTTTTAATTGTTATTTTTATTTTGAGTCTTATATATTAAATCGGTTAATTCTCTGACGGCACCTCTTCCCCCTCGTTTTGCAGAAATAAAATGACAAATGTCTTTTACTTCATGTACAGCATCATTAGGACAACAAGCCAAGCCTACTTCCCTTAAAATTGCGATATCAGGTAAATCGTCACCCATATATGCGACTTCAGATGCATCAAGATTAAATTCTTCCAGCATTTCTTTTAATGCAACAAGTTTGTTTTTTTGAGCCATATAAAGTTTTGTCATACCTAAATCTTCAAATCTGTGCTGTACCGCACCTGATTCTTTAGCCGTAATTATGGCGGTTTTTATGCCTGATTTTACCAGCATTGCAATTCCTTGACCGTCTTTTGCATTGAAAGTTTTATATTGTATACCGTTATTATCATATATCATGCTGCCGTCAGTCATAACTCCGTCTACATCAAAGGCAACAAGCTTTATTTTTAATGCTCTGCTTCTTAAATCAAGATTTAGTTTTATCATTATGCAACTCCTGCTCTCAATAAGTCATGGATATGAATAATTCCTATAGGATGATTTTCTTCATCGCATACAGCTAATGAAGTTATTGAATATTTTTCCATATATGCCAATGCTTTTGTTGCCATAGCATCAGCAGGTATTGTTTTCGGATTATTAGTCATAACCATTTTGTTTCTCAATACGGAAACATCCGGATATCTTAATAAGATTCTTCTTATATCACCATCTGTTAACAGACCTGTTAATTTCTTTTCATTATTAACAATTAATGCACAACCTAATTTCTTTTTAGAAATCAAGTCAACTGTTTCAAGGAAAGTATCATCTTCATGTGCAATAGGCATAAGAGACATATCCTTGAGCATTAAATCGCCGACAACATAAAGAACACCTTTTCCTAAAGCACCTGAAGGGTGATATAGTAAAAAGTCCTCTGTAGAAAATCCTCTTTTCTTTAACAGGCACACAGCAATTGCATCACCCATTGCAAGAGTTGCTGTTGTGCTTGCCGTCGGAGCTTTACCGAGAGGACAAGCTTCTTTTTCTACTGAAATATCAAAATAAATATCTGCGCATTTCCCTAATGTTGAGTCTTTATGTCCTGCAAGTACAATCAAAGGGACTTCAAATCTTTTAATCAGAGGAAGTAAATTTAATAATTCGGTTGTCTCTCCGCTGTTTGAAATGGCTATTACAACATCTTCTCTTGTTATAATACCGGAATCTCCGTGTGTGCTTTCTGCCGGATGCAAAAAGTATGATGGAGTCCCTGTTGATGAAAGAGTTGCAGCTATTTTTCTTCCTATCAGGCCTGATTTGCCCATCCCTGTAACAATAACACGTCCTTTTGACTTCATAATTACAGATATGGCTTCTTCAATATTATCATTAATTCTTTCTTTTAATTTAAGTACAGAATCAGCTTCTATTTGAAAAACTTCTTTCGCTAATTCAATCAGAGATGAACTTTTCAACATTTCCACTTTAAACAATCCTCTTTTTATTTACTGAAATTATACAATAACAAAACTAATAAAAAAAGATGGAAATATATAAAAATGTTTAATAATATCAATAATTTAATTTATTATTAATGTGAATCCTTATATTTTATACAAATTAAAAAATTTTTAGTATAATAGTATTATTCGGAATACAGTTTGGAAGACAAATGAGTAATAAATCAGTAAATTCTTCAATAAAAACATCAAGAACTAATGAATTAACAAAATATAACTTAAAATATACATTTTTGATTTTTATTTTAAATATATTAGTTTTTGCATTTTTAGACAGGGCTAAATTTAATTATACTCTTGTCAGTGTGTATTTTAACTCATTTATACTGCTATATTATTTATATAAATTTACAAAAACATTGCCTTCCAAATTAAATACATACAAAAGAGAAATATTATATATTAACTATCCTGTCAGTATATTATGCTTTTTAACCTTTATATCATTATCATTATTGGCAAGTGTAATATGTCTTTGTGTAATAAATCCGAATGCGGCAAATCTAACATTCATCTTCACTTTCTTTATGAGTATGGTTTCAATGTTTTTGCCTGTGATTATTACACTGGTATTCATAAACTTTGTGGTTCCTGCTTTTATTATCCCCAATATTAAAGATAATAGAAAAAATGTAGGTATAAAGTCTTTAATTATTTTATTATTAATCCTTTTAGGAATTTCTTTTTTGTATAACGGGTATCAAAAATTCAGTTCTATTGCTAATTTTGATACACAAACTAAATTTAAATTATCAAGATTAACTGTAAGTTATGCTACGCATTATTTGCAGCTTAATAATGAAATAAGCAATCGTGCAAAACAATTAATGTCCAGAGATACAATTAAAGTCCCGTTTTTATATACAACGGAATCTTTCACGTATGATAACTGGGAAGATGCAGATAGATTTTGCCGTGCATTAGATGCAAAAGTTCCAAACTATTTGGAAATATACCATATTATATTTAACCGTTTCGATACCTTTGGTGATAAGTATTATTGGACAAGTGACAGAGACGGTCTTCAAAAGGAAATCCCGTTAGTATTACATTTCAAAAATATGTCTTATGAAATAGTAAGAAAACCTGCAAATATAAAACCCGAATTATTTTGCGTAGCACCGGCTGCTGAGAATTATGGATTAGGGGAAAGAAAAGAATTTACAAGAAATCTCCAAATGGAAAATAAAGAAGCCATTCAAAAAATGACAGAAAAACCATTTAATACAGACTTATTAAAAGATTTAGTAAAAATGGAAAATAAGTCAAAACAGGTTTACCCGCCACAGGATGTTGAAATTTCGGTTAATAAAGAAAAGAAACATGTAAGCTTCAGTGTAAAAGAAGTTCCGCCGGAAATATTTAACCAATTAATTGCAAAAGGATACAACTATAATCCGAATGCTGTTATAAAAAAAGATTATGAAATTAATGAATCAACACTTTCAAATATCGTCAGAAATAATACAAATCATATCAGATTGTGTTATTTCCCGTTTGAAGATTACGGAATATTAAATATGTCTGCCGAAAAAGAAATTTGGCAGCAAAACTTCTGTTCTCCTGCATTTGATTTGATAAGTATTTCACCTGTTGCCAAAACAAAAAGTGAAAAAGATTCATATTGCAGAGCAAACGGTGCAAGATTACCTAATATCCCCGAACTTGCAGGTATATTGAAAACTCTCGGAAAAACGCAGCCGAATGTTAAATATTGGACAAATATTCAAGTTCATAATAATTCGGGAAATTTATCTTCCGTATATGTATATTATAAAAATTCCAGATTCTTACAAATTGAAGCGGCACCTGATTTATTAAATGAACAAGCAAATGTATTCTGTGTAAAGAAACCAAAGGTACCTTCAATTGTAATTGCTAACTATAAATCAAGATTTCATGGAATTGAAGGCAGTAGTATTGCACGACAAAAATGTCCGTCCTGTAAATATTACGAAGTACCTGATGTAACACTGCAGCACTAGTTTAGTATATTTAGATTATTGTTATATTTACAAAAAATTGTTAGTATAATCGCAAGGAGAATTATACTATGAGTTTTGAATTAAATTTAACAACAGAAGAACTTGAAAAAAGAACAAACAAGGATTTTCTTATAAGAAAACCAATGTTAGAAAAAGATGCTGAAGAATACAATAATTTAGCCGATGGGGATAAAGAAGCATTAAAACATCTTGTAAAAGCTGCAAACTATGCAAATTTGGTTTATATGAAACAAGATAATGTTTTAAATATTCCTTTTAAAAATTATTTAGAAGAAGAAATAAAAAAGGGTAATAAAGCTGCTGAACTTACAAAAATATTATTTGATGCACAACTTGGTATAATAGGTATAGATTCGGAATCAAAACCCGTAATTTTGCTAAAAGGTGCAAAGGTACTTGACGGAAAAGCTTTTTATCCTAATGATTTATCAAAAGAAGAATTTCATACAATACTCAAAAACATGTTAAAAGATGGGAAAAAAGAAGAAGTTCAAGCTATCTTAAATCAGCGTTCAATAGTGAAAAGAGAAGGGAATGGGCTTAAAGCTTTTGACTATACTGTTGAATTTAAAGAAGAATTTGAATGTATTGCAAAAGAACTTGAAATGGCAGCAAAAACATCAACAAATAAAGATTTTAATGAATATCTGCTTCTTCAGGCAAAAGCTTTAAGAGAAAATAATCCGATGTCAGATGCCCAAGCGGATAAGAAATGGGCAACTCTGCAAGATACCCCTTTAGAATTTACAATCTCAAGAGAACAATATGCGGATTTATTAACGGGAACCGTTATAGAAGATGAAGAATTAAAATTATTATTAGAACAAAATGATATTACGGCAATATCAAAAGATTCAATCGGAATAAGAGTCGGCATAGTCAATAAAAAAGGAACGGAAGATTTATTAAAAGTTAAAGCATATTTGCCTTTAATGGCAGAAAATATGCCTTTAAAAGAAAAATATGAACAAAATATTTCATCAGAAGAAGATAATCTTCAAACAATGGTTGATGTTGATATTGTTTCATTAAGAGGTGATGAAGGGTCTTATAGAGGCGGTATTACAATTGCTCAAAATTTACCTAACAATGATAAATTATCTCTGACAATTGGCGGAGGTAGACGTAATGTATATCACAGACAGGTAAGAACAAGTAATTCTCCTGAAGCACTTGAAAGAAGAAAAAAACGTCTTGATGCAACATTAGATAAGGAACTTCATAAATTTTATAATCCTGAAGCCGACCATTGGTTTACAATTGGGCATGAAAATGTGCATTCATTAGGGCCTAAATCCGGAACAGAGGCACTTGGCAAATATAAAAACATAATAGAAGAAAACAAAGCAGACATGGGTTCATTAGCATTATTGGATTGTTTAACTAATGCCGGCGTATATACGCAGGAAGAAAAAAATCAGATACTTGTAACCTTTGGTGCAAATTGTTTTTTAAAAGCAAAACCTGAAATGTCTCAGGCTCACAGAGTAAGAACCGTTATGCAGGCTTATTTCTTTATAAAAGAAGGTGCTATTTCCGTCAATAATGAAGGAGTTATTAATATTAATATAGAAAAAATGATTCCTGCTGCAAGAAAAATGCTAACGGAAATTATAGAAGTTCAACTGTCTCAAAATTTTAACAGGGGTGAAAAATACATTAATGATTACTTTAAATGGACGGATGATATAGAAAAAGTATCGGCAAAACTAAAAGAAATTGATAAGTCATTAAATGGAATGCTGGTAACTCCTTTAGCAGATTTGCTTTCAGAAGGATAATAAAAAAGACCGAAATTTTCGGTCTTTTTTTGTCAACTTATCTTAACAAATAACACACTGTAGAGTTGCAAATATTAAAAGTCTGTGGTAACATTTTCAAGTACAAGTGTATTTAATACAATAAGGGGTTTTTAATGAAGATACAAGCTATTAGTCCAATGATGTCGGCTATTAATTGTCAACCGATTAGACCTGTAAAATTCGGAAGAAAATCTGTACCTCAAGAATTTTTGATAAATCAGACCCTTAGTGAAGATGAGGATTCTTTATTAACTCAGGAAATATTAAAGCGAAAATATTATACAGCATGCGATATTGCCGCATTCTACAAAACGGAATATGAAAAACTTCTTCGTGAAGGAAATTGTTTAGCTTAATTTTTATTTCAAACTGGACTATGAGCTTTTTATATGTTATCAATTGTTTATGAGCAACATTGATAAATATTGGTATGCTTTTGCAAAATTAACAAAGGTTTCTTCAGCTTTTGTTAATGTTGTTTATCGCCATTTTGAATCTATAGATTTAGCATGGCATGCACAATCGTATGATTTATGGAAAATTGAAGGTATAAACAAAAGACAAATTGATGATTTTATTGAAGAAAGAAAAACAATAAATCCTGATGAGTGTGAAGAATACATTAAAAGCAGAAATATTGATTTTATTCATCCTGAGGATAAAAGATATCCTTATTTGCTAAGATATATTGATAATCCGCCTACAGGACTTTTTATGCTCGGTAATATTGAAGAATGTAATTTAGAAAGAACAATAGCTGTTGTAGGCTCACGTAAAGCAAGTGATAATGCAAAATCAAACTTAAAACACATTTTAGAAGGCTTAGCAGATACTGATATATGTATAGTCTCAGGTCTGGCTGAAGGCATAGATACAATTGCTCACAAAACAGCCGTTGAAAATAATATAAAGACAATTGCTGTAATCGGCGGAGGGTTTGATAAATTATATCCAAAGTCCAATGTAAAACTATTTAATGAAATTATAAACGGAAATGGTGCTGTATTAACCGAATACTGGCCGGATGTTGATGCTATAAGCTGGCATTTCCCTGTCAGAAACAGACTGGTATCAGGACTTTCAAAAGGTGTTTTAGTTGCGGAAGCTGCCAAAAAATCAGGTGCTATGATAACAGCAAAACTCGCTCTTGAACAAGGCAGAGAACTAATGTGTATGCCGGGGTTGATATCTAATCCTAATACAGAAGGAATATATTCTTTATTAAAAACAGGTGCGGCAATCGTAACAAACACACAAGATATTTTAGATGCACTTAATTGGAAAGTTCTTAACAGAAAAGATAAACTTGAAAGTAAAAACTATGGTGAACTTTCAGAACAAGAACAGCTTGTTGTTGAATATTTACAAAAAGATGCACTCACAATGGATGAATTAATTATAAAAACAAACTTGAATATTAATGATTTAATGGTAATATTAACAAAGTTAGAATTAGACGGAATAATTTCTCAAATATCGGGAGAAAAATATACGGTAAAAGTGTAAACCAATGGCAAAAAAGAAAGAACAAATATTAGTTATAGTTGAGTCACCGGCAAAATCTAAAACAATAAAAAAGATTTTGGGTAATTCGTATGATATAGAAGCAAGTTACGGTCATATAAGAGATTTTCCGCCGAAAGTTTTGGGTTTTGATGTACAGCATGATTTTGCTCCGTCATTTGAAGTTATACCCGAGAAAAAAGCAGTAGTGAAGAAATTAAGCGATTTGGCAAAAAAAGCGGATAAAGTATATCTCGCATCCGACCCTGACCGTGAAGGAGAAGCTATCGCTTGGCACGTTAATGAAGTAATTAATGTACCTTCTGATAAAGTATACAGAATTGAATTTAACGAGATTACTCCAAAAGCAGTAACTTATGCTGTTGAGCATCCAAGACAAATAGATATGAGCAGGGTTAAAGCGCAACAAACAAGGCAGATTTTAGACAGACTTGTAGGTTATAAAATAAGTCCTGTTTTATGGGAAAAAATGCGTAACTATCACCTTTCTGCCGGCAGAGTTCAAAGTGTTGCATTAAAAATGATATGTGAACGTGAAGATGAAATAAATGCTTTTACACCTGTTGAATACTGGACAGTTTCTGCCGATTTATTAAAGGACAAATCTAAATTTACCGCAGAATTGGCAAAATATAAAAACGCAAAAGTTGATATTAAAAATGAAGCTGAAGCAAATAAAATTGTTGATTATCTGAAAGATAAAAAAGAGAATATACTGTTTCAAAAATAACAACAAGAAATACTCAAAGAAAACCGTCTGCACCTTTTATTACGTCTACTTTGCAAAGAGAAGCCAGCAATAAATTGGGATATGGTGTTTCTAAAACTATGCAGATTGCACAAAAACTTTATGAAGGAATTGAAATAGGAACAGACGGGCATGTGGGTTTAATTACATATATGAGAACTGATTCTGTTCGTGTTTCTGATGATGCACAAGCAGCTGCAAAAGATTTTATAGTTGAAAATTACGGTGATAAATATTATCCTAAAACACCTAATAATTATGTAAAAAAATCTAAAAATGTACAAGATGCCCACGAAGCTATAAGACCTTCATATATTGACAGAACACCGGATAGTATTAAACAGTATTTAACACACGAACAATATCAGTTATATAAATTGATATGGAGTAAATTTATAGCATCACAAATGGAAACGGCAACCGTTAAAAATACTACGGTAGACATAGATGCCGGTGATTGTTTATTTAAAGCCGGTGTAAGCAAAATTACTTTTGACGGTTATTTAAAAGTATATAATGAAGATGAGGAACAGGAAGTTTCTTCTAAAATTCCTGATTTAAAAGAGGGAGATACTTTAAAATTAAAAGAAATAATGCCCAAACAGCATTTTACAAGTCCTCCTCCAAGATATACGGAAGCTTCTTTGGTTAAAGCACTTGAAGAACACGGAATAGGCAGACCAAGTACTTATGCGCCAATTATATCCAAAATTCAACAAAAAAATTATGTCGAAAAAATAGAAAAAGCTCTTGCTCCTACTACATTAGGTATGACTTTATGTAAACAGCTTGTTGAACATTTTAAAGACATTATGAACTATGAGTTTACTGCTAAAATGGAAAATAAACTGGATGAAATAGCAGAAAATAAACTTAAGTGGAATGAAGTAATTAAAGATTTTTATACTCCGTTTATAGATACCGTTTCCAATGCTAAACAAAATATGCAAAAGGTTACGATTGAATCGGATACGTTATGTCCAAATTGCGGAAGTAAAATGGTTGTGAGAACAAGCAGATTTGGTTCTCAATTCTTGGGCTGTTCAAAATATCCCGAATGTAAAACAATGCTGCCATTGAATAAAGATGGTACAGTTGCGGAGCCTCCCAAAGAAACAGATGAAAAGTGTGAAAAATGCGGTTCTTCTATGGTTCAAAAAACAGGACCATACGGACAGTATCTTGAATGTACAAATGAAAGCTGTAAAAACAGAAAACGCATTATTAAATCTACAGGCGTGAAATGTCCGAAATGCGGTAAGGGTGAAGTTGTATTTAAAAAATCAAAATACGGAAGAATATTCTTTGGCTGCAGTAAATATCCTGATTGTGATTTTGTTTCATGGAATGAACCAGTAAATGAAAAATGTCCTGAATGCGGTAATATTCTTGTTAAGAAGATAACGAAAAAAGAAAAGAAACTTGTTTGCAGTAACAAGACGTGTACTTATACTAAAGAAATGGAAGAGTAGTTTATGTATAAATTCGGGTTAATCGGATATCCTTTGTCACATTCAATGTCAAAAGTGATACAGGAAGCTGCATTAAAATCTGTAGGACTTGAAGGCTCTTATGAAATACTTGAGACAGAGCAGGAAGATTTAGTAACAAGATTGAAATTTTTAAGAGCAAATGGTTTTCAAGGGTTTAATGTTACTATTCCTTTAAAAGTACCGGTAATACTATTTCTGTCAGGTGTAGATAATGTTGCAAATGTAACAGGCAGCGCAAATACGATAAAAATACAACCGGATATGTCTTTAATGGGATATAATACAGACGTATACGGATTTGTTGAAGCGATACCGGAAAATTTCAGAAAAGAAATTGATGGCGAAAAAGTTGCGGTACTTGGTAATGGCGGTGCTGCAAGAGCAATTGGTGTGGGGTTGTCATTATTAAAAGCTTCGAAAATTGATTTTTATGTAAGAAATATTGTAAATGCCTCTGAGATGGCTGATGCATTAAGACAGAATTTCCCGAATGTGCAAATGGAATGCAAGCAGCTTGAAAACTTATATAATCTATCAGAATATAAAATGCTTGTAAATACCACGCCAATAGGTATGAGAAGTAAATCAATGGGTGTATCTCCAATTGATGAAGATGTTATAAAAACAATGAAAAAAGATTCGGTTATATATGATATTGTTTATAACCCGTTAAAAACGGAACTTATCAAACTCGCAACAAAACATGGAATACAGACGATTAAAGGTTTGGATATGTTGATATATCAAGGGGCAAAAGCATTTGAAATATGGACGGGAAAAAAACCTGATGTATTAAAAATGAAAATCGCCGCACTTGAAGAAATGGCTGATTAATATTAAAAATAAATAATATTATTTATGTATTTTAGATATCAACATCTTTCATCATTGAAATAAGAGTTGAAATAGTAGAATCCATTGTTACACTGTCTGTTATTCTTTGCTGTAAAAATGCATTTATTTGTGGCATTAATTCAATTGCTATATCAAGCTTTGGATTTGTACCCGCATTATACATACCGACATCTATTAAGTCTTTGTTTTCTCTATATAGCGCCATTAATTTACGCATTTTAAAAGCTGCCTGCTTATGTTCTTCCGTTGTAATTTCCGGAAATAAACGGCTAATACTCCCCAGTATATCAATAGCGGGATAATGGTTCATCTCTGCTATTTTTCTGGATAGGAATATGTGTCCGTCAACAATACCTCTTACTGTATCTACAACAGGGTCATTAATATCATCACCTTCCATAAGTACGGTGTATAATGCTGTAATTGAGCCTCTTGGACTATTTCCGCTTCTCTCCAGTACCCTTTGAAGCCACGAAAAGATTGATGGCGGGTATCCTTTAATTGTAGGCGGTTCGCCAATAGACAATCCTACTTCTCTTCCTGCCATTGCACAACGAGTTACCGTATCTGTCATCAAGAAAACTTTTTTCCCTAAATCTCTGAAATATTCACATACTGCCGTAGCCGAATGCAAGCATTTTTGTCTGATTAGAGGCGGTTGGTCACCTGTAGAACAAACAATGACCGATTTTCTCATACCTTCTTCGCCAAGAGAATTTTCAATAAACTCTTTAACTTCTCTTCCACGTTCTCCAATTAAAGCTACAACGTTTACATCCGCATCAGAATTTCGTGCAATCATACCAAGCATAGTACTTTTACCGACACCTGAACCGGCAAATAATCCCATACGCTGACCTGCTCCAAGCGTCAACATTGAGTCGATTGCTCTTACACCTGTAGAAAATATGGTTTTAATAATTGGTCTGTCAATTGCATCAGGTGGCGGATTATCAATATTAACCCATTGTGCGCCTCTTGTATCCATTGGTTTACCATCTATAGGTTCACCTAACGGACTTATTAGTCTGCCTAAAAGAAAATCTCCAACGGGAATACTTATTGATTTCCCTGTTGTTGTAACTAAACTGCCTTGTCCTATTCCGGCACCATCATATAATAAGAGTAATTGAGCATTTTCGCCTTTAAATGCAACTACTTCTGCAGGTTTTCTTTCTCCTTCATATGTTTCTATGTAGCATAAATCACCGATTTTTAATCCCGGAAGTTTTACTTCAACGGTTAATCCCAGCAATTTTGAAACAGTACCTTTGTATGAATATAATTTTGTATTGTTCAAAATTTCTATTGCTTGTGATTTTACATATTGTATAGATTTTTCAGTACTTTGATTTAACATTTTCTATTACTCAAAATTATAGTTTACGGATTCACCAATAGTATCAACTGCTTCTACTCTTATATCAGTTATAAGTTCTGAATATGAAATTACAACGATTGTCGGAATGTGTCTTTCCAATAATTGATATAACGGAAGTCTTATTCTCGGTGAACATAATATGACAGGCTGTACATTAATGCTCTGATGAGCTCTTATTAATGTTGAAGCCGCAGACTCAATAAGCTCCTGAACTTGCATAGGATTTAACAGGAACATGGTCCCAAGTTCGGTTCTTTGACAACTGTCATCCAATGTCTTTTCCCATTCGGGAGATAACGTAAGAGCATATAATATTTTATCAGGTGTACAATTTGCAAGGCATATTTGTCTGCCAAGAGCTGCTCTTAAACGTTCTGATAATATATCAGGCTCTTTTGAAAATCTTGCATAGTCGCATAATCTTTCAAAGATAAACATAATATCTTTAATTGAAACTTTTTCTCTGATAAGGTTAACAAATATTTTTCTTAAGTCACTGGTTGAAATAATTGCAGGAACAAGGTCATTAACAAGTGTCGGGTCTTGGCTCTTAACAAGTTCCATAAGTTTAAGAACATCTGTTTTTGTCATTACCTCATCTACGTATTTTCTTACGCAGTCTTGTAAGTGAGTAATAATAACGTCAACTGAATCAACGGCAGTAACATCCTTGTAATTTTTCAAAAATTCAGCATCCATCCAATATGCCTGTGTTTGATATGTCGGGTCAATACCTATGATAGCATCCTTCGGAACTTCCCTGCCCGTAGCATCCCATTGGTCTGCAATGACCATACTTTTCTTAGGATATACAGTACCCATTGCAACGGTATTCCCACGAACAGAAATCATATATTCGTTTACACCGATTGCAGAAGAGTCCATAATCCTTATATTTGGTATAATATAACCGAGTTCATCGGTAACACGTTGTCTTAATGCTGCAATTTTAGGTAAAAGCATACCGTCTTGTTCAGGGTCTGCAATAACCAGTAATCCTGTACCAACTTGTAATTGAAGTACATCTACACCTAAACGTTCGTACATTCTGTTCGGGTTAGTTAAATCACTCATACTCTTTTTAACATTTTCTAATTGCCCTAATTGGGACTGTACATCTTTATTTACGGAAACAATTAAATATGCACACATAATAATCAATGCATATATCGTAAATGTATACCATGGTAAACCTGTGTAAAAACTGGATAATGCTATTAATATAAGGAATACGGCAGTGAAAACCAAACTTGCAGGCTTACTCAAAATCTGTCCTGCTAAATCACCTGCTAATGAATTACCTGCTGCTGTTGAACGGGTCATTACGATACCGGCTGAAATAGCCATTAACAAAGAAGGTAATTGAGCTGCAAGACCGTCACCAACCGTTAATACCGTATATTTGTGAACAGCTTCACCCGGTTGCAAACCGTTCATCAAAATACCGATACATAAACCTCCGATAATGTTTATTATAACAATGATGATACCTGCCATAGTATCACCTTTTACGAACTTCATAGCACCATCCATAGAACCGTATAAGTTAGATTCTCTTTGGAGGTCTTCTCTTCGTTTTACAGCTTCATCGGGAGATATTAAACCTGCATTAAAATCGGCATCAATAACCATCTGTTTACCGGGCATAGCATCTAATGCAAATCTTGCGGCAACTTCGGCAATACGTTCAGAACCTTTGGTGATTACCATAAACTGAACGATGGTTATAATTAAAAATATTACAAAACCAACAACCAGATTACCGCCGGTTACGAAATTACCGAATGCATCAATAACTTCACCTGCTTCACCTTTTGCAAGAATAAGTCTTGTTGATGCAATTGACAATACCAATCTGAACATTGTACCGATTAATATAATTGATGGAAATGCAGCCAATTCTAACGGTTTTTGAATATATATTGCAATCATCAAAAGCATAATACCAAGAGTAATATTAAAACTTATAGCAAAATTAACTACCCAAGTCGGAAGTTCGCAAATTAACAGCACTATTAACAATATTACAAATATTGCTAATCCAATTTCACTTGCTATTGATGATTTCGCACCTTGTGGTTGTGCCATTTATCCCTAACTTTCGTCTTGTTTCTTAAAGGCTTTTTCTATAATCGCCAGCTGGGTTTCTATTGAAGCATCAACAAGACCGTTAGAAGTTTCTACAATAACTCCTCCGTCTTTTATTTCATTATCAGGTATTACTGTTATTGTTGCCTCAACAAAATTGTCCGAGAATATACTTGAAATATTATCCTTTACTATTTCTACATCTTTGGGCATTACTTTTAATATTATTTTATTTTCTGTTCTATTTACTTCTTCTACAACTCCTTTTATCATAGGAATTATATACTCTCTATCTGTTTCTATAGATTTATTAATGATTTTCTTTGCTATTTCAACGGAAATATCAAATATACAGTCAGAAACTT
>JAEELO010000032.1 GCA_016282705.1 Candidatus Gastranaerophilales bacterium | reverse complement strand
TGGCCCTCAAACCAACCAGTCGGTGACTTATGACATTCAGCCGGTGGGTGTGGTTAATCTCCTGCTCTCAAATGTCAGGCAGTCTAATGATATAATGCACATCTCACGCTTTGGTATTTTTGGTTCCAATTATTGCAAAAATATTGTGCTCGATGGCTGCAAACTGAATCGTTTCGACGCGCACCGGGGAGTGGTTAATGTTACCATCAGTGGCAGTGAAATTGGTTACCGCGGCATAAATGCACTTGGCGAAGGTACTCTTCTGGTGCAACATACCAGAAATTATGGCTACAGTTTCATTGTCTTGCGTGATGATTATGGTACCACTTGGAATGGTAATATAATTATCCGCTCTTGTATTTGGGAACCTTTAGATGATATGGGCGTTATAATTCCTGGCTCCTTTGCCTATGCACCGTTTATTTATGCTAGTGGTCACGATAGTAACCACTGGTATGGCTATAATTGTTACATACCGAATCTTGATATCGATGGCCTTGAAGTAAATAATAGTCGCTTTCATCCTGTCTATCTATTTGGCAAAGTTACCTCAAATAATAGCGGTCCTTATCCCATTCAACCGCCCCAATATGTGCGTGTCAGAAATTACAAAGAGTGGAACTGGTCTTTCTATGATGGCTGGAGAGTAAGTGAGAATAATTCTTTCTTTAGCAGCACAATTAGAGATTAGATCAAAAGGTGCATTAAAATTCTGGATTATCACCCCAAAAGCAGTTAAAATCACCAGTGCTGTGTCTGCTTATAGCCTAAGCAGCGCCGGGTAATGGGGACAAAATGGATATACAAAGCCTGCATAGAATTTTGACTTTCGGAGTGGAACGGGGCATCAGCGATATTCACTTTGAGGTGGGCCAGCCGCCGCATCTGCGCTTGCAAGGCGAGCTTTTACCGGCCAAATATCCGCCGCTTACCGAGCAGGATGCCCGTGATATTGCCAAGATTATTTTAGGTGACGACCTGGAAAAATTCAGCGCCGACCACCGGGAGCGCGACTCCACTTATAATATCGACGGCGTGAGCCGCTTTAGAGCTACCGTCTTTTTCCAGCGCGGCTATATCGGTATTGTCATGCGGGTGATTCCCCTTAATATCCGCACCTTTGAGCAGCTAAACCTGCCGGCCCAGCAACTGGCCGATATTGCTGTTTTGCGCCGCGGGCTCATCTTGGTCACCGGCGCCACCGGCAACGGCAAATCCACCACTATGTCGGCTATTATTCAGCGCATCAATCAAACGCGCCGCGCCCACATAGTAACTGTGGAAGATCCTATAGAGTTTCTCTTTCCCAAAGAAAAAAGCCTCATTATCCAGCGCGAAGTAGGCTCCGATACCGCAAGTTATCGCCAAGCCATCGTCTCCGCCATGCGCCAGGATCCGGATGTCATCATGCTGGGCGAAATCCGCGATGCCGAAACAGCAGATATTTGCCTAAAAGGCGCCGAAACCGGCCACCTGGTCATCAGCGCTATTCACACTCCGGATACTATCCGCACCGTGCAGCGCTTTATCGGCCTCTTCCCCACAGGCGACCACGAATCGGCCCGTTTGCGCCTGGCCGAAAGCTTGAAAGCTATTGTCTCACTGCGGCTTTTGCCCCACATCGACGGCAAAAGCCGCGTGCCGGCGGTGGAAATTTTACGCTCCACCCGCTCCATTCAGGAGTGCATCAGAAATCCCGAAAAGCTCTCAGAACTGCCGCAACATATCCACCAAGGGCGTGAGCTTTACGGTATGCAAACTTTTGACGACCATGTGCTCATTCTCTACAGGCAAAAACAAATTTCTCTTGAGGTAGCCAAACTGGCTGCCACTAATCCTGATGAGTTCCAGCGGATGCTTACTTTAGGGCAGTAAAGGGCTCTCGGCAGAGCTACTTTTTCACTGATAGTTTCCTTAAAATATCCACAGTTTTTTATATTCATAGCAATGCATTGATTTTATTGTGCTTTTTTCACTTTCCAGTTTGGTGGCTGGCAGGGGTCGGCCGCGTAGTTCAGGCTATATGGCGCCCGCCGCAGGCGGGCGATCGCGATTTTTTTTAATTCGCTACAGGGTACCCTGTATATTAGTGCTTGAAAAGCACTAAGCGCGAAAATCGGTTCGCCTTCACTAAATCGAGGTGGAAAATGAAACGATGTTATTCCCTAACCCTAGTCTGTTGCCTGGTTATGCTCGCCGGGTGCAGCAAAAAGCTGCCAGGACAAAATGAAGATAAGCTGCCAGGACGACGACACCTACCGGCAATATGCGCAGGAAAGTACCTGTAATCCGCAAAACGGTGAGTGCGAATATTCATTCACCGATGGAAAGTGTGAAAATTGTCAGGTGGCCTGCGCCGGTTTTTGTGAAAATGTCGATTGCAGCACCGATCAAATTGCCGGCGGCTGCAAAGTGGGCGTGTGTGATCCTAAATCAGAAAAAGCCACGCACTGCTCTCCCCAGAATAAAGATGATGGCGAAAAATGTGCCCTTGATCTCAATAATAACAGTGTGTTGGATGGTGTATGCCTAGCAGGCGAATGTAAAGAATGTATCTACTCTGAAGATTGCTCTACGGCCAGTATTCCCTGGGGCAGCTGCTATGTGGCCTCCTGCGAAAGCAATAAATGTGTCTTCACCTTTGTTGCCGCCCGTTCCTGCGGTAATCGCTGCGTAAACGGCGAAGCCTATGCCGCAGGCGGTGTCTGTATTTTGCAGGATCAAACCGACCCCAACAGCGGAACATGCAACAGCACCAAAACTTCCTGTAACGGCTATAGCTGCAATGCCGATGAAACTGCTTGCCGCACCGCTTGTGAAAGTGACGAACACTGTATGGATACCCACTTCTGTAATAATGCCGGCGTCTGCACGCCCAAAGTGGCTAATGGTACTGTCTGCAATAGTGCCAACCAAGGAAGAGATTGCCTTTCCGGCCACTGCGAGGGCGGATTCTGCTGTGCCGAGGGAGCCTGTTGCCAAAATGATACCAACTGCGATGGGGCCTTCTGCCGCCAAAGCAGCTTCCAATGCGTGAGCGGCGAAACCGAAGCTCCTTGCGATGATGAAGGGGATTGTAAAACCGGCCGCTACTGCGAAAACAATAAATGCCAGGAAGGCGATGCTTTTATTTGCGAAAACGGCAACTGCACCAAAAAAGACGGCCAAACTTGCGCGGCCGATTCCGAGTGCCATAGCCAAAAATGTATCGATGGTATCTGCTGTGAAGCCTCCTGTAACGATACCTGTAAAGCCTGTAATGTGGCCGGCAACTTAGGCAAATGTGTGAATATACCGGACGGCCAAAAAGATAGCGATACCTGTAACGGTACAGATCAATTCTGTCGCGCCGGTAAATGCGGAAAAGATCCTGGTAAGATCTGCAGCAATAATAACGAGTGCCACAATAATATTTGTAAAGACGGCGTCTGCTGCGATAAAGCCTGTGATAACGACTGCCAAGCTTGTAATCTGTCTGGCCATGCGGGAACTTGCACCACTGTAACCAATGCCGTTGATAGCGACAAATGTAGCGGCAACAAATCTTGCGATTCACAAGGTAATTGCCGCCTGATAGACGGCCAAAGCTGTGCGGGGCAGGGCAATGCCGCTTGTCTCACCGGCCACTACTGCACCGATGACCACTGCTGCACCGTGGCGAGCTGTCCCGACAGTTGTCAAAATGGCATATTAACACCAAAATCATGTGGCTCAAGCGGCACCTGCACAGCCGGCACGCCGGCCGCTTGCTCTGGTAATCTAAAGTGCGCCGATGCCTATTCATGCAAAACGAGTTGTTCAAACGATAACGACTGTGTAAGCGGCTTTTATTGCAACACTTCTGACCATAAATGCTATCAAAAAGTTGGTGCCGGTTCCCAATGCACTGCCGCCAATCAGTGTACTTCAAATATTTGTAGCTCCTACTGCTGTGCTACCAATAAACCAGGTAATTCATGTAGTGGCAATACTCTTACCACTTATTCATCTACCTGCTCAGGTTCAGGCGGCACTTGGACTCCCAGCTCCAATTCCTGTAGTGGTCACCTTAAATGCGGCAGCAGTTCGGCTTGTAAGACCAGTTGTACTCAAAATAGTGATTGTGTAGATGGGTATTATTGCTATAAGGATGGCACCTGTCAACCACGCACTACATCAAACACATCCGGCGTATGTGATGATTCAAATCTCTTTAATCACAGCGATGGCGGTCATAGTATTTGTGCCAGTGGTTATTGGTGTAACCCTAACAAAACATGTTCCCCTAAATACGCTAATGGTCAAAGTTGTCCATACAATATTCAGGAATCTTGCACTTCCGGTATATGTTATCATGACTATTGCTGTTCTACTCAACCAACAGCTGATACCTGCTATAATAGTGATAATGATTTATATGGTGAGTGGCATTATCGCACTTGTAAGGACCAGAGTAGCGGTTCAATTGTCACCGTACGCTCCTGCAACGGCTATAAGTGCAATAGTTCAAGTACTGCTTGCCTCAGTAGTTGCACTAGTAGTTCACAGTGTGAACATGACTATTATTGTAATAGCTCAGGGCATTGTGTAAAACGTAAAGGTAGTGGTGAAAGTTGTACTGGTAACCAATTGTATAATAACAATAGCAACACTGAAACTCTCACCTATAATAACGTTTGTGCTTGGAATACTTATTGTGATACTGTTCTGACCCCATTTTTTGGACAACATTTAGTAGCATTGTTTTTCTCCAAATTCAACAGGGGGACAACCAGTTGAGCTTTTTCTGAATTCGTAACTTATTATAATATTCGATGTAATCGGTAATTACTTTTTCCATTTCCTTATAAGTAAGTA
>JAEELO010000031.1 GCA_016282705.1 Candidatus Gastranaerophilales bacterium | reverse complement strand
CGAGGTGGGCGAGCCCGTCGGCCATGCCGGAATCCGGTACGACGCCTCGCTGCCGGCGCATTCCCTGGGGCCGTTCCGCGAGGGGATCGAGTTCTTCTTCTGGAACAGCGTGGTCAACCGCGCGATGCCGCTGGAATACTGGCTGGACAGGGACAGGCGCACGAGGGAGTATCTGCTCAAGCGGATTTCCGACCGCCATCCTGATTCCGACACCCGCGGCGGGCAGACTTGGACCTTCGAGGACGACTGGTCGAAGTGGTGGTGGGTCGAGGAGGAATGGGACGAATGCGAAGGCCGCATCGACTACACCGATTCTCCGCCGAAGACCCACCGGCTGGCGCCGGGGCTGCGGGGGATTGTCGACATCAAATATTATGTTCGTCCGGCGAATGCCAAGCCGCTCAAGAACGACCGCGCCGAATACCGGGACAACCGGTGGTACGGCACGAACGAGAGGGTGGTGATGGATTCGACCTTCGACTACGAAGGCGATGTCGCCGGGTCCGTCGTCGACGGCACCGGCGTGGACGCCGGCGACGTGCTGAATCCGGCCAACGGGCTGCTGCCGTCGGAGGAGCAGGCCCTCCGCGACAAGCTGAATGAGGACTACTTCAGCTCGTCGAGCTCGTCGTCGGAATCCGTCCCCGGCGGCGAGCCGTCTGTCCCTTCCTCTTCCGTGCCGGATGTCCGGAAGCCGTCGATCGACTGGGATTCGAACGACGTCACGCATACCTGGGACGGCTGGTTCGAATATGGCGAGATCGTGAAGTGCCCGCATGACGGCAGGTGGTACCGCCGCGTCTGGCGGCCGCTCGGATACATCGCCGGGAACTACGGCGACGACAGCCGTGAGCAGCCATGCTGGACCCGGGCGAAGCGGCGGTGCTTTCCGAATCCGCAGCCGTGGATCTGCGCGGATTCCGGCCTTGACCACCCGTGCTCCGTCAAATCGGCGTGCTTCTTCCCGTATTTTAGGACATATGAAGTCGGCAGTACGACCATATCGCCTTCCCAGTTCTATCACTATGCCACCGATCCGGATCCGTGGAACACCTACAAGCAGCACGACGATGACCCGTCCATCCCGGAAAACGTGTATACCGGTGCGAAACGGCCATCCGAGGAGGAATGCCGGGCCGCGAGGCGCCATCTGCTCCGGTGGGAATACGCCAGATACTACGGCCATGTCGTCAACCATGACGGCGACGGCGGATACGTGCACCGGTTCCGCTTCTACTACCGCGGGCATTACAGCAAGGACATCCTCGACGGAAGCGGACAGGTCGTGGGACATGACGAGGGCTGGCTGGACATATACCACGACTATTCCGATGCGGAAGGGATCTGGGTGAACGATAATACGAAAGTCGAAGAACTGCCGGAATCGTGGAAGACGTGGCACGACGGCTCCTGTTCGTCCGGCGGGCGGGAATTTCTGGAAAACGACGACTGGTGGAATGACTACAACATCGACCGCGTGGAGCCGGCGTACGACCGCGATCCCGTGGCGCTCAACTGGGAGTCCGCGCTGGACCAGTACAAATACCGGAACGACAACTACCCGCAGTCGGACGACGAGGAGCAGTCGCTTTTCGACGAATGGCTGTCCAGCCTGTTCGAGCTGACCGGATATGACCAGAAGACGAAAACGTTTTCCAAGCACGACCACGACTTCAGGCAGTACGAGGACCGAACGGCATACTATGGCCCGGAGCCGGTGTACGGCATGGACGGATACGGATGGGAGGAGAAGCGGATCGATCCGTCGAGGCTGAATGGCGACTACGAATACGAAGTCGTGGATCCGGCCACGCGCGAGAAGACGCTGGTGCAGGTCGCTAACTCGAAGCTCGCGGTATGCTACCGCCAGGGAATGAATGATGGCTGGAAGGACTGCTGGCCGGACAGCGTGCCTGCGGACAACGGAACCAACTATCTCAGCTATGTGCCCTTTTCGGAATTCGGTGGGATCTGGCAGCGGATCGACGACGAGGAGGCGTCGAGGATCGGCCTGGCCGGCGACATGCCCCGGCGGAACAAGGACAAGGCGTGGTTCCCCCCGCCGTCGGCCGGCGGTGCGCAGGCCACTGATGAAGCAGCCAGACAATGGCTGGACGATGTGGTGTGGCCGACCAACATAAATGCCATCTACCATGAGCGGCGTCCGAATGAAACTTGTCCGATAGATTCGGAAGGGAATCCGCCGGACTGGGTGTCGGCGACCCAACAGTGGCGCCTGAATGTGCAGGAGAAATGCATGTCGATGCGCTTCGCGGAAGCCTGCCCGTGCTCGCTCTTCTCGAACTTCTTCCCGCAATGCGACGACCTCAGCCGGGCGGAGAACCGCCGGCGCGCGAAGATGCTCCCGAAGCCGCCGCCGCAGGTGTCGCTGTCGCCGCTGGACAGGATGGACGACCAGAGCCTTCCGCCGAACTACGGATACGACCCGATCGATCCGTTCTCGCAGTGGAACGACGAGGCTGGCGAATACGACGAACCCGTGGATCCGGTCGAGGTCTGGAAGCGGTACTACGACCACCGCGAGGTGTTCACGATTCCGAAGACGACGACCGCCCCCGGCGACCGCACGGTGGTGAACGACGAGGGCATGCCGAACTGGCCGGACACGCATCCGCGCGAGACGGCGTATTCCGCCCAGGACGGCGCGAGGAGGCTGATTCCGGATTTCGAATACGTCACGCCGGTCATCGAATACCAGTGCGTCGTAAGGACGAATGCGACCGACCGTGGCGACGGATACTGCCGGATGCCCGGAAAGGAATACGACCAGCAGTGGATCGACGCGAACTGGAAGACCTGCGACCGCCACGCGGTGTTCGGCGACGGATTCGACCTGGACGTGACCATCCCCTGGAGCATCGACGGCGAGGTTCAGTCGCCCTTTTCCGGCTCCGACCGTGTGACCCAGCCGCCGGGGAAGTATTTCCACGGCTGCGTCAAGAAGGAGGACATGATGCGCTACCATGTGGAGTGGTATGACTCGTTCGACCAGATCCGGAAATGGGACTATCGGTCATGGGTGGATCTCATGCATGAATTCCAGGAGAGGTATGTCTCCAATGCGGACTACGAGGCCGCCAAAGCCAAGGCGGAGCAGGAGGATGTCGAATTCGAAGAACGCTTCAAGTATCGTCTGTGCCGATATTGCATCGACTACGACAACCCGGCCAAGGAGGCGTGGATTGAATACTCCGGTTCGGATCCGGACGACAAGAAGCTCACCCCGGCAGACAGCGATGGATACCAGGACGACGGCGAGCGCCTGAAGTGGTCCGACGCCATGTCCAGATTCTGGCAGAAGAAGGATGCCGAATGGCATTTCAGCGAGCATCCGGTCACCCGCGACCGCGATGCGTATCTTAATAAGATGCAACCGAATCAATTCGTTGATCTGGCGAACGGCCTGAAGGTCTGGCGCGGCGACGCGACGGAGATGCTGGTGTCGATAGAGCAGGTTGAAGAGCAGTCGGTCATCGACGAGCAGGGGCATGAAAGGACGATCTACGGCTACTACAACGAGAAGGGCGATTTCGTCAAGGGCGGCGCGGTGGTCGAATTCAACAACCCGTTCCCGGATCGCACCGACGGCCGGTGGGTCGAGGAATGCCTCGGGGCGATTGTCAAGGCGAAATGCACGCTGGTGCTGGAGGATCGCCTCGGGCACCGCTTCCAGCAGGTCGTCGAGGCCACCGCGCTGACGCCGGACGATCCGCTCATCGGCAGCGACCACGACACCGGAGGATGACGGCCGGCCGGCGCGGAGGACAATAAACGCTCTCCGCGCCGATTGCAGAAGCAGAAAAACGCATTATATTAAGATGGAATGTTTTTTTACTTCACATTCATCGATAGCACAAATGAAGAAAACCATCGTCGTCCTTTTGAATGCAATTTCGAAGTCGCCGGACTGCCTTGTGGATATCGGGTCATTTAAATACAGGAGGATTTCGCGGCCGTCCGTGCAGGTCGGAGTGGCCAGCGCCGCCGACAAGGCGAAGCTGGTGGCCGGCATTGCCGCGGCGGCCACCGCCGCCGAAGTGCAGGAAGTCGCCGAGGCGGCGGCGAAGCTCGCCTACGAGAAGTCGCATCTGGTCTTCAGCAGGACGGCGGATTTCCTGCCGGTGTCCGGCGTGGGGTTCAACGACCGCCGCGCCAACGCGGTCGCGACCTTCATGATTCCGGGCACGGTCGCCATGCCGAGCGACTGCCCGGACGGAGTCCCGAAGGACTTCCCGACGAGCGTGGTGCGGAATTTCGCCTTCGTGGTGGACGGCCGGCTGCACATAGAATCGCTGCGGGCGAGGCTCTCGACGGAGGCCGCCGGATTCGCGGCCGAGTGCGGGGTGAAGCTGGAGGAGATATCTTCCGGATGCTATGACATGGATCTCTCCGGCGTGCCGCTTTTCGACGACGAGGGGTATTCGGACGGCATGCCGTCGGCGGATCAGTTCGTGGACGACGCCTGGGAGCTCATCCGCCTTTCCGCCATGGAAAAGTCGGTCAGACACTATCTAGACGAGGCGTCCGGCCTGGCGAAGGGGCCGTCCTCGTCGGGCATGGCGGCGAAATACGGCGTGGAGAATGCGCAGTATCTCGCCGAGCTGGGCATCACCGACAGTGGATTCTCGCCGAAGTCGGCGGCAGGAGAGCCAAGGGACCGCCAGGAGGAAATCGAACTGGCGGTGAAATTCAAGGGCTTCTCCAGCCTTCCGTCGGTGAACGCCGTGCTCAAGAAGCTGTCCGACATCGAGAACGATCTGGCGGCCGCCGGCAGGACCAGGAAGACCGTCACCCCCAGCGAGAATTTCGTGCTTGAGCGGATGAACGAGGTGCTGGGCAGGAAGGACGCCATGGCCGGCGCGGACTTCGTCGAGTGGGCGAAAGGCCAGTGCGACGAAATCGACCGGGCGGCCGGCGACATCCGCGAGAGGATGGCGAACACCCGTATCGCCGTTGTCGGCGGAGGAAGGAAGTTCCGCGAGTGGGATTCGGACCACGGCGTGGTCGAGAAGGACGGTCGTCCAACCGCCGAGGTGTGCCGCGCGGTGAAGACGGTGGCGGTCTGACCGCCGATCGAACGACCGCGTATCGGAGCCTGGCCAGAGCGGAATTGCGTTTTGGCCGGGCTTTTTTGCGGGATTTTTTTCTGAAGTTTGTTGCGAAAACTATTTGCAATATCGAAAAACAGCATTATAGTATGGTTGCCGGCGAAAAAAGACGCCAGTGAAAATCCACCATCAACCCAGGAGAAAGCATCATGTCAGGAAACAACCTCAATTCATTCGCAACCGACACCGCCCTTTGCTTCATCGCGTTGATCGCGATCCTCTTCGGAGCGCTTTTCATCGGATGGCTCTTCAACAGCACCATCTGGGTGCACCTGCTTTTCTTCTTCAACCTGTATTTCACGATGGTTTTTTTCTCGCAATTCAAGAAATAGCCGGCCCGAAGCCATATTAGAAGGAGAAGGACATGAGAATCGACTACGACAACAAGGGCTGCCTGTATGTTTTTGGAGTTGTCCTGATCGTCGTCTTCGCGCTGGCCAATCCGGTCTTCGCGGCGGTGGCGGCGATGCTCTATTTCGGCGCCGGCGCGCTGGGCGGCAGGAATCAGTGAAAAAATCTTCGGCATTATGCATCTGCTCAATGACATCCGCCTGATTGGACTGGTCGGCGCGGCCGGTTCCGGCAAGGACACCCTCGCCGATCAAATGCAGTCGTGGACCAGCGGCCCCTGGGAGCGCGTCGCATTCGCGGACGCGCTGAAGCGCATCTGCGTCGAATATCTCGGGCTTTCGGAAAGCGACGTCCGGACCCAGGCCGGGAAGGCGCGCTTCAATGAATTCTGGGGAATGACCAATCGCGAGGTGCTCCAGCGCGTCGGAACGGAGGCGATGCGGAACGGCTTCTGCCAGGACGTGTGGGTGAAAATCGCCCGGCTGAGAATCGAGTCGCTGCTGGACGAAGGCAGGCGGGTCGTCGTGACGGACTGCCGGTTCGACAACGAGGCCGCGCTCGTCCGCGAGCTGGGCGGAGTCGTCCTGCGCGTGGAACGCCCTTCGGCCGGCGCGGTGCTCACTGCCGGCGCGGCGGTGCATGCTTCCGAGGCCGGAGTGTCCGAATGGATGGTGGACGGCACGGTTCGGAATTCGTCGACGGTGGAACAGCTCGGGAGGTCTGGCGCGGACCTGGTTCGCGTCATCGAACGGCGGATGAAGTCCGCGACCGCCGCGCTGGACGCGCTGACGCGGCGCGGCGCCGTCGACGAGCCGTCGGCGGAACTGCTCTTGAGGCTGCTCAAGACCGCATATGGCGGCGTCGAGGGATCCGTGATTCCGGGGGACTGCCGCCGCGCCAGGATCGAATGGCGGTCCGCGAAGGACGGCGCGCTCAGGGCCGTCGAGGTCGATGCGGGAGAGAACCGGCTGGAGCTGTCGAGGTTCCGTTCCGGCGCATCCTTTCCGGAGTATGATAAGGCGTTACCTGCGGAGTCGCCGGAAGTGAGAGAATTTCTCCGGGACGCCGCGGAGAACAACTGATTTTTTTAATTGACAGCACTGCCGATTACGACACAACTGAAGGAGAATCAAGCAACCATGATTACGAAAGCCGAGAAAGTCGAGCTCATCCACCTCATCCTCGCCGCCGATTTCAGCTGCATTCCGGAGCTGAAGGTCGAGGTGTATTCCGACGAATTCCCCTACGACCGCGCTGAAGGGGTGGTCTACAAGAACCGCTTCGGGAAGGGGCCGAGGACCATG
>JAEELO010000030.1 GCA_016282705.1 Candidatus Gastranaerophilales bacterium | reverse complement strand
AGTCCGGCCTTCGGCAAATTAAACAAAAAGAAGAACCCATTTGGGTTCTTTTTTTTATTTATATAGTTTTAAATTAAAATCTTCCGTTCCATCTGGAATAATCATCATCAAGAAGTCTTGATAATTGTTTTTTTGTTATTACAATACTTATGCCGTTATGCGGTGCTTTTTCAATTAATATATCTTTATTCTTTTTTTCGTATGTATCTGCCATTCCTGATTTATTGAGAAGATCTCTTATTTCTGCTCCTAATTCATATTGTTTACCGGGAGCTAATCCGGTTGAAAGATAAACACCTTTAAAACTGGTATTTGATATTCGGGAAAGATTCATATTTACTCCTTTTTATTATTATAAAAATTATTTATTAATTTAGTGTTGTATTTTTATAAATCTTGTAAATAATAATTTTGCTATAAGCATCTTTATACATTACAACAGAGTTAAAATATGCAGGTTATGCATTGCCTGACACGATTAAACCGTTTGTTATAAATATTCATTGAATAATTTAATATAAAGCCGTATAATTAAAAGGCTTTGGTACAATTTTAAAGGAAGAAAAATGGGCATATTGGATTTCTTTTTAAACGGCGGCAATGATAAAAAATACAGACAAGAGCTTGGCAACTTGGAAGAATTTGGCGATGAGTTAGAAAATCTTAAGAATAAAGATGTCCGTAAAGAAAAACTTATGGAATATGAATATTTATCAGAGGAAGAAATCAACGGAGAAAATTAAACTTTTGTTGTTAAAATTCGTTTTATAAATTGAAAGAATAATAATGAGAAAGTATTTAATATTAATTTTATTAATTATATTTACATACGGAATGGCTTTTGCTTCCGGTATTAATTCATATGATAAATACGGAAGTAAGACAGGCAGTTACAGAATAAACGGTAATAAAATAACAAGTTACGATAAATACGGAAGTAAAACGGGTTCATATCGTACAAACGGTGATACAACAACTTCTTATGACAAATATGGAAGTAAAACAGGCAGTTACAGAACAAATGGAAATACAACAACTCAGTATAATAAATACGGTTCAAAAGTAGGCTCATATAAAACAGACTCAAACGGGGTTACAACTTCATACGATAAATACGGACATAAAACAGGTTCATTTAAAACGGACTCATCAGGAAGAACAGTTGAATATGACAGATACGGAAGAAAAATAGGAAGTTATAAATAATGACCAATATTCTTGACCGTACTATCTCGTAAATTATTGCATTGTAAAATATATTATTTTACAATGTGGCTATGAAATTTATAAGTAAAACATATAACGAAAATACAAAACACATTGAATACAGTATTGGTAAATTAAAAATATCCCAAAAAGATAAGCTTGGCTTGTTAAAAGCACAAAATAAATATTTGACGGATATTATAAATACTGCATTAGGTGCTGATAAAATACCTGCGGCAGAAGGTGAACTCCGCGAGTGGCAGCTTGAACTTACAGCATTTTTGAAAAAATTTGATGAAATATGCAGAGAAAAAAATATTCCCTATTGGCTTGATTTCGGTACTCTGCTTGGTGCATTAAGGCATAAAGGTTTTATTCCGTGGGATGATGATGTTGATGTAAGTATGCTGAAAAAAGACATTGACAGGTTATTGCCAATATTGGAAGAAGCATATAAAAATACCGATTTTATAATAAGAAAAAAGGCAAGAAAAGCTAATAATTTTCAAATAAGAATAAGACACAGATACTATAATTTAGGTTTGGATATTTTTCCTGTTTATGAATATCCGGAAGAAAATTTAACCGAAGAATTAAGTGAAACCATTACTTCTAATATACATAATGCCCGTAAAATGTTTGACAATAAATATAAATCTAAGAAATTAAGTAAAAACAAAGCTTTAGAAGCAATAAATTATATACAAAGGCTTCAAAATGAAATAATTCTTCCGAAAGAAAAAAAGGAAATGCCGCAAAAACCGATTTTATTTAGAGGGATTGATTATAAATATGATGAAAAATACCTTGTAATGCCTTATGATGAGATATTTCCGATACGAGAAGTTGAATTTGAAGGGCATAAGTTTTTAGCACCTAATAAATCGGAAGAATATTTAGGCAAAATTTTCGGGGATTGGAAGAAAATGCCATGTGGAGTCGGCGGGTCATTCCTTCACTATCACAAGAATTATAAGACCGCAATGACAGATATTGAAGATGAATATTAATAGAGTTTCATAGTTAATTGTAAATTTTTTTTGATTTATAACTCAAAAAGTGGCAAAAATATTAATTCTAAGGTTTAGACATAATGAATAAGTGTTACTAAAAAGAGAATATAATAAATGTCTATAGGTAAAATTTCGCTGAGCTTTGGAAAAACCCCAATATTACAATGTCGTGTAAAAGATATGGCAGAAAGAAAAAGACACAATGCCACATTATATAAGTTAAATCCCAAGAATACATCTGACTTTAAAGATGTAATGTATAGCGGAAATACGACATGTATACAAAAAGATTTTAAAAAAGCTTATTTAACCGATGGTCGTGACTATAATGATTATTATATACTTCAAGAAGACAGCAGTAATGAAATAATTTCATGTGCTCAAGTATCACACAGATACAGTGCAAGAGACCAAATAAATCCGGGATATTATACATTAATAAGTGCGATGAGTGAAAATAAAAAATATATAAACGGTGCTGAGCCTATAATGTCATTTGTAACAAGAATTGCAGCAGAACGAGACGATAAAAAAGTATGTGCCGCATATAATATAAAAGATTCAAGTCTTTGGTCGGAATGGCGTGCGGATGAAATGCATACTATTAAAAATAAAGATATAACGGATGCTGGTGCTGATGGTGTATATATTCAAAATAAGATGTTTACTCCGTATTTGGACAGAACCGAAAGACGAAATCAAATATATTATTTAGTATAAATTTATTAAACTTGGTATATAAATACGGCTTTATTTATATTAAATATAGCCGAAACGGGGAATGAAAAAATTATTTTAAAAGCAAATAATAGTAAAAAAAGAGAGGTTGTCATGTATTTTTTACGTATTATTGCTTATGTTTTGGTATTAATAGGTGCAATAAATTGGGGTTTAATCGGTATATTCGGATTTGACCTTGTTGCTGCCATATTTGGAGAAATGAGTGTTTTCTCAAGAATTGTATATTCACTTGTAGGTATAAGTGCATTAATTACTTTTATTTTAAATATGGAAATTTTTAATAATTATAAATAATATTGGTATTTTATGTCGGAAGTAGTTCCGATACCGTTAGGTGTTGTAAATCCGTATTAATAATTTTTATCGTCTTTTTCTTTCATCATTAATTCGTGAAGGATAATGTCATCACGTATTTCTTCGGTGTCTTCTTCCGTACTTAATTGCAAATATTCATGTTTAACATCACATACTTTTATTCCGAATATTCGTAATTCTCTGTGGAAAGTGCTTACCGTTTTTGCCATTTAAATTATTACTCCATAAAACTTATAACAGTTATTGTTTAATGATTAAATTAGTAATAGTCAAAATAATAATTATTTTGTGTATAATGAAGTTATAATTGCTGATAAAACGAAAGGCACAAAATGGAAAATATAAACTTGGTATCTGGAATGAGGTCAACAGGAAAATTGCACTTAGGTCATTATATGGGTGTAATTACAAACTGGGTAAAACTTCAGGACGAATATAATTGTTTCTATTTTGTTGCGGATTGGCATGCTTTAACCACAAAATATGATAAAACGGAAAACTTAAGACAAGATAAACTTGATGTTGTCTTAGATTGGCTGGCATGCGGCATTAATCCTAATAAATCAACAATATATTTTCAATCTAAAGTATTACAGATTGCCGAATTACATGTGCTTTTAAGTATGGTTACACCTAATAACTGGGTAGAACGTGATCCTACGTTAAAGGACATGGTTAAAATTTTAAAAAGTAAAAATGAAGATACATCAGAGAATGTACCTCAAATGAGCTACGGGCTTCTAGGTTATCCTGTTTTGATGTCGGCAGATATTATGGTAATGAACGGAGGAATCGTTCCCGTTGGTGTAGACCAATTGGCACACCTTGAAATTACACGTGATATTGCAAGAAGATTTAATAATATATATAAAACGGAATTATTTAACGAGCCTAAACCGAAATTGACTCAAATTCCGTTATTGTTGGGTGTAGACGGTCAAAAAATGGGTAAATCCTTCCATAATGATGTAAAAATATCTGATGATGAAGAAACAACATCAAAGAAAATAATGCAATGTATTACGGATAGAAGCAGAGCAAGAAAAGATGATCTCGGACATCCCGATAAATGTGAGGTTGCATTCAAATATTATCAGGCTTTTGCGGATAGTGAAACCGTTAAACAGGTAGAATGCGAATGTAAGGCCGGTCAACGTGGTTGTGCCGATTGTAAACGTCAGTTAGGTAAAATAATTAACGATAAATTTGCACCTATAAGAACAAAACGTCAAGAACTGGCACAAGATGTTGATAAGGTATATGATATTATTAATGAAGGTAACAAAAAAGCGGCTCTTGAGGCGGAAAAAACAATGAAACTTGTCAGAGATGCAGTAAATATATAGGTTAGTATAGTGGCTAAAAAGAAAATATTAACAATATTCGGTACAAGACCTGAAGCAATCAAAATGGCTCCACTGGTAAAGGAAATTGAAGAAAATTCCGACGCACTGGAAAGCATTGTATGTGTTACAGCACAGCACAGACAGATGTTAGATCAAGTTTTGAATTTATTTAATATTAAACCTGATTTTGACTTGAATATAATGAAAGAAAATCAGAATTTATGGTCATTAACAAGTGATGTTTTGTTAAAAACAAAAGATGTTATAGATAAAGTTCAACCTGATGTTGTTTTGGTGCATGGGGATACAACAACATCAATGGCGGCTGCATTATCGGCATTTTATGCAAAAGTTCCGGTTGGACATGTGGAAGCAGGTTTAAGAACCTTCGATAAATATTATCCGTTTCCTGAGGAAATAAACAGAGTATTTACGGATAGCGTTTGCACATATCATTTTGCGCCTACCGATATGTCATGCGAGAATCTTATAAAATCTCAAATCCCGAAAGAACATATATATAAAACAGGTAATACCGTAATAGATGCTCTTTTATATACGGTAAATAATTATGATGAAAAAATTGCAGGACTTGAATTAAACCCTGACTATAAAACAATATTATTGACATCTCACAGACGTGAAAACTTTGGCGAACCCATAAAAAATATCTGTAAAGCCGTATTAGACTTGGTTAATATCCATAAAGATATTGAAATAGTGTATCCGGTTCATCCTAATCCGAATGTGAGAAAACCCGTTTATGAGCTTTTAGACGGGCATGACAGAATTCATTTGATAGAACCGTTAGAGTATGCACAGTTTTGTACTTTAATGAAACAATCACATATTATAATGACGGACTCCGGCGGTGTGCAGGAAGAAGCACCTTCATTGGGTAAACCGGTACTTGTATTGCGTGATACAACGGAACGCCCCGAGGCAGTTGAATATGGCACGGTCAAACTTGTCGGTGCAGATAAGGATAAGATAGTTTCTGCTGCAGATATGCTTTTAAAAGATGAAAATGAATATAAAAAGATGTCCGAGGCAATAAATCCATATGGCGACGGACTTGCTTCAAAAAGAATAGTTGACGTGTTAAAGTCAATAAAATAGGGCAAAATAAATTCATTTTAATAAATCTTAATAAACAAAAATAAACCTATTGATTTAAAAATATGTTTAAATTACATTTAAAAGCGTGGTTGAGTCCACTTTTATAAAAGCCGAGTACATTATATAAATAAATATAATAAGCAAAAGCAGTCACCCTAATGGTTTATGGTGATTTTATAAAAAGTCCGAAAACTTCAATAAAAAAATCAAAAATATTTAAAAAAATATGTTGACAAAGAAAATTGAGGTGATAGGATAGAAGATGTCGCTAAATTAGGTGACGTTTTCAGAGTCAGAGGAATGGGAATAACCCGAAAGGGAATTTAAGTTTGCTGACTAAAGAAATTGAACATTGACAAGAGAATAGAATTGAAGACGATAAAGAAATACCTGTTGATTTTGAGAAAAATGAGACGGACGAAACGAAACGAGTCGAGCGTTCTATGGAAGTAGAACAAGGACATAAACTTTTCTGACAATGGAGAGTTTGATCCTGGCTCAGGATGAACGCTGGCGGCGTGCTTCATACATGCAAGTCGAACGAGAAATGATAGCTTGCTATCATGGAAAGTGGCGGACGGGTGAGTAATACATAGGGAATCTGCCCTTAGCCGGGGGACAACAGTTGGAAACGACTGCTAATACCGCATATGAGTATAGTTGAGATATTATACTTGAAAACTCCGGTGGCTAAGGATGAGCCTGTGCCTGATTAGTTAGTTGGCGGGGTAAAGGCCCACCAAGGCGACGATCAGTAGCTGGTTTGAGAGGATGATCAGCCACAATGGGACTGAGACACGGCCCATACTCCTACGGGAGGCAGCAGTAGGGAATTT
>JAEELO010000029.1 GCA_016282705.1 Candidatus Gastranaerophilales bacterium | reverse complement strand
CTCCTATGTTTCAGATAGAGATTTTTGCCTGTTTTCTCTGTCTACTTTTAAATTATATGCTCTTTCATATAATTCGCAGCTGTCTATGTTGTATTGTTTATAACAATCAAATACGAAATCGAATATTACATATATATATTGAGGAATATTTTCTCTGTGTTCTTTAAACCAGTTATCTTCAATATCAAATGCTATATTTCTTATTCCTGCATCATATGTTTTTTGAAGCCAATTTTTAATTTCGGAAAGGCTGTCATTTATTCCGGGAATTAATACATATTTTGTTCTTATTAGTCCGTTTTTTGCATCGGCATATTTCTTAAGATTTGCCCATACTTTATCATGACAGGGTACTTGTTTGATTCTTTCGTATATTTTAGGAGAACTTGAATCAACAGATGTAATAAGTGTAATTTTCCCCAGCCTTAATCCTCTTTCAATACCCGGAGAATATTTTATTCCGTCAGAGTGTATTCTGATATTATATACATCGTAATCCAGTAATAAATTTATAAGTTCTTCAAATTCTTGAAGTATAGTAGGTTCTCCGCCTCCAAAAGTTATTGTTGCTTGTTTTGAAAGGATGCCTCTGTCAATCATATCTTTCATAACAGGATAGATGTTATATGTTTTATTTGCATTAAAAAATTTCTTATCAGCTTCCGTATAGCAATATATACAATTGCAATTGCAATGAGTAAAATGACCGATTAATACTTCATCAATGTAATTTTCGGGATTCCATTCCTGTTCTTTCAGATAATAACATCCTTCACATTTTTCTGGGATATTACCGTTTCTTGCACCCTCTCTTAACTTGTTTCTGTTTTCAAAAAACTTATCCCAATCAATCGGCTCGCCTTTATAATTTTCTACCTGCATAATTCTTCCGCCACCCGGATGTGAACTTATACAGCATATTTGAACCGAATTTGAAAAAAATGTTATACCATGCTCTAAATGTATGCAACTTACGTATTTCAAAACATATTCCTATTTATTATCTAAAAACATTGTTATTATACATATAATAAAATCCAAAGACAAGAAATTTAGCATTTCTTTGCATTCTTGACTATTATTATTGAAAATGGTAATTTATACATAAGAGTAGAGATTGGGATATCAAGTGAAATACCTTAGTTGCAGATATATAGAGCATGGTATGGACTTTGAACATACAAGACTTGAAACTTGTTGTTTTACGTGCCATACAGGCGGGGGAAGAATTACCATACAGAATGTTTATAACGGTGAACCGATAGACTGGGATAAACTGTTTGAGTTTAAACGTAAATTTCGTGAAGAACACAAAAAAGGAAATCTTACACCTAATTGTTTGGGTTGTGTTTTTCTTGAAGAAAAAGAATGGGATGATGAAGATTATATAAACTTCCTCCAATTTAATTATTGGGTTCTTTGTAACAGCAGATGTACGTATTGTTATGAGGTTCAAAATAAAAAGATTTTCGACAAAATTAAACCTTATGATGCTGTTCCGGTTGTTAAAGACATGATAGAACGAAAAATTTTACGCCCCGGCGGAGAAGTATCATTTGGAGGGGGAGAACCTACTGTAGCACCCGAATTTGAAGATTTGATTAAGCTGCTTACTGCTAATAATTTTAAAAACATGAGAATACATTCATCAGGTATTAAATTCTCTCCTGCAATTGAAGAAGCAATCAGAAAAGGTGTTTTAAACGTTGTTATTTCAATTGATGCGGGTTGTGATAAAACTTATCAAAAAATTAAGCGTGTTAATGCTTATAAAAAAGTTTTGGAAAACATGAAAAAGTATGCAGATGCTAATACTGACAGTTTTGGCTTGATGACTTCCAAATATATTATTATTCCGAATGTAAACGATAACAGGAAAGAGATTGATTCTTGGATTAATTCTGTTATTAATGTAGGCGGTAAATGGCTTGCTTTAGATATTGAAGATGTTTGGTATAAAACAAACAGAGCTACAATATCCGATTATTACCTTGATTTGGTTAATTATGTTATAGATAAAGCACATTCATTAAATATGAAGGTAGAACTTTATGACAGAGCAAGAGGTTTAAAAGAGGGTAAAAACCAAATTTAATTTGTAACAATGTACTTAACAAATTACAAATAAACAGTAAAAATAGCAATTTTTAATCCCTTCTTTTTTTATTATATTTGAAGGTATAAGTGTTTTATGTTAAAAATTTCTAAAGTTAATAATATGTACATTTCAAAGGATTTGAAAACTGACTTGAGATTTAAAGTTAGAACAAGTCCTGCTTTAACACAACCTTCAGATTTAAAAAGTTTAAATGCAGATAATTATAAAGCTTATATACCTTCATTTACAGGTGCAGCTTCCAATACTGCTTCACCTTCTTTGGAACAGCAATATAACACCGTTAAGTCATTTTTAAACCATTCGGACTTAAAGACATTTAATGCTCTTGATAAAAAGGGTATTTTAATGAATAACAAATCAAATGACGGTTCCACTGTTCTCTCTAATATGTATAAAATCGTGACTCAACCGAGACTTCAAGGCTTGGATAAAAAGCAAATACTTTCTGAAGTTATAAAAGCCTTAGATAATCCTGCAAGTATTACGCAAAAATTCGGAGATATTCCGGCTCCTGTTGCGAAAGGAATTACAAAAGAAACGGGTAATCAATTCCCTCAACAAGCATATAATGTAATGTCATCTTCTTGCGTTGTAGCAAGCATGGAATATTGTCTTGCGAGCAAAAATCCTGCGGAGTTTGTAAGATTTGCAGAAGGATTAAGCGGCAATTCATATAGTGTTGATAAAAGAATTGATATAACGGATATGGCTCAGGGTACGGCCGAAAGCTTATTTAAATTAAGACAATTTAATACAGACTGTTATTTTGAAAATAATTGGGAAAAGCTTAATGTAAAAATTAAGCCGGATAGAAATGCAATAGTAAGAGCAAGAGTCCAAACTTCATATAAGGATCCGGGCGAGCGTTCTTGTATAGATGTATTAATTCAATCTGCTTTATTAAATTTAGGTTCTCAAAATACATATGATGCACTTACTGATGAGAGAACCGGTCATTTAAATCCTGATAAAACAGGATTAACTGAAGAAGAAAAGAATTTTGTCGAAAGAATTGTATTTGAAAAGCCTGTTATTTCTGTTGTATATCAAAATATTCAAGACGGAAAACTCGCAGGTTATAATTGTGAACCTCAAGAATTAAAAAATCATCTTCTAAAATCATTAGAATTAAATCAAAATATTATAATCGGAAGAATATACACTGACTCTGAAAATAATGTTAAAGGCGGGCATGAACTTACTGTTATCGGTTATGAACAAGATAAAGACGGAAACGGATATTTTATCTGCAATGATACTGATGACGGTATTGACGCTGAAGTTAAAATTTCAGAAAAAGAACTTCTTCCATATATACATCACGCAGGTATTCCGAAAGAAGCACTTTCTAAGGATGATGTAATTGTTGAACCTTGGAAAGAAGTTATTGCCGGATATAAACAAATGATATCCGAAGAACAAACTTCAAAATAGGTCTTTTTATATTTTTAAGATACCGAATTTATTAATATAATCTTGTTTCAGGAACATAAGTAATAGTATTATGTTCTGCAAAATAATTTTCAAATAATTCGTGAACATTTTTGTTTAAAGGTGTAGATGAATATATTTTGTTTCTTATTTCTTCACTGTTTGACTTTTCAAAATATTTTTTTGGATTAGCTATTCTGTATATGAAATTAGGGTTTATTTGTTCCCCTGTACTTGTTAATTTTATATATTTACACAAATCTTTAAAACTTTTACCGTTATGGTAGTCTTCCAACATATTTGTTTTATCTATAGTAATTCCGGCATATTGAATAATCGGATTTTTTTCTTTATCTGCCATATTAAATACGAAATTATCCATTATCAGCATTATTAATTCTTCTCCCCAAACATCTGTAACATAAACATCTGATTGGGATGTGTTTATGCCGTCGAGGCAGTTTAAAACTTCTGCATGAGTTGTATTTTTGTCATCGCTGAGATGGAAACCACCTCTTATAGAAGAAGAATTTAATGCAAAAATATCAATTAGCGGATTAATTTTTTGAGCTTGTTCAAGAAGAATACCTGTTACAAAATTTGCGAGATGGTTATTTTCGTATCTTATACCTTCTGTAGAAAGTTCTGTTAATAACGGATTTGTACATCTTATTGTATATATTTTTTTTGAATCTTCTTTGAAAAGTTCGTCATAATATTCTCCGATACTGCTTTCCGTTGATATTGTTTCTTCGTTCGGATTCATAGATTTTATTAAAATATTATGTTTCTTACCATCATCATCCAGTTTTATTTTTGCATTAACTATTTTATTGAAGTTTTGGGAAAGATTTATAATCGGTGTTCCGTTTATTTGTTCAATTTCCTCTTTGTGTTCATGTGCATTAAATATTAAATCTATATTTCCTTCTTTTGCACAATTTTGTGCAAAATCAACACCTGTATGGCTTGTTAATACTACAATTCCGTTTGGATATTTATTTTTGAAATCGTTTATTAATGAATTTACTCGTTCTGATGTTTTCTTGTATTGTTCTGGTTTTACAGTTTTTTGCGCTTGCGGAATATTATCCGTAAAATTAATACCTGATAAATATTTTTTGTAATAACTCATATTAACCGGAGAGATGCCTAAATTTAATACAGGATATGATACATTCGCTTTTTTATCATCACTGACAAAATCAATATAAGATTCTACTATATGACCTGTTTTTATTTCATCTGCCAAATATTTGGAATTATTCTTGTCTAAATTTGTAGATAAGATAGTTGAGTCTATATTTTTTGCAACTTCTTTAAAACATTTTCTTCCTCCGTCAAAATCGTGGTTTCCTGGTATGAATAATGATATAAGCTTGGGGAATTTTTGTTTTATTGAACCGACAAATTTGTTGTACATATCAAGTTGAAAACCCATCAAAGGTTTATTTGGTGCTGATTTATAGCCTTTTCTATCTCCTGAAATAAACCAATCTCCGCCTATAATAAGATAGTTGGCTGTACCTTTTTTTTCGGGTTCAAAAACATTATGCTTCTGCATTGTTTGGTATGCTCTGTCACATTTTTCTATATGCCCGTGTATATCAGACAGCGCATTTATATTTATCGTTGCACCTTTAAAATTCATGACAGATTTTATTGAACTAATTTTCATACCTTTATAAAACCCCTAAAAGTTAAAATTGATAAAATATAATGATAATTTATAATTTACTTAATATTTAATTAACACTACATTTTATTTTGTAATATATATCATTTGATTTATAATGTTTGTATGCGCAAGAAACAAATATTGATTATAGAATTTATTGTTTGGCTGCTTATAATATTTTGCGGCAGTTTATTATATTTCTATAATTCCACGATAAAAGATAATGTCAAGAATACATATTATATCTTTTTTGATGATGTTGAAGGGCTAATAAAAGGCTCTCCTGTTCGTTTAATGGGAGTCAACATCGGTTATATTAAAAACATAAAAATATTTGATAATAAAGTGTTTGTTTCTATACATGTTACAAAAAAATATGCCATTATACCAAAGTGTGCAACTGCCACTATTGAATTTTATGGGCTTGGAGGCTCTACTTCATTGGAATTAAATCCTGCAACAGCATCGGAAACTGATAACAGAGAAGAAATAATTCCATCAGGAACATACAGAGTTCAAGATTATTGGGATGGTTCTAAATTATCGTCAGAAGTTATGATTGCTTTATACGGTAATGCCAAAAGGGCTATAGATGAATCAGGAATTCTTCATAGAAAAGAAATCTTAAAGCAGAGTAAAAATATGGAAAATTTAATAAATCAAACCAATATGGCAAATAAATCTCAAACTGTTATTATAAATAAAATGACTAAAGAAACTGAAAAATTATTGAAAAATAGAGGCGTAAAAAATGACTGATTTCCAAAATGTAAAAGTAGTAAAACATCCTATATGCTGTCATAATTTAAGCATAATAAGAAATAAGGCCACAAGTGCGGAAGTATTTAGAAATGCCATAAGAAGAATTACATATTTGTTATTTTATAATGCCACTGATGACTTGGAGCTTGAAGATATTGAAATCGAAACTCCGCTTGAAAAATGTACAGTTCAGCGTTTAAGCAGTAAAAAAGAAATAATAATTGCTCCTATTTTAAGAGCGGGTTTAATATTTTCGGATATTGCAAATGAAATTATGCCTTATGCTACTGTAAGACATATAGGAATGTATAGGGACGAAGATACTTTAACTCCTGTTTGGTACTATAATAAAATTCCTGTTGAATTTGATAATCCCGAAGATAAAATCATTTTAATATTGGACCCGATGCTTGCAACAGGGAATTCGGCCATAGATGCCATTAAACTTTTTGCAAACAAAAAAGTTCCTCAAAAAAATATTCGTTTTGTAAGCCTTATTAGTGCGCCTGAAGGTTTAGAAAAGGTTACTAAAGCTTATCCTGATGTCAAAATTGTAACTGCAAGTATTGATAATTGTCTTAACGATAACGGATATATCAGACCGGGACTTGGAGATGCAGGCGACAGAATATTTAATACGGTCGAAAATTAATGTTCTATTTTGATGATTTTTACGGAAAAAAAATATTAAAATCTTCGCTGCTTAGTGATTATGATTGTTTTTTTACAACAAGAGAGTTCGTTTTAACTTGTGCTTCAAGAGAAGATTTAAAAGAATTGTCCGAACATAATAGGAAATTTTTATCAAATAAGACAGGCTGTAATATTACTACTGCAAAACAAGTTCACGGTAATAACATTGAAATTATATCTAAAGATAAAGAATTTTATGATAATACCGACGGATTAATTTCAAATATAAAAAATTCTTTATTACTTATGAATTTTGCTGATTGTGTTCCGATAATTTTATACAGCAAAAATGATAATACGGGTGCGATTCTTCATGCGGGTTGGAGAGGAACCGCAGCAAAAATAGTAAAAATCGGAATTGATAAATTAAAAAATGAACTTAATATTAATCCTGAAAATATTATTGCGCTTATCGGACCTTCTATCGGAAAATGTTGTTTCGAAACAGGTGAAGATGTCTTTGAGCAGCTTGTTGAAGATAAAAATGATATTTCATTATATCAATTCAAAAACGGTAAATATTTTGTAGATTTAAAAAAAATAAATTATAATCAGTTATTGAGTGCCGGTGTTGAAAATATAGACACATGCGACTATTGCACATGCTGTATGTCTGATATATTTTTTTCATATAGAAAAGAAAAAGGAATTACCGCTAGACATTCTGCTATAGTAAAAATAAAAGGGGATTAAAAATGTCAGTAATAGAAAAATTAGCAATTATTTCGGATACAATTACAAAAGTAATGAATTTTGTTCTTGCTGATGAGCTTGTTAAACCTGATTTCGATGAATATCTTGTTACGGTACAAGGAGGTAATGCTCAAGGTGCAAGACTTCAAGCTTTATTAGTCCCTTATATTTTTGAAAGAAGGCTTACTACTGACAGAAAAACAATTATTCAACTATTTGAAGAAAAAAATACCGATATAACAAAAGAAGAAAAAGAAATTTTAGATAATTTATCAAAATCATTTTCTTCTGTATTTGAGATAAGAAGAGTTCTCAGTAACGGATTTGAAATTTATAATCTTGTCAATGAAAAAAATTATAAGGTTCTTTCATTAGTTAAGATGAATAATTTTAGAGGTATTACTCCGGGACAGTATGCTCTTTGCAGAATATTTCCTATGAAAGATGAACATTATCTTCTTGAAATTTCTAATGTTCTTTCAAGTATTAACAAAGAAGAAGTCTATAAATATGCAATAGCTAAAATAATTGAACGACCGGAAGATGCTTATGAACAAAATCCTAAAAAATTAGAACAAATTGAATCATTGGTTAAAAATTTTGGTGAAAAGTTCTCAAAGTGTTTTAATACGGATGAAGTTATAACAACAAATGTATATGCTGATAATTTAATTAATATGTTCAATGAATATTGTGATACAGATGTGCTTCCCGAAAAGGATGATGTTAATAAAAACATAAAACAAGTTGAAAATAACAGATATTTTACTGTGTCTGATTTTAGAAATTCATATTCTGATTTTATGGAAAAATCATTGGAAGGTTTTTCTTCTCATTCTTCCGTTTATGATATAGGAATAATTTATGATAAAGAATTAGGACTGTTTGTACTTCCTTTCTATCAAACATTTTGCAAAATATTTGAAATAGATGATTATAAAACAATTCAGGGCTATAAAGATTGTATTAAAAACTTCTTGGAAAATGATAAAGTTCCTGCCGGAATACTAAGAAGAATTGCTTCAAAATATAAAAATTTTACGGACAGGGTAAATGAAATACTTGAAACCAAATATAGTTTGGAAGAACTGTTGAATTATTATAAAGCAGACTCCGTTGATAAAAAGATATTTTCTTCTGCAAGTGTACTTTATGCTTCAAAAATATTTGAAGAAACTATGAATGCAGTTTCCGTAAAAGAAGAAGCAAAAAATATTCAAAATATTGATTATTCTAATGTCGGAAGAAACGATAAATGTCCTTGCGGGAGCGGAAAAAAGTTTAAAAACTGCTGTATGAATAAACTTCCGATATAAAAAATTTATATGGCTTTATCTGGCAAATTTTTATTTTATAATACTTATATAATTGAGACGTAAACATGTCTCAATTGTAATTAGACTTTTAGAAATTATATTAATGAAAATTACGAACAATTCAATAAAGCCGAGAGTAAATTTTACTTCTGCAAACCTTAAAGATAAAAATGATAAATATGTCGACCCGCTAAAAACATGGCCGATTAAAGGTTTAGCGTATTCTAACGAATTGGGTGCCGTAGTTAGCGGAATATCGCCTAAAATAGGAACTGCATTATGGGTTCCTGCTTTGATGTATTTTGGTGCAGATATTTATGATAAATACAAAAATGAAGATACACAATATAATCCGAGTAAAAGAAGAGGTGTAAAAGAAGCTGTATTTCAGGCTATGGCAAGTGTATTTATGCCGACGGCTGCAGTATCGTTAGGGCAAAGATGCGCTTCTTCTTTTAACCGATTATCAAAAAACGGCTTATCTTCTCAATCTAAAATTGATGTAATTTATAAATCAATTGATTACATGCAGTCAAAGAGTTTACATACGTTTGTTGATAATCCTGAAAGTTATGCCCTTGGCTTCGAAGATGCCATTTTGACAACTGCCAAAACATCCAAAGATGAATTTAAAAGACTATCTCCGTTTAAAAAAGTTTTATCTTTTATAAATCCGTTAAAGGATTCTGATACATTTGCACATGCTAATGAACAAAAACTCGGAGATTTTGCAAAAAGGCAGGGCGCAAAAATAATGGAAATGCGTGCGCAATTAATGCAAAATCAACGACCAAAAGAAATGTCTAAAAAATTATTTGAAAAGTTTCAGACAGTTCAAAGTGAATATGCAAAATTGTATCCTGCCGATAAATATATGGGAAAAGCAGTAAAGAGTATATTAAAAGATTTCCATGAAAATCAAATTTTTAAGAATAAAATGATTAAAACCGCCGGCGGGTTTATTGGATTGGCATTATTAGCAAAATCTATTGATAATTTTGTTGAAAATATTGTGATAAAAAAGACTGTAGAACCGAGTTTAGATTATCTCTCTCAAGAATATAAAAATACAAAAAGCAGATTTCAACAGAGAATATCACAGCCGCAGACAAGACAAAAATCAACAAATCAAGTATTACTTTAGTGAATTATAGTATTTACAATATTTTGTAATTCCGCATTTTGAACAGTCGGGTTTAGTTGGTTTACAGATGTTTTGTCCGAGAGTGACAAAAATAGTGTTAATTTCCGACCATTTTTCTTTAGGCAGATTATTTTTTAATGCCGTTTCGGTTTCTTCCGGCTCTTTGGTGGAGCATAACCCTAGTCTGTTAGATATTCTGTGAACGTGAACATCCACACATATACTGGGTAATCCGTATCCTTTTGATTGAACAAGATTTGCTGTTTTTCTTCCTACTCCTTTAAATTTAACAAGTTCATCTATTTCATTTGGAACTATACTATTGTATTTATGATACAGTTCATATGCTATATCCAGTATTTGTTTCGCTTTATTTTTATAGAAACCTACAGGATAGATAGCTTTTTCTAAATCTTCAAGTTTAACATTCAAGAAGTCTTTAGGTGTTTTACCTAATTTCAGCATTCTCATAGTCGCAGGATATGTTGTCCTGTCATTTGTTCTTAGAGAAAGAATGCAAGCAATTAAAACAATAAAAGGATCATGTATATCTTCCATAAATTTTACAAAATCTGTATATGGAAGATTCATTTTTTTTATGCCGTCAATAATTCTATCAAAATTCTTAATCATAAAACCATATTAACATAAATCAAGTAAATTATTTTGCATACATAAACACTATGTGATAGACTTAAAATATTAGAAAATAGGTTAAAATATGTTTGAAAATTACTTTTCCGAAAGAATAAAAAATACTCCTTCATCATTTATAAGAGAAATATTAAAGGTTACTCAAAAGCCTGAAATTATTTCATTTGCCGGCGGACTTCCAAATCCGATTTCATTTCCGCAGGAAGAACTTAAAATTTCAATGAACAGAATAGCTGAAATGTACGGAGCGAAGATATATCAATATTCGACAACACTTGGTCTTGATACCTTGAGACAATATATTGTAGACCGATATAAAAAACTTTGGAATATGGATATTTCTATTGAAAATATAATCATTACAACCGGTTCTCAACAGGCTTTGGATTTAATAGGGAAAGTATTTATAAATGAAGGTGATAATGTAATGGTTGAAAAACCTTCATATTTAGGTCTTTTACAATCTTTCTGTGTTTATCAGGCTAATTTTGTTACAACGAAACTTAATGATGACGGGTTGGACATTGAAGACTTAAAAAATACTTTAAAAACTTATAAACCAAAATTGGCATATTTAATACCTAATTTCCAAAATCCTACGGGTTTAACATATACGGCAGAAAACAGAAAAGCTGTTTTTGATTTAATTAAAGATGAAGATATGCTTTTAATACAAGATGATCCGTATGGAGAACTCAGATTTGAAGATACACCCAGAATTCCTTATATCGGATTAAATCAAACAGAAAAGAATTTGTATCTCGGTTCATTCTCTAAGATTGTTACTCCCGGCATGCGTTTGGGTTACATAATTGCAAATAAAGAAATAATAAGAATGATTGAAACAGCTAAACAAGCAGCAGATTTACATTCAAATATATTCGGGCAGTATTTAATATCCGATTATCTTTATAATAATGATTTGGATAAACATATTGAAAAAATTAAGAAATTATATAAATCACAAGCACAGGCAATGGTCGGTGCGATGGAAGAATATTTCCCGAAAAATGTTAAATTTACCCGTCCTAAAGGAGGAATGTTTACTTGGGTTACATTAGAAGAAGGTAAAGATGTAATGAAATTATTTGATAAAGCAATTGCAAAGAATGTTGCTTTTGTTCCTGGACATCCTTTCTATGTTAATCCTAAAAATGTAAATACATTGAGATTAAACTATACAAATGCAAATTCGGAAACTATCAGAGAAGGAATTAAGCGTCTTTCTGAAGCATTGACTGAAGTATAAATTATTCTATAATATTGATTTTACTTCCGGTATGTCTTTCATTTTGCATTAAAAGCCGGTCGTATCTGTATGCAGGTAAATAAAAATATTTATTTCTGTCATTGTAGTTCATATGACATTTTTCTCTGTAAAAATCTACTGCTTTTGATGCGGAAAATACTTCTATCATATGCTTTTTTGTTCTTTTTGCCAATTCTGTTATAAAAGAGACCATTGTTTCTCCAATATATTTTATTGAAGAATCTGACCTTTTGTTCTCAAATCTTGGGGCGGTTTCTAAAATTTCAATGTTAAAAGTATTGAGATTTTCTTTTACTTCTGTTAATCCTATACATTTCCCGTCTTTGTCTTCTATTGAATATATAGAAGTATAAGGCAATTCATTCATTTCTAAAAAGTCTATTTCCAGACAGTCTAAGTAATGGTTTTTCTCCCAATTATAATCATTTCCTAGTTTTTTTAAATAATTTCTATCTTCATTCGGCAATATTTTGTATATATTGCATGGCAATGGCTCACCTGTTGATTGCACAACAGAACAGGTTGCTGCCAGTCTTTTGTTAAAAGAAATATTGTTACTCTTTCCATTTATTCTCATATTGTTTACTAAAAATCATAAATATAAAAATTTGCCAATGAAATGTATTGTTTATAATATAATTAATAAGTCCGCAATTAAGAAATAAGTTTATGATTGATAATAGCGAAGAAATAAATTTTTCGGATACTGTTAAGCAAAAAGACGGAAAAATATTTAGAATTGTTGATAATATTGATGAAACCAAAAGGATAATTGATATTATTAAAAATTCTGATTATTTATCCGATTGTGTTGTTGATACAAAAATATATTCCGATGAAAAGAAAATTGTCCAACATGAATTTTTAAAAGGAATAATTCATTCTGAAGAGTACACGGAAACGATGGCTTATGATGTATCTGAACTCGCATTAGAAATGTGTATTGAACTTGAAAAATTCGGTATATGCGGTTGGGATTTACTTCCTCACAATTATACTTTTAATAATGGCAGATGGATTTTATATGATTTTGAAGGATTATCTCTTGAAACAAGAAAAATAAAGGCACTGGCAAGAGGCTTTTTTAAAATTGTTTTCAGCAGTTTTGAGTTTACTAAATTGATTTCCAGAAAAGAACTCGGTCAATATTATTTAAACAGGGTTAAATGTTCTCAAATTTTTACTATGATACCTTTTGTAAATTGGCTTAAATATTTTTTGAATTTGCAATATAGCTTGTATCTGATAAGAACTAAGCAATTTAAAAAAATGTATGAATTTCTGCATAAAATTCTTCAAAATTATTATTCTGAAAATGCCGATAAATCGTATGTATATCAGCCCAAGTTGCTTTTTAATAATAATTTAAATAATTTTATTGTTGAAAATCTACAAAATCAATGTATATCTGATATATTCTCTGTCGGAGAAGAAGCTGCAAACTTCTCACTTCCTTTAAATGAAAATATTCATAAAACAATTTATATTGATGATTATGAATTATGTGATTCTGTATATAAATACGTTCGTAATAACAAAATGAAGAATGTCAACATTGGTGTATTGTATCCGTTGGAAAATGATAATGAAATACCTGCCAATTATAAATATAGGGCAGTATTTGATAATTATGCAAAGAAGAGATTTGTTTCCGATTGTGCAATGTGCTTAGGGAATGTTGAAATAGATTTAGTTAAAAATCTTTCGGATTTTGCGAATAAACTTTTAATTGTTAAAGCTAACAAAAATAATATTGACGTAATAAAAGAAACACTTTTAAGTCTTTATAATGAAATTAAGACTGCCGAATATGATAGTGAAGAAACTATAATATTGGCTTTTAACAAAAAGACTCAGTTTGAGTATAAAGAATATGATAATTCTTATAAAAATTTTAACAGAGGATATAATGCAGATAAGCAAACAGAACAGATAAAACATATACTAAAAAAAGCCGTTAAATAATTTATTTTGTTTTACAACCGTCATCTTGTCCGTCTATTTTATTATCAAAATTGTTATCAATTCCGTCATTGCACGAACCCGTTGATTCAAATGATTCTGCTCTCGGGTCATATTTTAAATATTTATCCGGAATTTTATTCCATAGATATATGAATGTATATTTCATATATTCTGCTATTTGGGGACTTTTTATTATTAAAACATTCTCATCGTTTTTATTATTTCCGCTGTTTGTATAGTTCATAGAACCGATTAGAGAAATATTATCATCAATAATCATCGATTTAGCATGCATTTTTCCGGCAAAATTTTCGGTTTTTACCGGTATATTCGCATCCCTTAATTCTTTGTGTATAGTTGCCGTCGAATGAGCATTTGTTGCATCTTGAATGATTTTAATATCTATACCTTTATTATGGGCATTGATAAGTGCTTTTGAAATTCCTTTGTGTGTGATAAAAAACATAGGAATATAAATGTACTTTTTAGCATTATTTATCAGAGGAATAATTTCATTATTTATGATATTATCTTGCGGAGAAAACAGAGGTTTTACATAGGTTTCTGAGTTGATTTGAATGAAATTTGTCTGCTGTTTTTTCTTATAATTATGAAACAATCCCGAATACATTTGTTCAAACTCATTTGTATAAATTTTAGCGATTTCGTCCGATTTTATAAGTGCCGCATAATTTGCATTAAATCCTGTTAAATCGGTAGTTGAAATATTTGCAGAACCTGTCCATACATGTTTTTTATCAAAAATAAAAAACTTATTATGCATAATTGCTGTTTGATTTTTACTTTCATAAACTTCATCTGTTTTATATGAAGTGATTAATTTTGCAAGTTCTTCATTATCTTCATAGTAATTTCCCGAGGATTTATTAATATCAAATACCCATCGAATGTTCACTCCTCTTTCTTTTGCTTTTAAAAGGGCATTAACTAAAAGAGGTTGATTATTAATTCCGTATATAGCAAAATCAATTGAAGACTGTGCATTATTTATTTCATTTAATAATGTTTGGCAGGCAGTTGAAGCGCATTTGTTTGAAGGTAGTTCAATTTCATTCAAATCAATAAAAAATATTTCTATATTATCTTCTTTAAATTTATTTGCCGGCTTTTTTATTTGTTTGAAAGTTGTTGATGTTTCTTGTTTTGATTTATCATCTGTATTCTTGCAGTTATATTTATTATTGTTAAATGTTTTATTTAAATGGCAGTATTTACAAGGCGAAGCGTCATTTCCAAGTTTGTTTTTATTTGTCAGTCTTAAATTTGTGCTTTTTCTTCCTTCTGTGCAGGATAATTTATGATATTTTTTGCTCCGTGTATTTAAGAGTACATAGTCATCCAAATTAATTGAATTTATGTAATTGTATAGTGCTTTTTGTGTCTCCTCGGAATTATTAAATACTGTTTTTGATTTCAGCATTTGTTCCGAATAGCTTTTTCCGTTTATATAAATATCATTATTTTCTATCTTAACATGTTTATTTTTTAATAATTGTTCAGATAAATCTTTAACTTTATATGATAAAAATACTTTTTGTTCTTCTGTTAAATTATCCAATATCGGGAAATTAGCGGTATCTGTATTCTCATCTATGTAGTACAGATTTTCTATTATTACAGGTTCATTTTCATCAAAAATTGAATTATTGTTTGTATCAATGTATATGGTCTTTGGGTTTTCAATTTTAAATACTTTGTATCCTTCAGATGGAAGAATATTAATGAAAAGAAGAGTTAATATAAGGATTAAAAATAATATTAAAATTGATTTTTTCATAAAAATATTATATATGAATAAACATTTGACGACAAAGTTTTTGTCTGTTATAAATAGAAAGTAAATCAATGGAGAGGTGTCCGAGTGGTTTAAGGTGCAAACCTGGAACGTTTGTGTGGGGGCAACTCCACCGGGGGTTCGAATCCCCCCTTCTCCGAATTATACTTTAATTTCCAAATAAATAAAGGTAAGTTGGTTCCCTTTCCTCCATATTATACTTATAAATTTATATAAAATTGCCGTTCGTACAAAATATATTTTGATACCTCCGATTAATACAAATATAGAACAAATAAAATCATTCCTTATAAAATCAAAACAAACAGGTGTGAATGTTGTAATTATGGATATAGAATCCAAGTTTTTTGCAAAAGAAGGTAATAAATATATGGATATTCTTGCTGATTTATTTGATTATTTTGAAGATGAAGCAGAACAAACAGACTTAAAAGTTGAATATTATTCTGTTGGTGAGTTTATAAAACCATATATGAAAAGAGATAAAACTATTTAATGTATTTATATATTATATATTTTTCATAGAAGTCCATACAGTCAGCGGAAATGTATACAGGTTCAAAATTTTCCGTTAATGAGTAGTCGTAAAAATTACTTCTTGACCTTATTACATATATGTTTAAATCAGGATATAATTGTGAAAAATATTTTCCGCATTTTTTCCAATTTGCTTCATCCAGTGCTATACCTGATTGATTATCCCAAACTACATATTTTAGCGGTTTTTCTCTCATTATTGATATTAATTCATATCCCTTTATGTCCAAATAATATGCTAATGCAATATGGCAAGACTCTATATCTATTAAGAACAGAGATTTATTTTTTTCAAAATGCTTGACTATATATTCTGCTGTTGATTTAGCACTGGAATAATTATTTTTTAAATCAAGTATATATGAATGCAGCGAATTATATATAGTAAGAATAAAAAATATAGAAATTAATATGTTCGCAATTTTCTTTTGCTTTTCATTATCAGTCATTAGAATAAGTATCCACATACAGAAAATCAAAATCACGAATGATGTAAAAATTCTGGTTGCATAAACAAGTTTCCAATAAACAAGAATATATATAGCAAATTGAAAGCCTATTGCAAAAGTTGAAATAAGAAACATACGTTTATTATTTATGAACAAAATAACAAAAAATCCCAAGAATAAAGCGGCTAAAATGTATATAAATGTTATATCTATTAAATTAAATCCGAGTAAATTTGAATTATATGTATTAAAAAAGAAATGAGAAAAAACGTGCGCAGCCTTTGTATAAATTGATTCATCATCAAATGTTATAAATTGATTACTTGATGTTGTATTATATAATTGCAATATAAGTGTTGATAATCCTGTAATAATGATTGCAGTTGAAATAATAATAGAATTTTTAATTTTTTCTTCTTTATTTTTCCAAGGAATGAATATGTTGTCATAAAAGAATAATAAAGCAAGAATAAATGCAAACCCAAACATTATTGCGTGAGTATTAGCAATCAGTGCAATAGTTGTTCCGTACAATATCGGATGTTCTTTCTGCTTTAGATATAATATGGCGGCCAAAAATACAAGGACCGGAATAATTGCATAATTTCTTGCCATAACCGGCAGAAAATAAAGAAATCCTGCACTTGTTACTATAGCAAATTTTGTGAAATTACCAAATGGTGACTTGAAAAACATTATAAAAACCGCAAATACCATCGAAATCCAGCAAAGCAGCTGCATATACATTATATTTGAAGATATTTTTGTAAGCGGAAAAATTAGTAAATAAAATAAAGAAGGATGCCCTTCATTTTGAAGATGTTGTATTAATTCCGATATAGAAAGATATCTGCACAATTGCCATACTTGTACTTCATCAGCCCATGATTCGTGATGCAATACCGCAATTAATGTTATAAATGCATAAATTATAGTACATATAATAGAAATAATGAGCTTTTTTGACATTAAACCAATCTCATTTCATTTAATCTTCTGATTCTGTCATTTATATCCGGGTGTGTTGAAAAAAGATTGGCAAAAGAATTTCCTTTAAATGGATTTGAAATGTATAACGGTGCTGTTGCAGTATTCGCCATTGGCATTTCTTGACCGTCATGGCTTATTCTGTATAATGCTTTAGCCAGAAGCTTCGGATCTCCGCATATTACTCCGCCTGTGGCATCTGCCATATATTCTCTTGAACGAGAAACTGCCATTTTAATAATCATGCCTGCAATCGGCACCAAGATTGAACAAGCAAGGCCTATTAACATTAGTAATCCGTTGTTTTGTCTGCTTCCTGATGTTCTGTACATTGATGCTGTTCTTAAAGCACCTGCAAGTATAGTTACATAGCCTATTAGTATTGCTATAAAGCTTGTTATCATAATATCTTTATGAACAATATGAGATAATTCATGACCAATTACGCCAGATATTTCATCTAACGGTGTTGTTCTTAACATACCTTCTGTTATAACAACAGCTGCGTGTTTTTGATCTCTGCCGGTTGCAAAAGCATTCAGGGCATTTGTTTTAATGTAGTATAAGTCCGGCATAATTATATTATTTTTTTCGCACATTCCCCTAACCATGTTGCAGTATTCAGGGAATTCAGCATCTCTCATCGGTATTGCATGCTGTGACTTTAGTACAATATCTCTAGAAAAGAAGTATGAAATAAAATTTGCACCTGCAGCTATAATAAATGATATAAATATACCTATCATTCCGAGATTAAAAATATCAGATATAAGATATCCTAAAAATAATATTATTACTGAAATAACAACTATAAAAACAGCTAATTTTAGTTCATTTTGCTGTATGGTTTTTTGTACGCTTATCATTACATTCTCCCTAACATTTATGAATAAATGATAACACGTAAACACTCTTTCAACTACATTTTTACAAAGTTTAGTTAAATACTTTTTTATAGCAAAAAGAAGCTTAGCCTTAGGCTTAAGCTTCTTCTATGTTATATAAAAACTACCATAAAGCTATTGCTATAACAGCAACAATCAAAACAGGTAATGCTGCACCGTTTGTTACTACAGTTAAACAAGCGCCGATTGCTAATCCTAAAACAATTTCAGCAGGATGTGTTGATATAAAACTTACGTGAGTTTTCTCTGCTTTTTGGATTTTCTTGAATTTTCTTTCTGCTCTGATAGGATTGTACATAGTACCGGTGTGGATATTTCTTCCGACGCTGATACTGTCTGTCATGTGTGAATTTCTATATGTGCTGCTTAATCTGTTAGCACTTCTTTTTACACTTGAGCTTTTTCTTGTTTTAATAGCACTTTCCATAAATTATCCTTCTCTCTTTGATGTTCTTATTAAAAAACAAAAAGAAAACTTGTTGTTAGGTCATGGAAAATGTCTTTTACAAAAATTAATATACAGCATAAAAACTGTCTTTATATGACAACAAATAAATCATCATAAAACAGTATTTTTATGCTGCATTATACAAACGTTTATTTGCTTCGGCTGCTGTTATTTTGCCTGAGCGTACAAGCCAGTACATACATTTTAAAGTAGTATCTGTCGCACTGCTTAATCTTTGATTTGAAGCATCTCTTACGTTAACTCCGGTTTTACCTCCGGTAGAGTTGCCTTCTATTGTATTCCAAGTTAAATCTTCATTTATACTTTCTATGAATCCTGTATGATAACCGCCGTTTGCTTCATATTCAAATGTCATACCGGGATATATTAAACCGTTTCTTACGGCATCTTTTCTCTGTTGTTCTGTCATATTAGTTACATTAATTGCTGCTTTTTGTTTCAAACCAATTGCATCAAAATCTTTTTGATATAGATTTCCCCAAGCAACTGCGTGCATTGCAACTTGATTACCATTCATTCCTTGGGATTTATTTGTTGAAATTCCAAGTCTTTTTGCTACTTCTGCATATAATTTTTCTGTTACTTCGCTTGTAAATATTGCACACCAAGCTCCACCAAAGTTAGTATTATCATATCTGTTTCTTGTTTCTTTGCTGGTTGCGTAATCCATCATCCATCTTGTGAATTCATTGCTTTCTCTGTATGCTTTAGCTTCACCGTATACTTTTGCATCAGATATTTCTCTATTTCTGACTTTACTTAAATCATTTTCTTTCTTTTCTTTTTTATCATTTTCTAATTTTGTAATTTGTTCTTTAAGTGCGGTTATTTCTTGATTGATTTTATCTATTTCCGAATTTGGTTCATTCTTTTCATAGCTTTCTATAATGCCTTCAAGTTCTTTTTGTTTATCTTTGTTTTCTTTTAATGCTTTTTGTTCTTTTTCTATATTTTCTTGAAGTTTTGCAGCTTCATTATTTTTCTTTTCTATTTCAGCTTGAAGTTCTTTTCTCTTATTTTCAATATCATCTTTGTATTCCGTAAACAAAACAGGATCTTGAAGATTATTTAATTCCGCAGTCAAAGAAGATATTGAAGTTTGAGTTTCATGTAATGATTGTTCAAAATTTGTTATATTTGCTTCATTTTTTGAAATATCAGATAATACAGAATTTAATTCGGTTACTTTTGACTGGTAATCTTTATCATTAGCTTTTAATTTTGCTTTATCATTATTTTTGCTTATAATCTCGTTGTTCAGTCTTTCAATTTCTTTATCAATATCAGAAATTTTCCCTGACTCCAATTTAGAATCATCATTCGCACCTTTTCTGTCAGGTGTCGTACTTGAACCTCCGCCCACATTATTACTTGAGGTTACTTTGCTGCTGTCTCCGCCTACTTTTTCTGCAGCTTCTTCAGACAATTGTTCTTGTAATTTTATTGCATCTTCACCTTGAAGTTCTTTCGGAATAATACCATATGCAGGGTTAAATGTTCCGTCTTTTATTCCTTCCATTGTTTTAAATATGTCTTCAAGTGAAAAGTTTTCTTTGTCATTATCAAATTGATTTGCAAGTTGAAGGAAGTTCTTCATTTCGTCATTGCTTATTTTTTCGTCATGATCTATATCGAAAGCATCTTTAACTTCATCTTGCTTGAACAAGTCATTTAACATTTCAAGCATTTTTATATCTTGATTTTCATCACTTTTATTACCCGTGTACTCGTTTGGTATAAATTGACATGTTTCAGTATCAAAAGTCATTTCAATAAGATCAGTGTATGAACCTGAAAAATCTTCGGGTATATTATAATCAGAACCTTTTTCATCTATAAATTTTTGAAATTCAGCAGAATACATGAATATGCTAATATCAGAAGACAATAAATCTTCTGCTTTTTGTTCATCAAGTTTTCCTTCCTGCTCAAGATAGTTATAAAAGTCTATCTTTAGAGTAATCAAATTCATATAAAACTACTTCTCTTAATATGCTTATCTATATATAAAAAATTTTTTTTAAAAAAGAAATTGCCTGTATATTAAGAAATATTAATTCCTTAATATACAGGTTGTTTCTTGGCGCGAAACAAATTTTATATTATGCCCCATATAATCTTCTATTTGCTTCTTCTGCCGTTATAATTCCTCTTTGTACAAGCCAGTACATTGTTTTTAATGTTGAGTCTGTTACACTGGTAAGTTTACTGTAAGTTGCATCTCTTCTGTTTTGACCTGTTTTACCTCCGGTAGAATTTCCTTCGATAGTGTTCCAAGTTAAATCAGGATTAATACTTTCAATGAATCCGGTATGATAATGTCCGCCTTCTTCATATTCAAATGTCATACCAGGATAAATTAAGCCGTTTCTTACAGCATCTTTTCTTTGCTGTTCTGTCATATGTGATATATTAATTGTTGCTTGTTGTTTAATTCCTGCATTAGATAATGCATTTTGTACCATTTTACCCCAAGCTGTAGCGTGCATAGCCATTTGGTTTCCTCCTAAGTCTTGCGATTGATTTGTAGACATTCCGAGTCTTTTGGCTACTTCTGCATATAATTTTTCTGTTACTTCACTTGTAAATATTGCGCACCAAGCACCTCCGTGGTTCGCACTATCGTATCTGTTTCTTGTACCGCTGTCTGTTGCGTAATCCATCATATATTTTACAAATTCACTTTGTCTGTATGCAGTTGCTTTTCCGTATACTTCCGCATCAGATTTTTCTTGATCTCTTGTTTGTTTGATTTCTGTTTGTTTCTGTTGTTTTTGCTCCTTCAATGATGAAATGTCACTTTTTAAAGTTTCAATTTTACTGTTTATTTCTTTAATTTGATCATTTGGATTGTTTTGTTCAAATTCTTTAATTTGTCCTTCTAATGTTGCTTGCTTTTGTTCATTTGTTGTTATTGTTTGTTTTTCTGTTTCAATCTTTTGTTGAGTTTCGCTTTCTTTTGTTTTTAAACTTTCAATTGCGGATTTTAATTCATTTCTTTTTGCATCGATTTGTTCTTTGTATTCCGTAAATACTTTAGGATCTTGCAAGTTATCAAGTTCTGCTTGTTTTGCTGATATATCTGTTTGTGTTTTATGTAAATCAGTTTCAAGTGTTGTTATATTACTGCTGGATTTCGCAATTGTATCATTAACTGTTTTTAAATCATTAGTTAATGTTTGATATTCTGAATTTGCTGAGTATGCATTTGCTTTTTCGGAGGTTAATGAATTTATTTCATTTGTCTTTTCTGCAATTTGTCTGTCAATTTCTTCGATTTCTTTTGCTTTATTTTCTGATTCTTCAGTTGCACCTTTAGATGGAGTCGGAGTAGCGGCAGGTCCGGAATTTTGTGTGTTGAATGAATTGTTCTTTGGTTCTGTTGTTCCGCTCGTACTATTTGTTGTATTCCCACCATCTGTATTATTTGCTGCATTTGTTGACAATGCTTGCTGCATTGCAAGCGCAGCCGGGTCTGATAATTCAGTAGGAATAATACCGTATGACGGATTGAATGTTCCGTCTTCAATACCTTTTACTGCCCCGAAAATATCTTTTAATGTGAAGTTTTTGTCATCTTTATCATATTGATTTGCCAATTGAATGAAATTAGTCATTTCATCTTGGCTTATTTTACCGTCGTGGTCTATATCTGTTGCTTTTAATACATCTTCATTTTTAAATAATTCGTTTAATAATCCACCCATTAAGGAATTTTCATCATCTTCACCTGTTTTAAATTCACCGGTTTCCTCATCAAATTCCATTTCTAATATATCACTTATGCTTCCTGAAAAATCTTCAGGTAGATTATATTCACTGCCTTTTTCATCCATGAATTTTTCAAATTCTGAGGAATACATAAAAATGCTTAAGTCGGAAGATAATATCTCATCTTCTTTTAAACCGTCAGTTTTTCCTTCTTTCTCCAAGTAATTGAAGAAATCAAGCTTCAATGAAATTAAATTCATCCCTTTTTATCCCCGTATCATCTTTGGCGCTGTTTAAACGCTTTGTATAATAATTAGTCTTATATATATAAAGAGTTTTTTTTAGCTCTAAATTCAGAGATGAACAATTAAAATTTTTATTAAAATTCCACTTTAGTCAATTAAAATAGTATTTTAGCCGGTTTAATCATATAAATAAAATTTACAAAAATTTACATATGATTTAATATTTCAGTCAGATTTTTTATGTCAATTATTATATCTGCATTTTCCTTTAAAATCGGTTTTGCACAAAAAGCGATACGTTTTCCTGCATATTGAAACATACTTAAATCATTTGCCCCATCGCCTATTGCAATGGTATCTTCTTTTGATATATCCATTATGGCTTGAAGTCTTTTTAACATTTTACCTTTGCTGTCGGAGAACATCATTTCTCCTCCGAGCATTCCGGTTAATTCTCCGTTTTTAAAATGGAATATATTTGAAAATTGTGCATCATATCCTAGAACTTTTTGTGCCGGAATTGTTGCAGTTTCATATCCTCCGGAAAAACAAACAACTTTATATCCCATTTTTTTTAGTTCATAAATTGTTTCTTTTGCACCTTTTGTATATGGTAAGTTCTCACATATATCTTTGATTTTTTCTTCTTTTGCTCCTTTTAAAAGAGAAACTCTTTTTATTAAGCTTTCAAAAAAATCAATTTTTCCTTCCATTGCTTCCGTCGTTATTTTTTTAATTAAAGGCTCTAAATTGTATTCTTTTGCAATGAATTCTAAAGTTTCACCTTCCATTAATGTTGAATCAAAATCAAAAACTGCTAATTTCATATTTCCTCGCTATGTAAAAACTATTTTTTAAAAAAACTTTTGTATAATCATTTGATATTCATATTGCGTAATAACTAATATCTTAGGATTCATGCTTGTATATGCAATAACATTGGATATTACCGTTTTATCAAGAGGGTTAACAAATCCTGCTGTAAGTGTTCTTTCATCTGAACTGATAGGTAAAACACAGAACATTTTAATAAAATCTTCAGGTAATATTGATAATATATTTGAGTTCAAAGAAGAAATTTGTTCTTCTGTAACCGCATCAAACCCCAATTGAAGTTTCAGTGCTGTTTTTAGTTGTTCCAAAGTTATCATTCCTTCTCTTACCATAGTGGATCCTATTTTTGAATGAGTTTTCTTTGAAACAAATAATGCGTTAAGAACTTGTTCATCATTAACAATGCGCATATCAACAAGAATTTCACCAAGCTTTTTACTATAGTAATTGTTATCAGTTAATGTCATTTTTACCTCCGTTTACATAATTGTACCATTATTTATAATTAATTTGAGAAAATATTGATTTTTTGTTATGTTGTTGGTATAAATTACAAGTTAGTAAAATTTTTGTTCAGAAAAAAATAAGGAGAGCCGAATGGGATTACCAAATGTAGCATATTTCTCGATGGAAATAGCAATTGACCAATCTATTGCAACATATTCTGGCGGTTTAGGCTTTTTGGCAGGTTCGCACATGCTATCTGCAGGATATCTCCAAATGCCTATGGTCGGTATTACAATGTTATGGTCATATGGCTATTATAACCAAAGAATAGACCATGACGGTAATGTTGAAGTTGCATATATTAGAAAACATTATGACTTTTTAACAGATATTAATGAATCTGTTAATGTAGAAGTATATGGTGAAAATGTAAAAGTTAAAGCATATAAGTTAGAACCGGGAATTTTTGATACTTGTCCCGTATATTATTTGACTACTGATATTGATGAAAACTCTGAATGGGCAAGATCAATATCTCATAAATTATATGACGGTAACGAAAAAATAAGAATTGCACAGGAAACGGTTTTAGGTATAGCAGGTATAAGATTACTTCAAAAAATCGGATACAATTTTGATTGTGTTCACTTAAACGAAGGTCATGCTCTTCCTGCTGCATTCGAATTATTAAATCAATATGACGGTGACTTGGCAAAAGTTAAAGAAAAAGTTGTATTTACAACTCATACTCCTGTTGCTGCAGGAAATGAGGTTCACTGGGTTGATAATTTATTAAAAGGCGGTTTCTTTGCAGGTCGTTCAAGAGCTGAAGCAGTTCAATTAGGCGGAGAACAATTCTCTTTGACAGTTGCCGCATTAAGAATGTCCAGATTAGCTAATGCCGTTTCTCAATTACACGGATTAGTATCTAATAAAATGTGGAAATGGGTTGAAGGCAGATGTCCGATAAGAGCTATTACAAATGCTGTAAACCTTCATTACTGGCAAGATCCAAGAATGCAAACAGATAATTTAGAAGCACTTCTTGAGTCAAAGAAAGAAATGAAAAAAGAAGTATTTGAATTTATTGCAAATACAGTTGGTAAAAGATTAGATCCGAATGTACTTACAATCACTTGGGCAAGAAGATTTGCCGATTATAAACGTGCTTGGTTAATCTTCATGGATGAAAACAGAATTTTAAAACTGTTAAATGAAAATAAAATACAGTTAATTTTTGCTGGTAAATTCCATCCTGATGATGTAAGCGGTAAAGAAATGTTTAACAAAATATTAAGAAGCTCATATTCAATGAAGAATGTTGTTGTTCTTACCGGTTATGAACTTGATTTGAGCGGTAAATTAAAAAGAGCTTCCGATATTTGGTTAAATACTCCGTTAAGACCTTTTGAAGCATCAGGTACTTCAGGTATGTCAGCTAATGCAAACGGTGCTCTGCACTTATCTACATTTGACGGTTGGACTGTAGAAGGTACATTCCCCGGAATTAACGGTTATACTATTGAATATCCGGGATTGGATGATAACATTCCATGGGAAGAAAGACATAAAAAAGACTATGAATGTATGATGGATATAATTGAAAATCAAATTATTCCTACATACTACAATGATAAAGTTAAATGGGCTATTATGATGCGTCAAGCTATAAGAACAGCTCAGGCTTACTTCAATTCTGACAGAATGGTTATTGAATATTTCAACAGATTGTATAAGCCAATAGCTCACGGAAGTGATGAAGGCGGAGTATCTGATGCTGATTACCAAGCAGCAACTCAGCCTGCTACAGATGCTTGGACTTTCTCAAATATTAAATAGTTATTTAAAATATAAAAAGAGGGCTTTATTACAAAGTCCTCTTTTTTATGTTCTAATATAAGTATGAAAAATAATCTGCGAAAAATTGCTTTAGCAAAAAGAAAATCATTAGATATTAGTTTGTTGAGTGAAAAGATAATTAAAAATCTTTTTTCTTTGGATGAATACATAAATTCTAAAAATATTCTGACTTATTATCCGTTAAAATATGAAGTTTCAACCTTGGCTTGTTTTAATGATGCAGATAAAAACTGGTTTTTGCCCAGAGTAAACGGTTCAATGCTTGATATTTGCCCGTATAATAAACAAAAGATGTCTTTGGGCGCATATAAAATAATGGAACCGCAAACAGAAAAAATTTGCGATTATTCAATTCTTGATATGGCTATTATTCCTGCCGCTGCAGTTGACGTTCAAGGTTATAGAATCGGCTACGGTAAAGGTTATTATGACAGATTATTCAAACAATTGCCCTCAAAAGTCATTAAAGTTGCACTGTGTCCGATTGAATTGCTTTTTGACTCCATTTACCCTGACAGCTACGATGAACCTGTTGATATTATTGTTACCGAAAATCAAATACTAAAAACAGTTAAATAGCTATTTGATTGTAAATGTCTTTATATTTGTTGTATAAACTGTCCGAAGTACAGAAAAAGAAAAATTGAAATCCCATATTTTCCGCATTTATTTTCATAAATTTCATCATCTTTAAAAGGTGTTTTATTGCATCTTTATTATCAATATTCTTTTTATAATATTCGCCTTCTACCTCTGTTCTTATTGCGTGGCAATTGACTTCTTGTGCAAAGTTCAGAAATTCTGTTATATTTTCATAGTTGTCATTTATCTCTGGAATAATAATGTATTTTAATGCAACTTGTCTGTTTTCTGTTGTACAATCTTGAGCATCACAATATCTTTTAACATTTTCTTTAACTTGATTAAACTTATCAACATTTTTAATTTTTTTATATAATTCACTATTACCTGAATCCGTAGATATTACTATGTTTGCTCTGTTTAATTTAATTAATTTCTCAATTGCTGAGCTATAGTTTATACCGTTAGTAAAAACGCAAATTCTTGTTTCATCATCAGTTGCTTTAATACATAAATCTATCATTTTATTAAATTCAAAATGAAGAGTCGGTTCTCCCCCTCCAAACTGAATTTCGCAGTCTTTAGCTATCATATTTTTGTCATATAATTTTTTACAAAAATCATATATGGGTAAATCGGGCAATTTATTTAAAATATCAGTTTCTGATGAACTTGTACAGTATCGGCATTTACTGTTGCATCTTCTGTTTGCGGTTATTCCTATTTCTTTAATTTTATTAGACGCTTGCCAAGATTGCTTTTTTAAAAAGTAACAATTTTGGCATCTCTTAATTATTTCGCCCTTACGAAAAGACTTTTTGTCTCTTTGTTTTGCTTTTAAAAAATTTTTAAAGTCAGTGTCAATATTACCGGTATTATTCGTAACGGGAATATTGTTTTCGTTTGAATGAAAGTGGCTTGCACAATGAAAAAGGCCGTCTACGCGGAAATGAATCCCATATTCAAGGTATTCACAGCTAATATATTCTTTATCTCTGTTAAACAAATTAAAAAACATATTATTCCTTAATTGTACATAGAAATTATTTTCTGAATGGCATTGTTTGCAAGATTATATATTTCATCCAGTTGTGATTTTTCAAAAGGAGCGCCTTCAGCAGTTGTTTGAAATTCGATTATTTTCCCTGATTTAGTCATAACTACATTGCTGTCTACCTGTGCGTGTGAGTCTTCGCTGTAGTCAAGATCAAGCTTTATTTCTCCGTCTATTAGTCCTACTGAAACTGCCGCAATAGGTTCAATAATCGGATTTTCTTCAAGCAATCCCTGCTCTTTTAATTTATTAAAAGCGATATTCATAGCAACAAAACCGCCGCATATTGAAGCACATCTTGTGCCGCCGTCTGCTTGAATAACATCGGCATCTATTGTTACTGTTCTGTCACCTAATTTTTCTAAATTTACGCAAGAACGAAGGCTTCTGCCTATTAATCTTTGAATTTCTTGTGTTCTGCCGGAAATTTTGCTTCTTTCACGCTGTACCCTTGTGTGCGTTGATGCGGGCAGAAGGGAATATTCTGCTGTTACCCAGCCTCTCGGGTCTGTTTTGTCCATCCATTTGGGTTTGCCTTCTTCAACGGATGCGGTGCATATGACCTTTGTGTCCCCAAATTCAATAAGGACAGACCCCAATGCGTGATTTGTATAATCTTTTGTTATTTTGATATTTCTTAATTCGTTATTATTTCTGTTATTTAATCTCTCACTCATATTTAACCCTTTTTTATATAATAACTTTGTGATAAATTAATTTTATCATATAAGTTTGAAGGTGTATTAAAATGCAAGATAAATTTTATTTAACTACCGCTATTGATTATGTTAATGGTGCTCCTCATATAGGTCACGCATATGAAAAAATATTATCGGATGTTATTATTCGTCATAAAAGACAATTAACTGATAATGCATATATGTTGACAGGTACTGATGAACACGGTATCAAAATTCAAAAAACTGCAGCAGGAAAAGGTATTACACCAAAAGAACTTTGTGATGAGAATTTTTCTAAGTTTGAACAAGCATGGAAAGAACTTGAAATTAGCTATGACCAAATTATAAGAACTACCGACGAACAGCATAAAAAGGTTGTAAAACAAATATTTAAAAAACTTTTAGAAAACGGTGATATATATAAACATTCATATACAGGTTTATATTGCAGCGGTTGTGAGGCATTTTTAAGTTCGAAGGATTTAACCGAAGACGGCTTATGTCCTGACCATCAAAAGAAACCCGAAGAAATAACCGAAGAAAATTACTTCTTCAGACTTTCAAAATATAAAGATAAAATAGCGGATTATATAAAAACTCACCCTGATTTTATCAAACCCGCATCAAGAGTTAATGAAATTTTAAATCAGCTTGAAAATATTGAAGATATATCTGTATCAAGAACAAAATCTTCCGTTCAATGGGGAATTGGTGTTCCTGATGATGATGAACAAACAATATATGTTTGGATAGATGCTTTATCTAATTACATAACAGCAATCGGTTACGATGTCGAAAATCCGAGTGATAAATTTAAAAATTTGTGGCCTGCAAATGTCCATGTAATAGGTAAAGATATTATTAAATTCCATTCAATATATTGGTCTGCTATATTGATGTCCTTAGGCTTGCCTTTGGCTGATACAATATATGCACATGGCTGGATTACTATAGACCAGTCAAAGATGAGTAAATCATTAGGTAATGTAATTTCTCCTCACGATGTCTTAAAAGCATTTAATTTAGAAAAACCCGATGCTTTCAGATATTATATGGCATCTGCTGCTCAAACAGGTAAAGACGGTAATTATTCCGACGAAGATTTTAAAGAAAAAGTTAATGCTGATTTGGCAAATAATATCGGTAATTTGTTAAACAGAACCTTAAATATGCTTGTTAAATACTTTGACGGTGAAATTAAGCCTGAATTTGTATCTGATAAAAATTCTAAAATAGCAGTTTTAGCTGAAAATACAAAGAAACAGATTATTAATTGCTTTAATAATTATGAAATAGCAGAAGCTGCGAATTTAATTGTTACTTTTGCGGATAATGTAAATAAATATGTAACGGAAACAGCTCCTTGGTCTTTAGCAAAAGAAGAAAAAATGACTGAATGCGGGCAGGTTTTATATAATGTACTTGAAGCTATGCGTCATATAGCAATAATGTTGTATCCTTTCTGCCCGAATATAGCAGCAGATATATTATCTCAACTTGATGAAAGTGCCGATTTTAAGTATGATAAACTTGTTTGGAACGGTATTAAGGTCGGAAAAATTACAGAAAAAGACAAAATTAAACCTGTATTTTTAAGATTAGATTCGGAATTCGCAACAGATAAGAAAAAAGGTCAATAAGAATTGATATATGAGGAAATAAAACAAAACTACACTCCTGTTAAAACAATGTTTGAAAAAGCATTGAAAGTTTTTGATATTGACTCATTAAAAAAATCTGTTCAAGAAAATGAAGCAAAATTGCAGCAGACAGATGTTTGGTCTAACAGCGAATTGTCTGCAAAGATTGCACAAGAAGTTAAAGAAGACAAAGATAATATAGAAAAAATATCAGGCTGGAAAAGTTCTATAAGCGATATAGAAACATTATTTGAGCTATATGATGAAACAAAAGATGACTCTTTGTTAAATGAAGCAGAAAGATTAATTAAAAAACTCAAATCAGAACTTGAAATTTGGGAAATAGAATCAACATTAAGCGGTGAATATGATAAGGCTGATGCCATTATAACCGTAAATGCAGGTGCCGGAGGTACGGATGCTCAGGATTGGGCGCAAATGCTCCTTAGAATGTATACAAGATGGGCTGAGTCGAAACATTGGAAAGTTGATTTGATTGAACACTCTGATGGTGAAGAAGCCGGCATAAAATCTGCTACAATCAAAGTCTGCGGTAAATATGCTTACGGACTTGCTAAAGCAGAAAAGGGAGTTCACAGACTTGTCAGAATTTCACCTTTTAATGCAAACGGTAAACGTCAAACCAGTTTTGCGAGTCTGGAAGTCAGCCCAGTAATAGAAGATTTTAGTAAAAAAATAACAATACCGCAGGAGGATATAGTTGTCGATACAATGCGTTCAGGCGGTGCGGGCGGTCAAAACGTCAATAAAGTGGAAACCGCGGTAAGAATTTTGCATAAACCGACAGGAATTGTTGTAAGATGCCAACAGCAGCGTTCTCAACTTCAAAATAAAGAAACTGCCTTGCAAATATTGGCTTCTAAATTGCTTGCAATAAAACAGGCAGAACACGAAGAAAAGTTGATGAAACTTAAAGGGCAAAATGTTGATATAAATTTCGGCTCTCAAATTCGTTCGTATGTTTTTCATCCCTATAAAATGGTTAAAGACCACAGAACTAATTTTGAAGTGGGTAATGTAGATTCCGTAATGGACGGTAATATTGACGGTTTCATTGAAGCCTATTTAAAACAAAACATTCGTATTGAATAATTTTTGCTGTCAGGCATTGCCTGACCTACTTGCTTGTCATTTTTAATCTCCTGTTTTATATATTATACATTTATCTTGTATTTCACTTTCATATACTCCACCGCAAATTAATAAATCTTTATTTTGCATTTCAATAATTGAAGGTATTTTCATCCTATTGGCAGGAATATACAAAGACTTATATGAATTTAATAAATTGTAATTATTTTTTTTTATATCATATAATTCTGCTGTCATTAAGCTTTTATTTGTATCATCCTCACCTCCTATAATAAATATTTTATTATTAGATAATTTTAATGCGATTGGTGCTGATTTTCTTGATATATTTGAATTTTTAAGTATGTTAATTTTATTATTATTTAAATCTAATTTATATGTAATTTGTTTTTTTTCTAAAAGTATTTTATTATTTTTTTCGTTATATTTTTGTCCAAAAATAATTATTTCATTATCATTAATTTTTATTATAGATATATCAGAGCTTATATTACCTATATTTATCGTTTTAAATGAATTCTCTTTTATATCCCATAAATACATTTGTGTAATATAATATGGACTGGAGTTATTATTTACACTCTTTATTCCATATATCAGAATATTGTTTTTGTTCATATTTATAAATTTTTTATTTGCAATTTCTGGAAAACTTAATGGAATAGTCTCAATTGTTTTCGTTTTTATATTATATTTGTAATATTCTTCATTATCTATTATTATGATTTCATTATCAGAATACCAAAAAGAATTTGAAGTATTTGTATAATCATATTTATTAAATATATTTATGAACTCGTTAGATAAAAAATTGTAAACAAATGCATCATTAATTAATATTTCATTATTAGATAAAAGTATAGTATTTCTTGGATACTTAAATATTGCTGGCAAAATTATAGTTTTGAAAAATCCAGTATTTGGATCAAAAATTTCGAAGCTATTATTTGTTTGAATATTATACCCACCAGATATAACAATATTGCCATTGGGAAGTAATATCATATTTGCAGATGCTTTCTTATTATTCATTTTACCAGCATAGAAAAAATTATTATTACCTGTTAAATTATATCGGTCTTTATATGATTTACTATCATTATCTTTTAAATTAAAATCTAATACTAATTTGTTAGTATTAGATTTTATTATTTCCATACGATTGACTAATATAAAAAGAATCATCAAAAAGAAAAAAAATATTAATAAAAATATTATGTATTTTTTTTTAATAATGTTTTTGTTATTATTACTCATTAATTTTTCTCCCTTTATAAAATAAGTTTATGCTACATTTTTCTTATGGGCAATAAAATTAACTTATGCCAGACTTATTGTCAGGCATTGCCTGATCTACTTGCTGATTTAAAAATTATGATTGTTTTCTGCTATTTAATGAATTAATTATTTTAAACACTATTTCACATTCTTTTACTCTGGGATTTCCTATGTTTAAATCAGGATGGAATTTTTTAGCCAGTTTCCTGTATGTTTGTGCTGTCATATTTGTTAAATCAGATACATCATCTACACCTGTAAGATTTACCAATAATTCCCATTCCATATCGCTGATATTTCTTATTGATTGATGAGCACTCGCAAGTATGCTTAAAATATGGTTTAAAGTTTGCTCTTGAGGTGTTTGAGCGGTTGTTTTTTGCTGTGTTTGTGTTGTTCTTCTTCTTCCTGTTGTTCTGGAAGATTCATATCCTTCTGTTCTTCTGTATCTTTGGTCGTAGCTATTGTAATTACTTCTTTTTGTTCCGTCTGCATTATAATTTTCGACTTTTGTTCTTCTTCCGTCAATATCAAAATATGTTTTTTGATAAGAACCGTCTGAATTATATAAAGATTGAGTTTCGGGCTTTTGTGTTCCTTCGTAATATGTTGTTACTGAAATAAATTTGCCGTCTCTGGTCTTGTGTACTTCTTTTTCAAGAGTGCCATAATCTCTGTTATAAAAATATTGTGCTTTTTCTCCGCTTACTCTGTTGAATTTAGTTATTGTACAAGGAGTACCTTTATCCGAATAATATTCTGTTTTTTCAAATAAAAAGCCTGATGCATCATAGCATTCTGTGCAATATTTCTTTCCTCTTGAAGTGTAATCTGTTTTTATAACGTCGCCGTTTCCCTTGTAATCTATCATTTGGGCGAATTTTTCACCGTCATCTTGATATTTTACGTATCTGTATTTAATCTCGTCTTTATAAAATTCCGAATAATCCGGAATATTCGGTGTAGATTTGAAAATTGTTTCTATTCTGTTATTACCGTCAAATTCTTCTTCCGAAATAATTTTATTTGTTCTTACATCATAATTCGTTCTATATATAAGTTTATTTGCTTTATTGTATGTATGGTGGTAATGTTGAGTAACTGTTCTTCCGTCTTGTCCGAATTCATAGGTTTCTTGTTCTCTGTTGTTCTTTGAATAACTATTAAATGCACTTCTGTAACCTGTTTGATAGAAGTATGTTTCATCATATCCGCCGGATTTTTCATTATATCTTACTTCGTGTGACATAATTTTTGTTTCGGGGAAATATTCTGCCATATATTGCAGACGACCGTTTGGTCTGTATTTTTCTTTCTTATATACGGAGCCTGTAATTAAATTTTCCGTATAATATGTATCGGAAGTTTCATCATATCTTTCGTCAAGCACCATATTGCCTGATGTTACGCTTTGTCCGTTTCTTAAATCTATTACTTGAACGTATACTTTATCGCACTGTTCTTTTCTTATAATTTGTCTGTTCTTTGAAAATTCAGTCTTTTTAGTGTATTTTACTCCGTTTGAAAATTCTTCTTTATATAAAATTTCTCTGCCGCTTAAATCCGTATGAGTTGTTATTTTACCGTTCGGCAATTTAACGGTTTGAATTGTTCCGTTTTTTGTTACTCTTGTTATTATTTCTTTCCCTAACAAAGGGTAGTATTCTTCTTTTGCTTTTATTGAACCGTCGTGACCGACTACCGTATGTATATATGAACCGTCTTCTTTGTTATAGTTTATTGTTTCTTTTATACCTTTAAAAAGTTCGTTGCATTCGTGCGTAATATTAGCTCCGTCAACAAAATTTTGACCTTTAAAAGCTACAACCTGACTTCTGCCTATGGCCTCAGATAGTGTTTTTGCAGGAACTTCGTTTATTGTATTTGTTGAAACTTTGCTATTCTTAAATGAATTATTTATATAACTCTTATTATTAAATGCGTTTACGGCTGTAATTTTCATAGTACTTCCTTACTTTTGTTTATAATAATTGGTCTGAAAGCAAAAAAGTGCTATATAACATATTAAATGTTAATAAATATTAATAATTAAATGCCTTTCCGTTTGCGGATTTCTGCTATTTTCGCTTTTACATCCATAGCAGCTTGAAGTTCCATTCTTCTTATTTCATCTAATGCATTTTTTAATACAGCATTTGGGTCTCGTTCTGTAACATTTATATTTGTGCCGATTAGTTTATCTTTGATTTCTTGCTTATCTCTTTCGAGTTTATTCAAAATAAATATAACTTCATTTACTTCATTATCATCAAATCCGAGCTTCCTTAAATTGGCTTCCATATCTGCCATAATTTGAGTTCTTGCCGTATTTATTTCTTCGG
>JAEELO010000028.1 GCA_016282705.1 Candidatus Gastranaerophilales bacterium | reverse complement strand
TTTACTACATTATAATTTTGTAAATTGTCAACAAAAGCAATTGCAACAAGCCTATGAACTCTTATACTTTTATGTCGATTATGTTTTGACAGGACTACTAGAGCATACCCGTTAGAATCAACCCCATTTTTTAAAATTCTTTCATTTGATAGATAGGGAGTTCCATTGTTTAAAATCATTCGGGATAAACTTTTAACCCTACCCCAATTGCTAATTTGATAAAGCCCCTCATATCCAAAAATATCTTTCCAGATTTCTTCATGGGGCATAGTGCTAGCAGCACAAAATTTTTGTGTTTCCATAGTCGAGTCTCCTTATAAAGTAAAAACCCCCTGCGGACTCGACTCAACACAGAGGGTGTTTTACATTGTAAAACAAACTTATTTAATGTCGAGTCGAGAACATTTTAACATAAACGCTTTTAATGTTCAAGCATTCGTAAACATTTTAATCCTCTTTCATAGTTAGGTAATCCACCGCAAAATTATATTGATACGGCGTTATTTTCTTTTCCTTGTATAGTTTTACTGCATCCGTCAACGTGACTTCTCCGTCATATAAGGCTTGATGAAATTCGTCATAGAATCCACAAGCCCAATCCATTTCATATTCTCCGTTCATAATGTGCCTTCCATTATCCATTTATAAAATTCACCCAATAAACCCAGGTGGTTTAAATACAAAGCCTTTTTTTTTGATTTTTCAAATCCTTCTACATCTAACCATTCAGGAATTTCAATTCCTTTATGGTCTTCCGCGTAAATATACTGCCGCACAGTATCGAAAATGTGCATTCTTTCTTCCACCATATTCATATTTAAGCTCTCCTTTTTTGTTGACTTTCATATATCGCAATCGCAATCGTCCACGTCATAATAAATAAAATTTCAAACATAACATTCTCCTTTTAAAAAAATAAGGGAGGTTTGAAGTCGGGAGGACCTCCCTTTTGTGTGAATAGATAGTTTGTAAAAACTTAAAAAAAGAGGAGCAGACCTGATTTCAAAGTGTAATGTATATACGTTTAATAGCTCCTCTGTAAATTAATATGGAATACCCTGTAAATTCTATAGGCAACTACCGAGAAAAACTCGGTAGCTGAATTATAAAATTCTGCGTTTGGCCTTATTCAACTTTCAATGTACGCAACAAAAACAAGCGTAAATAAGGGTTATAAACCCTTCTACACTTTGTTTTAGGATGTTTGTTAGGCCTAACCTCTGAAATCCTTACTTTACCTTATCTTTTTTCAAGTGGTGATCTCGCTTGTAATTTCCACTCAAGTATTGATTTTTTTGTCGGTTTGTATAAAAATATTTAAACAATTAATATCTTTATTTAACCTAACAAAATCATTATACTAAATTTGAGAGTTATTGTCAAGCAAAATAAATTAGGGAAATTTAAAAATGAGTACAATGTCGGAAAAATTTAAGTTTTTAAGATCTGAAAAGGCATTAACACAACAAGAGCTTGCAGATCTGGTAGAGTGTAAAAAGCAAAATATTTCTAATATCGAAGTGGGCCACCAAAAACCTACTGTAGAGCTTATGCAAAAGTTATATAATAAATTAGAAATGAATTTGAACTGGCTTATTGCAGACGATGGCGAACCATTCCAGACCGAGAGTAATCAAAACAACAGCGATGTTATTAAAATACCATATTGGGAAGGGCTGCCAAATGAGTTTAAAATCCCGGATTTTAATTTTTTAACTGCTGAACGTAACTTAATAAAATATCATTGGTTTTTAAATCCTGATAATTTGCGTATAATACCTATGGTTGGGGATAAGATGGCAAATTACTGGTATAAAATTAATGATAGTGACATATTATTAGTTGACACTTCTCATAATTATATCCGGGGGAATGGCGTATATTTTGCAACGAGCCGGAATAATACCCGTTTTTGGATCCGAGAAATGCAAATGTTAATTAATAATGACACACAAGTCAGAGGTTTTGCGCCATCTGGTGAAACAACAAAAATATTTACTGCCGCACAACTTGAAGAGGTTGATTTTAAAATAATTGGTAAAGTTATCAAAAATGTAAGTTTTAAATTATAATTTGTAATTAAAAAACTAAAACACTTGACACACGACAAGTATCTTAGTATAATACTCTTGCGTTTCAAAAAAGTTTTATCAAGTATGATAACCGTCCTTTTAGAAACGCAGGGGCGGTTTTCATATTAAAGGGCTTGATACAAAAATTGTATCAGGTCCTTTTCTATTAGGAGGGTTTATGAAGAAACAAACAAAAAAGAAAGAGTTTAAATACTATACCAAAGTAAGAATCAATGAAACAATTTTGTACTTTGATACATTTGAAAAATTATATTTGTTTATTGATTTATTTTTTAAAGCAAATAAAAATAATGAATTTATTGAAACTGCACAAAGTTGCGAAGGAGAATTTTTATTAAATACGGAGGAATAATGAGTCGCTGGATTAAATTATTTATTGACATACAAAATAATCCATTATGGCAATTAAAACCATTTTCGGAAGGTCAAGCATGGGTTGATTTGTTAATTGTTACCACTTTTGATAGTGGTTTATTAAAAACAAAAAATGGAACAGTCCTGAAACTCTCTCGTGGTGAGTGTGGTTACTCACAGAGCTTATTATCGCATCGCTGGGGGTGGTCGAGAGGTAAAGTAAAACGCTTTTTAAATCTGTTAGAAAGTGAAAAAATGATACAACAAAAAATAGTGTCAAACACCACTATTATCAATATTCTTAATTATAAAACTTATCAAGATAGAGCAATAAACGATACAATAAACGATACAATAAACGATACAATAAACGATACAATAAACGATACAATAAACGATACACTATCTAGAAATAAGAATAAAGAAATAAGAAATAAGAATATAATATATCCTCAAAACTTTTTAGATTTTTATAATCTTTATCCTAAACAGGTAGAAAAGCAAAGAGCATATAAGGCATATTTAAAAGCAATTAAATCAGCGACACATGAAGATATTATGCAAGGTTTAAAAAAATATATTGAAGAAATCGATTTTAAAAAAACCGAAAAGCAATATATTAAACATCCGGCTACATGGTTAAATGCTGGATGCTGGGAAGATGAATACGAAATAAATAAACAAGAGGAGTTCGACTATGAAAACACACCATGGAATCCCTATGGATAATGAAAATATTGTATATGAACGCCAAATAGAGCTTGAACGTACTTTATTGGGTATGGCTATAAAAGGTAAAGAACCGAAAAAAGGTCACATAATGGAGCACTTGAGCCGTGATATGTTTATTGGGCATACCAATCAAGAAATTTTTGACCTTATACAAGATCAGTACAAAAAACACGGCGTGGACCGTTTGAATCCCGATTGCCTTATAAATGACTATCAAGGCAAGCAATATAAAACCGGAGTATTTGAAGCACTCATTGAATTGGGTTATGAGTTCATTACCGATGTTAACTGTGACTTTTATATTAAACGTATTCAGGAAAATTGGGAAAACAGAATGGCTGAATCCTGTAAAAGTTTTGAAGATTTCAAGGCCCTTGAAGAAAATAAAAAGAAATATGAACTTCCGGACGAAAAAAATATTTCATTCATAAATGACTATGACGATATTATGAAGCTGGAAAGTATTTACGAAAACCGAACAAAAAAAGAACCAATTAAAACGGGTTATAATTCTATAGATAATAATATCGGTAGTTTACAGGGCGGGGATATGTTTATAATAGCGGGCGCAACCGGTATGGGTAAAACTTGTATGATGCTTAATATAGCAGCTCAAATGGCAAAAACAGGCAAAAAAATATTGATATTTTCGCTCGAAATGAACAAAGAACAGCTATTAAATAGGATTGTTTCGGCAGAGGTTGGTGTGTCAGCCGCAAATTTCCGCAATGGTGAATTGACACGGACCGATCAAGGCAAATATTGGGATTTTATTTACTCTGATGAATTTAATAACATGAATATTCAAATTTGCACAAAATACAATATTACTACCGCTGAAATTAGAAATACTGTTATTGACTCTAGCGCTGACATTGTATTTATAGACTATTTAGGACTTATTAGCGGCGGCAACAAACAGAGTTCTTATGAAAGAGTATCAGAAATATCAAGAGAATTAAAATTACTTGCCATGGAAACAAACAAACCTTTTATAGTATTGCACCAATTAAACAGAGCCAATGCAGAACGAAAAGACAAAAGGCCGATGTTATCAGATTTAAGGGATTCCGGGAAAATTGAACAGGACGCCGACATAATCGGTTTTGTTTACCGTCCGGCTTATTATAACGAACAGGCCGATAAAACGCTTATCCAGTTAATGATTGCAAAAAACAGACACGGTATAGGCGGTGTAGATTGTAATATGAGTTTTAGACCAATATCACAAAAAATAAGCGATAGATGAGAGGAGCAATTATGCAAATAGATTTTGAAGTATTAGGAAAAGTTAAAGCAAAGCAAAGCTGCAGAATGACACGAGACGGGATCAAATACACTCCGCCTGATGTGAAATCATACGCTAATTGGGTACGATTATCCTTTATGCAGAAATACCCGGATTGGCTGCCCTCTACATTTAATGATACGCCTTTAATGGTTGAAATAGATGCATATTTTCAGATCCCAAAAAGTTTCAGTAAAACCAAAAAACAAATGGCCACTGATGGTTTTATTCGGCCCACAGTAAAGCCGGACTGTGATAATATAGCCAAAGGACTCCTCGATGCTTTAAACGGCATTGTGTACCCGGACGATAAACAAATTGTTACTCTAACCGTTAGAAAATGGTATTCTAATAAAGAATGTGTTAATATACGAATAAGTGACATGTAGAAAGGAGAAAATATTATGGATGGATTTACGGAAAATGTAAACAGTATTTTGTGGGTAATCTTTTTTCTGATGATTTACTTTGCTCCATTTCTTGTAGCAAGTAATAACGCGCACCCACAAACCGGCGCGATTTTTGTTTTGAACTTTTTTGGCGGCTGGACTTTTATCGGCTGGTTAGTTGCTCTCGTTTGGGCTTGCACAAATCAAGGCAATGGAAATAATCAAGGAGAATAAATTCGCAATAAAAAAGACCTTACTTTTTACAGTAAGGTCTGAATTTAATGAATATGGAATAAATTTATTATGAAAAAAAATGAAAAAGCCCTGTAGTGGTAATGTGAATAGAAAGGAGTCACAGGGCCAATAAGAAAAGAGAGAGCTTTAAGGATTAAATATGAGGATATGATTTTCTCGAATTTCCAAATTATCAACATGCATCCACG
>JAEELO010000003.1 GCA_016282705.1 Candidatus Gastranaerophilales bacterium | reverse complement strand
TCCAGCATATTTTTCATTTCGGCAACGACATTCTCGGGACTTCTGTATGAAATACAACTTCTTCCTGTCATTAGTTTATTTGTAACATAACCACCGCCGCACCATACACAATTTCCTATGCATCCTCTCCCGAGGCAGATTCCCTGCTCCGTTGCAGGATTATTTAACTGATTTTCCTTTGTATAATCCAATATATATGGAACCATAGAATATTCATTATAATGTTTCATATGATTTGAATTGAAAAATTCATAACTGTTTAAATCTTCATCAGATGCTACAAAAGTATTTTCATTTGAAATTACTTTGTGATTATGCCTTAATATTATATTTGGTATATTTTCATATGAAGCATTATTGTATACATAATTAGCAAGTTCTGTTATTGATTTTTCCCCTTCTCCTTTTATAATTGCATCGATAAAAGGAAATTTATTCATTATTTCATCTGCAAAAAATGTTGCGGTATATCCGCCTAAAGAAATAAATACCTCAGGATAATTTCTTTTTATTTGTCTTGCCGTTTCTATTACATCATAAGATTGTTGCTGCCAATTTAATGAAAAAGCAACGAATTTGATTTCGTTTATTTTAATATAATTACTTATGGAGAATTTTTTATTCAAATACTTTTCTATTCCAAGATGTATTATTTCCGCTTCGAAACCTGCTTTTTCAAGCTCGGATGCGAGCGAAAATAAACCCATTGCACTATAATTAATGCTGGAACATATATTTTTTTCGTTATAAAAAAGTTTTGGACTATGAATAAGTATACATTTCTGTTGATTCATATAAATTCTCCTTTATAATTAATTCTTATTTGCTATATTTGCAAAGAATTCCACGCTTTTATATATTCTGTTTGCAGGTCTGTCAATTATATCGCTATCCGATTTTGTCATAGTTACAATTTTAGAATTAGGAAATAATTTTTCTATTTTGCCATCACTAAAGCAATAATAATCTAAAACTATAATATCAGGTTTTTGATTAATTGCATACTCTAAAGATACGGCAGGATAAAAAGTATCTAAATTTGCAGTAACCGAATGATTGCCTGATTTTTCAATAATATCGGTAATAAAACTTTTTCCGCCTATTGTCATAAACGGCTGCATCGACACAACATATAATATTTTTTTCGGCGATTTATTTGATTCTCTGGCAGCCTCAACCTTACTTTTTATTTCAGTTACAACCATTTGTGCATTTTTTTCTTTTCCTGTTAATTTACCCAACAGTAGTATATTTTCATAAATTGCATCTATATTCGGATATTTCAGAGCAAGCGGTTTTATACCGAATCTTTTATATTTATTTATCATAAATTCTGCTGAATCCGTAGCAAGAAAATAATCGGGTTTAATTTTTAACAGCATTTCTTCGTTTATAAAATAAGTATCACCGATAACAGGTTTATTTTTTGCTTCTTCAGGGAAACTGCACTGTGTCGAAACAGCTTTTAAATTATCCTGAGCTCCAATAGCATACATTATTTCCGTTAACGACGGTGAAGTACTCACAAAAGTTAATTCCTTCGCCTGAACAGGCAGAAAAAATAATATAAATACAAATACTTTAATCCATAATTTGTACATGTATATTCTCACCTGTTTTATTTATTTCAAAATTTATATTAAATATATTTTTTAATGTCTGTTCTTCAAAAAAATCGGTTTGACCTTTTTGTATTATTTTATGTTCATTGGAAATTCCTATATAATTTTCACCGTATTTAATTGCAAGATTGATATCGTGCATTATAATCACACTTGTTATCCCTTTATTTGAAAGGCTTCTTAACATTTTTAAAATTTTTATTTGATTAATTAAATCCATATTAGATGCCGGCTCATCTAATAAAAGCAAATCTGCATTTGAAAGTAAACCTAAACCTATATTGATTTTTTGTATTTCTCCGCCTGATAAATTTTCAATATTTATATTTCCTTTATCAGAAAGTTCTATTTTTTCAAGGATTTCACCAATTTTTTCTTTTTCGTCATTATTTAAAAACCACTTCCAATTATTCTTAAAAAATACCGAAGACAGATAATCAAAAGCTGTTATTCCTTTGGGATAATAAGGATTTTGCGGCAAGTAAAATATATTTTTATATGTATTTTCTATTTTGCAATCAGTTTTAATTTCACCTGTAATGATTTTTAAAAGCGTAGATTTACCGCAACCGTTAGGCCCTAAAATAACGTTTACTTTGTTATCTTCAATATTAACTGAGGAATTTTCAAATAAAACTTTTTCATTATATGCAAAATTTAAGTTATCAAGCTTAATTATTTAAAATCCCTCCCTTCTTAAGAAGAAAGAAAATAAAGAACGGAACGCCGACAATTGCAACTATTATTCCGAGCGGAACCTGAAGCGGATATATGATATTGCTTGCAAGGAAATTAGAAAATAATAAAATTGCCGAACCTGTTATTATATTCGCAAAAAATAAAATTCTTGCATCATTACCCAATAACAGTTTTGTAAGCAAAGGACATATAATACCTGCGAACCCCAAAATTCCGGCACTATATACACTTATAGAGGTAAGAAAAGCCGCAAGCATTATAAATATAATGTTGTATTTATTAGCATTATTTTGTGATTTAAATACAAGACGGCTGTCTAATCTCATAGCATTAAGCTTGGGAATAAATATAGCCGATATCATCAATGCGGTAATGAATAAAATAATAAGCATCTTATTTGAAATATCTGCACTGGAAAATCCTCCGGTGAGAATTAAAGTCATTCCGTAAGCTTTTGCAGGATTTGTCAGTATTAAAAAAGAAATAACAGAACCTGCAAATAGGTTAACGGATAAGCCTATCAATATTAATTTTGTAATAGAAAATTTCGAAAAGCCGCTTAGCGTAATAACAAGAGCTGCACTGATTAAGGCACCAAAGAATCCGAAAAGAGAATAATTAACACTATTAAATAATAATATTGAAAGTACAATACCAAAGCCCGCACCGGAGGATAAACCTGTCAAATACGGATCAGCAAGAGGATTTTTAGATATTGTTTGAAGAAACATTCCTGCTAATGCCAAACAAGAGCCTGAAACAATCGCTTTTATAACAGCCGGAATTCTTATATAAGATAATATAATTCCGCTGTTCGATAAATCTAATCTGTAAAATAAAGATAAAAAAAGGCTTAGGATAAATCCTAAAATAAGAATTGTAAACACTAAGCCTTTTTTATAATTTATCATAGATTTTCTTGTTTCTTTTTAATTTCTTTCTTTTTCTTTTGTTCCATTCTGATTTGTTTTTGTTCATCAAGTTTTTTCTGTTTATCAGTATCGTATTCTAAGAATACACCAACTCTTGTATGAATTCTCGGACTGTAGAAGAAGGTATTACCTTCACGATATGTACAATTTCTTTGATTAAACAAATTAAGTATATCAGCTTTCAAATAGAAATGGAAACCTTTATATGAGAATAATCTTAATTTTGTACCGATTTTTGCATCAACAACACCCTTTACTCTGTTATTCGGATCAGTTCCGCCTGATGCTCTTCTTGATGAAGTTGTTACTAAACCTGCATATAAATCCCATCTATCTCTGAAAGGAGTATAATATACAGTTGCACTGTACGTATTATTCGGTGCTTGAGGTAAATCCAAACCTGTTGATTTATCTTCTGTACTTGTATATGTATAACTCATAACAAATTTAAATATATCGTTAGGTTCAAAAATAAATTTACCTTCATATCCGTATATTTTAGCTCTATCTATATTATCATATTTGCTTGCCCAAGTTACAGGGTCTGTAGTATATGCAATATAGTTCTTATAATCGCTGTTGAAATATCCAAAATCTAATTTAATTCTTTCATCCCAGAATGTTTGTTCGATTCCGGCATCCCAACCTGTCAATTTTTCAGCATCTAAATCAGGATTAGCGAAGAAGTTCCAAGCCGGAACATTTGCAAATCTCTGATATAATGTCGGGTTGTTAACACTTTGTCCCCAAGATCCGCGGAATTTTGTTTTTGCACCAGGTATTTTAAATGTCGGCAATACAACTGCTGCTGAACCGTTTGGTGTTAAATAATTTCCAAAGGCATCATTATGTATATATCTTACACCGCCTCTTAGGAAAAAAATGTCTTTAATATTAATTGCATCATTGATATATACATCATTTTGCAATGTAGAATCTTTGATTTTATATGTTGTAGCACCATAACCGTAATCTGAATATGAATGAGAATCTATATATTCATTTTCAAGATTGTAACCGATAGACAATTTGTTCCAATCTGTAAGATTCAAATTGTGTTGTGTCATAAAGTTCAATCTTGTACCGTTATTCTTTGAAATATCTTCCATATTCGGATAGTAAGAATCCGGAAGCAGATAGTTTTGATTTCTGTTATGATACAATCCGAAACGAACACTGTAATCATATAAATCATTAACAGCGTGCTTGAAAGATAAATTTTCCATAATATCTATGTTTCTTGCATAGTTATTAGGATCATTATAGTTAGGAATCATCCATCCGTCACCGTATCCATATGCTAAACCTTTCTTAGCATTTGAAAAACGAAAGATATTTCTGACTTCAGCTTTATCATCAAATAATTTATAACCAAGGTTTGCTACTACATGGAAATTTCTGTATCCGTCATTATACAATCTTCCCAAATCGGAAGTTCTCATACCTTCTGAAGTTTTATAATATGTTGTTGACAAATAGTAATCTAATTTATGAGCTTCACCCATAATAGCGGCACGTTCTTTGAACATTCCGTGAGTACCCATATCGGAACCGAGTTCAAATTTAAACGGACCGTGACCTCTTCTGGTCTGCATATTAATTGCACCACCTGATGCATTTGTACCTAATACGTTGCCCTGAGGCCCTTTTATAACTTCAATAGCTTCTATATCATCAGTATCTAAAAACTGAATTTCAGCACCGGGAGAAGTTCCTGTTGTTCTGTCTGCACGTATTCCGTCAATTGTAAGTTTGACTCTATCCGTACCTCTGATTCTAACTTTTGATACGTTTCCTTCAGAACCGTTATTTGTATTTACAACAACTCCTGCGGATTGCTGTAATATATCACCGAGTGAAGGCGTATTTTGTTTTTCAATATCTTCACGAGTGAATTTATCGATATCAATACTACTATTTGTAGTAGAATCGATATAATTATCAAGTGTATTGATTTGATTTTTCTTTAAGCCGCCAAAAATTCTGGCAGAATCAATATCACTGTCCGAAGATGAATCATAAGCATCTTCAATAGCGTATGCGCAATTAGCCATACAGAGCAGCATCATTGCTGCAAGCAAATTTCTCTTTTTCATTTCAACTTTCCACCTGTATTCGAGGTAACCCATACTAAATAAGTATTCCGGCTTTACGGCTGCGGACCAGCAGAGAATCAAAAATAATTTCTATCTCGTTTTCCTTATTTAATATCTTTAAATTATCATATTTTTATAAAATTGGCAATAGAGCATTGATATTATTAATATATGATTTTATGTTATTATAGGACTATGAACTTTTACAAGATATTTTATATTGAAATTTTTATTATCATTTTTCTTGGAATTTTTTTAAGAATAAAACTTCTTATATTTTCTCCTTCTTTTTGGGTTGATGAATGTAATTTAGCTTGGAATATAGAAATATCAAGCTATAAACAATTGTTAAAACCATTAGTTTCAGATTTTCAAGTTGCTCCGATAGGCTTTTTAATAATAGAAAAATTTTTCTACAATTTATTTAAAAATGTAAGTGATAATTATAATATATTGGAAATATCTTTAAGAATTTTTCCGTGTATATGCAGTGTTATTTCATTACCCCTCTTTTATAAATTTGCAAAAGATAATTTTAAGAATGAATTTCTTATTTTGATATCAACAGCTTTATTTGCATTTACTATATATTCTGTAGGATATGCTTGTGAGGCGAAACAATATAGCTGCGAATTGATGTTTGGTCTTATTTTATTAATAATATTTTCAAATATTAATTTAAAGAAAGACCATTTAAAAACTGTTTTAATATATTCTCTTATTTGTATTATTTCTATGTGGTTTTCATCAACTGCAATAGTATATATAGCTATAGGAATTATTTTAACCGGTATTTATGACATATATTGTAATCGAGAAAATAATAAATCTATTTTCTATAAATTTATATTATTGCTTATACCAATATTTTTTAATTGCCTGATATATTATTGGACATATTATATTCCGAATATAAAAACTCACGGACCATATATGTATGAATTTTGGAATACATTGCAACCCTCTTTCTTCTCTGTTAAATCTTTTGCCGGTCATTTTTATATGCAAAAACTACTGACTTTCTTTGGCAATATTCAGTATATAAAATATATGCCGTATTTTTATATATTATTTTTTACTTCGATTTTCATTTTTATAAAACAATATAAGAACATAAATAAAAAAACTTTTTGGCTATGTATTATATCTCCAATATTAATGATATTAGCCAGCTTTTTTAAAATATATCCGTATTATGACAGACTTGTTTTATTTTTATTACCGATTTATATTGTTTTATTTTGTTCAATAATAACAATCCTTCCGCAAAATAAATATTCAAAAATATTTATTTACATATTAGTTTGTATTTTCATTGCATTCTGCATCAACAGAAATATAGAAAAATATATTGTTCATAACTCAGGCATTAGAGAAATATATGCCGTTTCGCAACAATATAACAAAGAAAATAAGCAGATGATAACATCTTTACAATGTTGTACAAAATTATGTTATAGCAAAGGCCTTGGGAAAGACAATCTTACATACGGTGAAATAATAAAAGATAAAAAATTACCCAAAGGGGATTATTACATATATGAAACTTTTTATTGGGATAAAAATGCAGACAAATATAGTGAATTAAAAAATCTGGTTCAACAATCCGATATTCTATATTTATACAAATCAAAGAATAATCCTAATTCCTATTTCGCACATATTAGAATTGAGGAATAGTACATTTATCTTGTTAATTATCTTTACATAAGTGAAACTTTCTTTATTAAATTTTGTCTAATAACCGTAAAGGAGGATAAACAAATAACAAAATTTATATTATAATTATGACAATAAGGAGAAAGTTGTGAAAAAAAACCTAAGAAATGTCGCATTAATAACATTAGCATTATTAATTACAAGTGTTACCTGCTGTAAAAGCAATACCGCTATGGCAGAATCTGAAGCGGTTCTGTATGATATGGTATGGAAAATTGTAAACTCAAAATTTTTGGATCAGACTAATAACGGACAGGACTGGTCTAAATGGAGACATAAATATGATGATAAAATTAAGACTCCTGAAGATGCTTATGTTGCAATAGATACAATGATAGCAAGCCTTAATGACAAATATACAAGATTTGTTCCGCCTAAAGAATTTGAAGAAGAAAAAAATATGATTAAAGGTTCTTTATTCGGCATAGGTATTCAAATCGGATTAAGAGACGGGAAAATTCTTATTATTTCTCCTATAGAAGATACCCCCGGCGAAAGAGCAGGACTATTGGCAGAAGATGAAATTCTTGAAATCGACGGTATCTCAACTAAAGATATGACTCTTGATAAAGCGGCAGATAAAATCAGAGGCAAGAAAGGAACAACAGTTGAACTTCTCATAAAAAGAAAAGGAGAAGCAAATAAAAAATACAGAATAGTCCGAGATGAAATTCAAATTAAATCTATTTCTCAAAAACTGCCGGATGATTTTAAATTAGATGAAAGAATAGGTTATATACGTTTAAGTTCTTTTATGGGAAAAAGCGTCGGTCAGGATTTTGAAGATTTAATGCTTAAATATAAAAATAAAGAAGGAATTATAGTTGATTTAAGAGGAAATACCGGAGGTCTTTTGACAAATGCTCTGCATATTTCAAACTTATTTCTTGATAATGAGATAATAGTAAGCACCGTTGACAGATACGGTTATAAAGATACTTCCAAATCATCAAAAAGATGTTTTTCCTCACAGCCGTTAGTTGTCCTCATAAATAAAGGAAGTGCTTCTGCAAGTGAAATTATGTCAGGAGCATTAAAAGACAACAACAGAGCAATTCTTATAGGAGAAAATACTTTCGGTAAAGGACTTGTACAAGAAGTTAAAAGCTTGTCCCCGTTTAGCGCAGGATTAAACATAACAATTCAAAAATATTTAACTCCAAACGGAACAGATATAAACAAAAAAGGTATTGCGCCCGATATAGAAGTTAAATTATCAGCCGAAGATATTAAAGCAAAAAATGATGTTCAGCTGAAAAAAGCTCAGGAAGTTATACTTCAAATGATTCAAAATGACAAAATGTCAGCTGTTACACATTAATCTTTTGATAAATTATTTGTGCAGCATTTAATACAGGATCAATAGCCGGAGAATAAGGTGGTGAATACGGTAAATCTATATTCATAAACGACTCCAGCTTTATTTTTCCCAATATTGCAGGAATCACGGTATTTATTCGTTGATTCACATCACCTTCACCTATACCCTGCAATCCCAATATCGTTCTTGTATTCTTGTCTGCTATCAATTTTAATGTCATCGGTTCATTATCAGGCATATATCCTGCTTTATCCTGTTTCGTCACAATTGCATATTCAGGTTGAAAACCAAGACTAATTGCTTCTTTATAACTTATACCGATTATTGAAATCGTATAATCAAAATATTTTGTAATTGTTGAATTTAAAATTCCTTCAAACAGGCAATTATCGCCTGCTATATTAATAGCTGCACATCGTCCTTCTTTGTTTGCAGTGGAACCCATTGGAATCCAAGTCCTTCTGTTTGTTACAAGATTATAGTTATCTGTACAATCACCAACAGCATATATATTATGATTTGAAGTTCGCATAGTATTATCTACTCTTAAACTGTTTTTTACACTGAATTTAAGTCCGCTGCCTTCAAGAAAATCCGTATTTGGTCTGACTCCTGCACCTATTACAACAAAATCCGTATCAATTATTTTACCATTTGCGGTTATTACTTTTGTTACCTCGCCTTTATTATTACCTTCAAAATAAGTAACATTTTCATTTGTAAGTATATTAACCTGTCCCGGATTTCTGCCTATTATATAATCCGTAATTTTTTGTGCAAAATCTTCATCAAACATTTTTAATATTTGTTTATTTTTTTCAATCAAAGTTACTTGTATACCGTTTTTTACAAGAGCTTCCATAACTTCAATTGAAATATATCCGCCACCGATTAAAACTGCCCTCTTAGAATTTTGCATTTTTTGCTTTATTTTAATCCCGTCACTTACTGTTCTTAAAGTATAAATGTTTTTTAAGTGAACTCCCGAAATTTCGGGTATAACAGGATTTGCACCCGTTGCAATAACAAGAATATTATAATGTACTTCATATATATTTTTAGTTTCTATATCTTCTATAAGAACTGTTTGTTCTTCAGGATTTACTTTTAAACATTTTTGTTTAGTATGTATATTAATATTCTGCTTTTGGAAATCTTCAGGTGTTCGAATAATGAGTGTTTCGGGCTTTTGTATTATATCCTCGATAAAATATGGAAGTCCGCAAGCGGAATATGAAATTATATCTTCTTGTGTATATAAATCTATTTGTATATCGTGACGTTCACGTCGCAGTTTTGCAGCTGTTTTAGGTCCTGCCGCACCGCCTCCTATTACCACTACCTTCTCTATCATTTAAAATATCATCCTTTGTATTTGTATCCCGCTTATATCAAGTAAATCTTTTTCCAATTCAATTTCTATTTCATTATTATCCGTCTGAATTAAAATAATACCGTCATCAGAACATAGAAATCCCGTGTTATTTATACCTAAACGAAGTTTTATTATGCAGTTATATTTCGTTAATACTTTTTGCAGTTCTGTTGAATTTTCTTCTTTATTCTGCAATTTTATACCTATTATTACTGTCATTTTTTACCATTAAATTTTATTTCTCTGCTTTTATTTTGCATGAGAAATACATACAGAACATCGTCCTGTATGACAAATCACAGAATAATTATTTTATTCTATATCCTCTGACTCGGAAATGTTACCTAATTGTTTTGATTTTAATTTGTCTATAACAGAGTCAACAAGAAAATCATAATTTTTTATATTTTTAATATCAGGAGAAAATTCTTTTTGAAGCATGTCCTCAACCATTGCTCTCAACTGCATTTCTTCCTGTACGAATTTATTATCGGCAATTATTTCATCCAGAAGTTCGCTTTTTTTATCAGATGAAGCATACTTAAGCCAATCTGTATTTGACTTTCCTTTTAATTCTTTAATAAGTTTTAGATGTTTTAAATTGAACATTTTATGCAAACTTCTCCATTTTCAAATCGAACATCATTAATTTCTTTGACATTCTTTTCTTTTATATATGATAAAACATTTTCAACGGTTTGTACAGTCTTGACCTTTTCCATAACCGTATATAAAACCAATTCGTGTAATAATGTATTATTTTTCAATAAAGGCAGTTCTTTATCAAGAATTCCCGTTACCATTGTTTTTATTTTATCTGTATCATCAGATAAATTTGTTATTGGATTTGTAACATTTTTGGATACATCATTTAATGTTGTATCTTTTTCCTTCCCAATAAATTCTACTTTTACTTTTTGGTTTTTTTCTAACATGACTAAATCCTTCAATTCCGATTTTTCCACCTTCAAAAAGAACCATAAAAAAAATTAATTTACTAAAAGAATATAAAACTTTACATAGCTTAACAAAATATCAATTATTTTCTAAAGTTATCTGATTTCTTAACCGTATAATAATATATTCAAATACAATAAGTTAGTGCACGGGAAAAGTTAAGATGAGTGATATTTCAGTTGGGAAATCAAATTTTTCTGATAATAAAAAAGTTAATGAGAACTCAGGAAAATATTCTTCAATAAAGCGTGAATATACCAAATTTAAAAAAATTTCAAAAAAATCGGATATGGTAAATTCAAGCACCTATATAGAGAAGGAGCTTGAGATTTTAGGTCGTTTAATGTCTGCTGCACAAAGCGAGGGTAAAACAAAAGAAGTAGAGGAAATTAATAAACAAATAACTCAATTGCTCATCAAACTTTCATATCCCCAAATGCATTCAAATTTACCAAAAACCCCGTATTACAAACCGATTTTACATTCTGTAGAAAAGAAAGAAGAACCAATATCGTTTACACAAAAAATAGAAGCTGCCAATATTGAGGAAGAAATAATTCCTGTTGATATTATGGATAAACAACCCGAACCAATAATTTCTTCTGAAGACGAAGAAGCAGTAACTCTTGATGAAGATGCTCAGAAATTGTTATCTTTATTCCAAAAAGACGGAAGATATCATGCTCTTGAGGTACTGAGAATAAGCAGGAATATAGCTGGAGATATTTCACCTGATATAATGACTGCAGCAGCAAATTTATCTGAAACAGGTGCAAGTGCAAATGTTTTCATAGAATTTATAGAGACATTTTCTAAAAAAGATGATAAAAAAAATAAAACTATTGATTTATCTTTAACTAAAAACTTTGAAGTATTATATAAAGGCGGTTTTAATGATATTGATTCATTAAGAGTTCTTTGTTTTATACAATCAAACAATTTTCAATCTCCCGATGAAATTGAGAATTATGCAATAAATCTTTTAAATACAGGAATAGATACTAATACTATTATAGATATTTTAAATAAACTAAAAACAAAAGATACAAACTCAAAAAAGAACAAAATATTAAACAGCTCAATAATAAATGTACAATTGCTAAAAAGGTCTATGGCAAAAACAAGAGATAATGAAAAAAATGAAATAAACTGTCCTATAAATAAACTCGGAAGAAGAATTTCAAAACTGGATGAATCTTCAGTTTTAATATCAATTGCAGGTAAGGATTCTAAAATAATAGAAAAAAATCCTAATATTTCTGTCAGGGAAGTTCAACAGTATATTAATGATAAGTTGTCTAATGAAGAAAACTCCGTCCTTTTAAATTTCGTAAAAAAATTTACAAAAAGAAACGGAGAACTAGATATTAATGCTCTCAGATGTTTTACTTCATTAAGAAGATTTGGTATTACCAATAAAGAAATACTTCAACTGACAGATTATTGTATAGATAAAGATAAATTGAATACGGAAAAGCTAAACCTTATATTTGAATTAAAAAAAGCAGGTGCTTTATCTAAAGATATTATACAAATCATAGATGCTATCGGAACAGATAAAAACGGAAATTTTAATGAAGAAAATAAGAAAAATGCGTTGGATTTAACTTCTGCGGTCATCGGCGGTAAAGAAGTCGTTTCTCTTCTCCCGACAGTGAGAGGAAAAAAAGATGTTAAAGAATTTGTGTCTTACCTTTCTCAAATATTTGAAAACAGAGCAGACATTGTTTCTTTAGTATCACTAATAAAGAAAAATGACGATACTGTTGATGAGGTGGCAATGGAAATCCTGTATAAACTTACAGGGACATTCTGCGACACCAATAATTCAAAAATCAGACAAAATGACTTTGTTGATGCCGCAGAAGCTATAATCCAAACTTCAATTAATCCTTCAACAAGCATGGCAGATGAAGATGCTGCTTCAATTTGTTCAATTCTTTGTAATAACGGTGAACCTATAAAAAACATATTTCAAGCAATTAATCTTTGCAAAAATGAAAAAGGCGAAATTGACGTATTTCTGGCAGAACTTCTTTGGAAGATGGGAATAGAACATGCTGATTTTGATGATATTAAATCAGTTATAACCCAATGCAAAGATGAAGATGGTTTTGTCAATACAAATTTTGTTAATATGCTTCTTTCTTTAATGGATAAAAAGCATAGTATAAGACAAATTATTGAAACAGCTAAAACAAATAATTAAACCATAGAATAAGAAGAAAGCACAAATCCTGATTTCTCAAGTTCTTTCTTGAAATTTGTATTTTGCGTTATCAAAAATTCTACATAATTATGTACTTTCTCTGCTGAAATTGTTTCTGATAAGTACGGATGAAAAATAATTTCGGTAACTGAATTATCCTTTTTAATGCATTCTAACCCTTTTAATATTGCTGATTCATCCATATAACCGGTATATAAAACACCTATGAAGTAATCATTGGTATTAATAGAGTTTTTTTGTAATTCTTTCATATTTATTATTGTATATGTATTTAAAAGAATATTTTTTATTATATTTATCGGAAATCTTTTATTATATACTTTATTTTTCACAATATATGGGAGTTCTTTTTGTGTTCTTATAAATTTTATTCCATACTCTTGTGCCAGTTTTACCGTCAATTTGAATATTGATGGAATAGCGTGAGTATGAACATGAGAGTCGATATGACTTATTTTGCACTTATTTAAAACTTTTTCAATTTGCGCCCTAAATTCTTGTTCAATTTGATTTAAATATTCTTCTTTTTTTGAATTAATTACTAAATTAAGATAACTGCCTTTAAAATTCCCGTTGGCATCACATAATAAATCACAATTTGTAAGGCTTTTACCTTCCATAATATTAAAATGAAAACCCAAATCCAAATTTGGTGCAGCCGGAATAATCGTGTTAATAGCATGTTCAAACCCTTGCATATTTGCCATTAAACTTGTTGATGTAATTATTCCGGAGTCATAGCCGTCTTTAATTGCTATATTATTATTTTCTGAATATCCAAAATCGTCAGCATTTATTATTATTTTTTTCATTTGCATAATATCCGAATATATTCTATTATTTTTATATATTTTATCACAAAAGGCGGTTTTAGTATGTCTGTTCCATGTTTAGCTATTGTTATTCCTTGCTATAATGAAGAAGAATGTTTAGACAAAACAACTTTAAGATTATTGGAAGTTTTGTCAAACCTTGAACAAAGCAATGAAATATCAGGTAATAGTTATATTTTTTATGTAAATGACGGCAGCAAAGACCGAACTTGGGAAATAATAGAAAAATTTAACAAAGAGACATCAGGCAAAGTTAAAGGTTTAAAATTCAGTAAAAACTTTGGTAATCAGAAAGCTATTTTGGCGGGACTATTTGAAGCAGAGAAATACGGTGCAGATTGTTATATTACTCTTGATGCAGATTTACAGCAAGACGAAAATAAAATCACAGAATTTATACAAAAATATAAAGAAGGTGCGCAAATAGTAGCAGGCATTAGAAATAATCGAAAAACTGACGGATTATTTAAAAAATACACAGCTCTTTCTTTTTACAGAATAATGAACATAATGGGGGTTAATATAAAAATTAATCATTCTGATTACAGGCTGGTTAGCAAAAAAATTATAGAAGTTCTAAGAAATTTTCGAGAGACAAATATTTTTTTAAGAGGAATTTTTAACGAACTCGGATTCAAAAAAGACTATGTATATTTTGATGTTAAAGAACGTTTTGCGGGAAATTCAAAATTTACCATACGAAAATTATTTTCTCTTGCTATAAATGGAATTACTTCATTCAGTGTTACCCCATTGAGATTTGTTACTTTTATGGGGTTTATGATATCATTTTTATGCTTTATGGGCGGTATAGAAACTATAATCGCCAAATTAACCGGTGAATTTATGGTTCCGGGATGGGCTACAATTATGGTTATAACGGGATTTATCGGCGGTATTCAAATATTATGTATAGGCATTATTGGTGAATATATCGGACAATTATTTCAAGAAGCAAAAGCCAGACCAAGATATATTATTGAGGATGAATTAAACTAATTTTTTTCATTTTCAATCCAGACGTATGTTTTCGGATGCAAATTAAAAAACGGATTATATTTATCTATATCGTGTTCCGGTGATGAAATAAAGGAATCAATATTATTAATTTCTGTTTTTATTTTAAAAAAATAATTTAAAATATTCATTTTTTATACTTCCAATGATATTATGCGAAATTAATATATAAATTTTATCCCTCTGTATATTAATTTTTTGTAAAAAAATAATACTTGTGTATAATAATGACTATGCGGAATAAAATACTAATAGTTGATGACAGTACAGGCTGGCTGTCTTTTCATAGGGAATTAATATATCAGTTATACGGAAATTTATTTGAAATAACTGTAGCATCTTCTGCACTTGAAGCATATAATTTGGCAAGAAAAAATTTAAATTCACCGTTTCCGGTTATAATAACCGATTTACAAATGGAAGCTGCATACGGACAAAAGCTTGCGGGAGAATGGTTCATTGAAAATATTCAAACATTAAAAGAATATTCAAGTACAAGAATTATAATAATATCAGGCATGTATAATATTGAAGAAATTGCTAAAAAATTAAATGTTGATTGTATTTCAAAAAGGATGCTTGTACAAAATAAACTGTTGTTAAAATATATGTTTGAGAAATTAATGCCGTTCTTAACACAAATATAATTTATTTTTTGTCATTGTGAGCGATAGCATGGCAATCCGTCCGATGATTAGTTATAATGTTAATCTTATGCATTTGTGATACTTTCTTGTGCCGACAAGAAAGTATCCAAAGAAACTCCCGCCCAGAACTCCATTCGCTAATAAATTGTAATTGCTATACATTGGTCTCGCAAACTCGCTTCTTTCAGAATCTCAGACAGTACTCGACGTGCCGTCGTATAGCTAAACATTTATTTCTCATTACGTTATGGGCGGCTTTTATTTTTATCTTAATTTAAAACTTAATTATAATATTATTTATGTATTATGCTTATACAAATAAGTGTGGTTGAGTAATAAAATTATTATCAATTCTTTTCTTTAAATTACCCGTTGGCATATAATAAGGTGTTACAGTCATTATCTTTGCAGCTATGTCAGGATAATAATAAATAAATTTTAATTCGCTCTGCGTTAAAGGCTTTTGTGTATGTACATTTGCATAACGAGCTAATTCAAGAATATTTCTTGCTTCATCTTCATCCTGAAATTCTATTTCCATTTTTTCATAAACATTACGGAAACCTTTAATTCCGCCATATTCTCCCGTTGTAATCATTCTTCCTGTTTCAACTATTTCAGGTTCGCCTCTGCCTAATTCCGCATAATCATATAATTCATAATTTAAACGATCTTTTAATGCTCCGTCAGCATGAATTCCTGATTCATGAGCAAAAGCATTTGCACCTGTTGCAGGTTGATTTATCGGAATAGGAATACCAAACGCATATGCTGTATATTTCGCAAGTTTCCATGTTTTTGATAAATCTATATTTGGATCAATTTCATATTTGTCTTTCATTCCGCTTGATTTTAGTACACCGAGCAAGCATGAAATAAGGTCGGCATTACCGGCACGTTCACCCATTCCATTAATTGCAGTATTAATATATGCATTAACACCTGCATCAATAGCTGCTTTCGCACCCATTACAGAGTTGCCTGCAGCCATTCCCAAATCATTATGGAAGTGTAATTCTATATCCATTTTTGTTGCTTGAGCAATTTTAGATATCCTTTCATATGCACTAATCGGATCATCATATCCTAAAGTATCACAATATCTGAATTTTTCAGCACCATGTTTTTTTGCTTCCAGTGCGAAATCTATCAAATAATCAATATCACTTCTTGAAGCATCCTCTGCATTTACACCTATTGATTGTGCTCCGCATGACCTTGCCGTATCCAGTGCTTTATTCGTTGATTTTATAATATCATCTCTGGTTTTCTTTCCGCCGTATTTACCTTTTATCATTTGATCCGATGTTGAAACCGAAAGATTAATATATTTTAATCTCGGCACATTTTGGAAGGACAGTAATACATCTTGTTCAATACCTCTCATCCATCCTGAAAGCCTTGTTTTGGTTATAACACCCCTATCAACAAGTTCTAAATTCCCGTTTAAATAATTTATTTCATGTCTGGTTGTTGGAAAACCAAATTCTGATTGTGTTATTCCTACATTATCCAACATTAAATTTATAATTGTTTTTTGTAATTTTGCTAAACCTAATCTTGAAGTTTGAACACCGTCTCGGTTTGTAACATCAACAAAATATATATACTTTTTGTCCATTATTAATATTCCTTTTAGTTCTATAAAAATTATTATAGCATATATTATAAGAGGTTTTATATTTTCTTTAACTCCAGCGCCTTTATTTTTTTATATGCTTGCAAATTAAAAGGAGTTTCTATTCCGTTTTCTTTACCAAATTCAATTATTTTGCCCGCAAATATTTCAACTTCCGTTTTTCTGTGTGCTTTAACATCCTGCAGCATAGAGGGATTTGCATCATCTAATTCATTAAGTAAAAAGTTTACAGCAGAATTATATATTTCAACATGGTTAATAATTCCTTTATATTTCGCAAATATCGCCGCTTCTTTCATTAAACTTTTTAACTCAAATACAAGCTTTTCGTTTTGTTTTATTTCTTTTAAAGTTTTTCCCGTAGCTGCGCAAAGTTGGTTAACTCCGACATTTATTATAAACTTCTTCCAGTATTCATCTTGAATATTTTCTGAAATATAATGACAAATCTTTGACTCATTAAGAAAGAAATCTAAACTTTGTAACAAGTCATTTTGATGATTATATTTAGCTCCTATTACAATATTGTATTGACCGTTTTGAGTAATTTTCCTGCCCTCTCTAATACAGGAACAACCAATATAAAACGAATACAAAACATTTTGCACCCCGTATGTTTCTGAGATTTTTTCTTCACTATGTATTCCATTTAAAAGCGATATAATAATTGTTTTAGGTGTAACAAAATTTTTTATATTTTTAATTGCACTTTCTAAGCCATTATCTTTTGTAGCAATAATTATTAAATCTGCTTTGAAAGATTTATCATCGGGAAGAATATAATCAAAAACATAAGGCTTTCCGTTAAAAAAAGTCGCAGAAGTTGCGTATGTGTCCCATCTGTTTTTATCAATAAGGATTTTAAGATTTTTAGAGGTATTATCTGATATAGAAGTTGCAAAAACACAGCCTATACCGCCAAGTCCGCATATTAGTATATTATTAATACTAGTCATATCTTATCTTATTTCTATATTCTTCATAAGATAAATTAGACATTTTACCTTTAGGAAACATAAGTCCGAATACTACCAATATAAAAACAATCGAAACAATCATAACTATGTTATAAAAAAGTTCTTCAGTTATATATATTGGAGGATGCTTATGAATGTAATATATTACAAATAACCAAACAAGAGCAGCAATAGTAATAATAGAAGATATAAATTTATACCCTTTAGAATCTCTTGTGCCGAAAACATCATATGATCTTCTGTCAATAAGAGATAGCAAAGTTATAGCATAGGCTCCGTTTAATAAATATCTCATTAATTTTCCTACAGAATCATAAAATTCTGATGTTACACTGGGCATTATATGTTCGTTTAATACATAATTTGTGCCTATTGTTATAGCAATAAGTATAACAATATTTATAAAATACCATTTTCTTCCGATAGGATTGTTTGTGGCAAATAATCTGTCGTCACTCATATATCACCTCATAATCAAAAAAAGTATAAAATATTTTGATAAAATTATCAATTTGTTATTTTGATTTAATAAACGCAAAAACCACAGCAGCTATCATTCCTATTATAATTGCACTAAAAGCAAGAATGTTTAGAATCGCAATTATAGCTTGAAGAAATGATAAAAAATATGCAAATACGTAAAAATACAAAACCGGAAACAGAAAAAGAACACCAAAAATTGTATTCATTGTCTTTTTAAATTTATATGAGCGACCGATTGAAAAATCATTAATTCTTCTATATACAACGGATAATATAGAAATCAGAACGATAAACTGCAGAAAGTATACCATATAAGTTAAAATAACATTCAATACTTTTTGAGGAGCAAGAACATCAAATTTTATAAAGAATATACCAAAAAACAGAGTAAGCAATATAAGCATATTTATAACATAGTCTTTGCGATTTATAGTGCCTTCCCAACTTAAAAAAGCATTATTTGATGAATAATCTTTCATAAAACCTCTTTTACAAATACTTACTTATTGTATTAACAATAATATTTTTGGGAACAATATTGACTATTCTCTCAACAGGTTCGCCGTCTTTGAATAATAATAGACTGGGTACACCGCTGATTGAATATTTTTGAGAAGTTTGCATATTTTCATCAGCTTTAATTTTAACAAATTTAACTTTATCTTTATATTCAACTGCCAATTCATCAAGAAGCGGTGATAATTTTCTGCACGGGCCACACCAAGTTGCCCAGAAATCAACTAAAGTTAGTTGTTTATTATTTATAACTTCATTTTCAAATGAATCATCAGTAATTTCTATAACATCAGACATAGGTTAACTCCTTTTTGAAAATATTATATAACATAAAAATAAGTCATGTGAATAGTAAGTAAGGGAAGAGAAGATAGGTATTGGAAAGAAAGAAATACAACAAATAATTTTTTCTTGACAATGAATTATGTCCCATATATTATACAAAATAGCATATACCATATGCCGGTGTAGCTCAACGGTAGAGCAACGGTTTTGTAAACCGTAGGTTGTAGGTTCGATTCCTATCACCGGCTATTTATAAATTTTGTACATTAAAAATTGAATATAAATGGGTAGATGGCCGAGTGGCTAAAGGCGACAGACTGTAAATCTGTTGACGCGAGTCTACGGTGGTTCGAATCCACCTCTGCCCATTTTTATAAGAACCCTAAATGGGTTCTAACGATGAGCCCTTGTGGCGCAGAGACTCTGCCGACGAAAACAACTAAATGTTGTTTGAGGAGAGTTAGCATTCCCGTAGGGAAGGCGCGGCGGATTTTCCGTAGACTGACCGAACGTAGTGAGGAAATGTCGAAGAAATCAAAGACACAACGGCTTTAACGATGAGCCCTTGTGGCGCAGAGGTAGCGCATTCCCTTGGTAAGGGAAAGGTCATGGGTTCAAGTCCCATCAAGGGCTAATTATAAAAGCTATTATCAAAAACTTAATAGACAGGTAGAAAATATTAAAGGAAAAGGAGTTTACACTCATGGCACGCGAAAAGTTTGAAAGAACCAAACCGCACGTTAATATTGGTACTATAGGTCACGTTGACCACGGTAAGACAACAACTACTGCAGCAATCACTTTAGTATTAAATAAAAGATTTGGTACTGGTGAATTCGTTGATTATGCAAATATC
>JAEELO010000027.1 GCA_016282705.1 Candidatus Gastranaerophilales bacterium | reverse complement strand
TTTATGAAAAAAAGAGGGCATAAAGCCCTACTGTCTGGAATTAAGAATAGTTGGAAGTATGAAAAAGATACCTATATATAACAAAATAATCATTTTCTATTCAATTCCACAATCGGCTAATAAAAAAATCAGTCAACTTACTAATTTAAAATCATCCATTAAGTGTATATAATGCACTTAATCAAATAATTAAGCCAATATTGCGTTTTGACAACTTAACATTTCGTAATAATTGCTATTGACAAAATGATTTTTCTATTTCATAATGATTATATAAAAATAAAGTGTAACAAAAACACTTTAACAGAGAAAGAGGAAAAATATAATGAAAATCAATTCGGTTAATTCATTTAACTATAACTCAAACAAAATTAATTTCAAAAGAACAGCCGTTCCGTATCCTGAATATATGAACGGATATTATAAACTTAACCAACCTACATTTGAAAATCAAGTTACTAATGTTATTAGTAAAGTAACTTCAATGTTTACACCCGAAGTTAGTGATGAATCTAAGAAAATTAAATCAAGTATAGACGGACTCTATGCTAATAAAGTAAAGAGCGAACCTGTAGACTTTAATGCACATTTATTATCAGTCTTAGCATAGTCTGATTATTCGTTCATAACCCATTTTTTTCTTAATTTCCACTGTATAATGGTTAGTATTAATATAAAAACAAAAAGAATATAAGCAATAGCTGATGCTTTCCCTATATTAAAAAATTCAAAAGCATTTTTATAAAGCCAATACACAAGTATATTGGTAGAATTTTCGGGACCGCCTTGAGTCATTAAATAAATTAAATCAAAAACCTGAAAAGAACTTATTGTTGTAATTAAAAGGACAAAAAATATTGTAGGACTCATTAACGGCATAGTGATTCTAAAAAATGTATTAATTGGACCTGAACCGTCAATTTTCGCCGCTTCATACACTTGAGGTGACAAAGAAGCAAATCCGGAAAGAAAAATTATCATATTATATCCAATAAGCTTCCATACAGAAACAAATATTAATACATACATGGCAAGTTTAGCATCATAGAGCCATTGCAAATGGGACTTAAAAATAATATTTACGAAACCTATATTAGGATCAAAAATCCATTGCCAAACCATAGCAATAACTATCATTGGAGTAATAAAAGGAAGGAAATAAGATGTTTTAAAAAACTCTTTTCCGATAATTTTATTATTTAACACCGAAGCAAAAATTAAAGGGATTATAGTTGCAAATATGGTAACAGAAACAGCATAAAAAACAGTATTTGAAAAAATTAACTTAAAATCATTCGACGAAAGTAAATCTATATAATTAGAAACTCCGCTGAATTTCATATCTGATATTAAATCCCAATTAAAAAAACTCAATAAAAAAGAAAATAATGACGGTAAGAAAATAAATATTGCACATCCGAGTACAGAAGGCAAAATAAATAATAATAAATTTTTTTTAGGAACTCTGTTATTCATATTATTACGTAAATTCTATATTTTGATTTTATAATTATTATCTTTTATAATAGAAAGTATAATATTTTTTTAAATTTGAAACAAGGATATGGATTAAAATGGTAAAAACACTGGATTATAGTGCATTTGGCAAAAATGATATAAGAGGCATTTACGGTGAAGATATTACTGAAGAATTATTCTATTATGTAGGAAAAGGCTATATAAAATACATAGAACAAATGTCTAATTTAAAGCCTAAAGATATATGGGTTACTGTTTCACGCGATGCCAGACTTCATTCAGAATCCCTTACAAAAGTTTTAATAAAAGGGATAACTCATATGGGCGCTAATGCTATAAATTTAGATGTTGTACCAACGCCTTTAGGATATTATTCCGAATTTGCAACATATCCGGAAACAATATCAAATAATATAAAAATTTCAGGTGCATTAATTGTAACGGCAAGCCATAATCCTCCCGAATATAACGGTTTAAAATTAACATATAATAAAACAACTCTTGGTGAAAATGAAATAAAAAAGGTTAAAGAATATACTATAGAACAAATGAATAATGATTTGACCTCTGTTAAACATGGCGAATCAAGGCTATATAACATAATCACACAATACACGGATTCTATGCTGACAAAATTCGGAAGAATAGGAAGCGGAATAAAAGTCGTTGTAGATAGTGCTAACGGAACAGCAGGAGTTGTAGCACCAAAATTATATTCGGATTTAGGATGCGAAGTTATTGAATTATATTCAAAACCGGACGGAAATTTTCCGAACCATCATCCAAATCCCAGTGATTTATCAACATTAAAAGATATAAAGAAAAAAGTTATTGAGACAGGTGCCGATTTGGGAATTGCATTTGACGGAGATTCTGATAGGCTCGGAGTTATTGATTCTGAAGGGAATGCACTAACCGGAGATAAACTTTTATATATATATGCGCTTGACATAATTAAAGACTTATCCGTAAGAGGAGAAAGACCTGTTGTTGTATCGGAAGTAAAATGTTCGCAAGTTTTGTTTGATGAAATAAATAAGCAGGGCGGCGAAGCAATAATGTCAAAAACAGGTCATGGATTTATAAAAGCAAAAATGAAAGAAACAAATGCTATATTGGCAGGTGAAATGTCCGGACATATGTTTTTTAAAGACAGGTATTACGGATATGATGATGCAATATATGCAGGTTGCAGAATTATAGAAATAATTGCTAAAAATAAAAAATCTAATAAAGATTTTAAACTTTCAGACATATTAAAACCCTTTAAAAAAGTTTGTACGTTAGACGAAGTCAGACATAAATGCAAAAACGAACTAAAAAAGCCTGTGCTGAAAGAGTTAACGGAGAAAATACAAAAAGATAATTCAATTTTTGGTTCAAAAATAAATGATATTATAACTATAGATGGAATGAGAATTGTTTTCTCGGACGGATTTGCTTTAATAAGACAAAGTAATACAGAACCTGTATTTACACTACGTTTTGAAGCAAAAACCAAAAAAAATGCTAATCATTATAAAGAAGTAATGATTTCACTATTAGATGAAGCAATAGAAAAATTTTCAAAAAGTGAGGATAAATGAAAGCATCATTAATTTCAAAAATAATAATTATATTATGTGTGTTATGTTTATTCGTAGGCATTTTAACTATTGATAAAACAAAACCGTATGAATCAACCAATAGCAAAAAGAAAATCATAGGTTCTAATGTAAATAAAGTTGCTGTTATAGAACTAAACGGAGCAATTGCATCAGAAACTGAAACAAATATTTTTTCAGGAGAATATAATGCACCAAACATGCTTAAATCATTAAAAGCAGCAAAAGAGGATAAAGAAATAAAAGGAATTATTTTAAAAATAAATTCTCCCGGCGGAACTGTTGCAATGTCACAAAATATATATAACCAAATATTAAAAATAAGAGAAGACAAACCTGTAATATCAGTTTTTGATGATGTAGCCGCATCAGGCGGTTATTATATAGCATCAGCTTCTGACAGAATTATAGCACAAGACGGAACGCTCACAGGCAGCATAGGTGTTATATTCTCATTTATGGATTATCACAATCTGCTGGCAAAAAAGCTGGATGTAGATAATGTTGTCATTAAGAGCGGTAAATATAAAGATATCGGCTCATCTACAAGAGCAATGACAGATGAAGAACGCGAATTAATGCAAAATATTATAGATGATTCTTATGAACAATTCCTTAATGCAATAAGATTAGGCAGAATTCAAAGAAATGATTCATATAAAGCAGATAAAACCGATTTGAGTGAAGAAAATCTTACATCTTATGCCGACGGACGAGTTTTCACAGGAAAACAAGCACAAGAATTAGGATTTGTTGACGTCACAGGAGACATTGATACTGCCAAAACGATGATAGAATCAATGATGAGAGAAAAATTCCAAAATAATTTAGAAGCAAAATTATTGAGTTATAATAAGAAAATGACACTAAATGAAATGTTTTCAGACATGACAGAATACAAGTTTAATAATAATTTTAAAATTACTGACTTCATTCCGACAAGTGTTATATTAAGCAGAAAGCCGTTATATTTATGGGAATAACTTCAAACGATTTTTTTGAATATTTATACAGTGTAATTTTTTCACCAAAAGCTTTTTTTGAGAAAAAAGATATACAAATTTCTATAAGACTTGCAATTGCACTAATAATATCCATAGCAGCAATAAACAGCCTGTCTGCAGGAATAATAAACAGAACAATATATCACTGGACATTTATTTTAAGCTTTATTTGGCAAATAATAATTAGCATATTCTGGTGGTTTATGTCTGCACTTTTCTTCGAATATATTGCAAAAATTTTCGACAGAAACGGAAATCTGAACAAACTTCTGTTTCTGAGTGCGTTTGTACCTGTTCCGTACATATTCTTTACCCCGTTAAATCTCTTAAAAAATATGTTTGAAATAGGCTATATGATAGCATCAATATCGGAAATGTTTATATTCATATGGATAATATGGCTGTATGCATTAGTTTTAAAATCAGTATATAATATTACAAATGCCAGAGCTATAATGATGATTTTTATTCCATTTATAAGCACCATATTAGCGACATATTGGGCAGTTTATTTTATTAACAAAATATGGTATATATTCACAATATAGATGAAAACAACAATGAAAAAAATAATAATTTTAATATTTATATTTTTAATATCATTTTCAATATGTACTTTTGCGGCGGTAAGCACAAAAGAATCTTTAAATGCTATTGAAAACAATATTTTCGGATATGAATACAAAAATGAATCCGAAACAAAAAGAATTGAACGACTTGAAGAACATTTATACGGAGAAAAAAGAACAGGAAATATCCAAAAAAGACTTGAAACAATTCAAACAGATACAGGTATAATCGTTCAAGATCCGCAAAAAATTCAGCAGCAAGCAAATAATCCACAGCCCAATATACCGAATGTAAAAGAAGATGCTTCCGTAGATTATCCGATAGTAGATAAAATGGAAGAAGAAATTTTTCATACAACATATAAAAAAGAAAATATATATAATCGTTTAAACAGACTTGAAGAAAAAGTATTTACAAAAACAAGTAATGCTGATCTTAATACAAGAGTTGATAAATTAGCATCGGTATTAAAACCGCAAATGCTACAAAATCAACATTATCAGAATAATTATTCCGTACAGGAAATGGATGATTATTATAATCAAGCAGGATTTGACACAGTTAACAGTCAAACACTTCCGTTCCAGATGATGGCACTTGAAGAAGATTTATTCAAAAAAACTTATATGGATGACAATAATGCAAACAGATTATCAAGATTAGAACAGCGATTGTTTAACAAAACATTCCCTACAGATCCTGATACAACAAGAATGCAAAGACTAAAAGTTGCATATGATGCAAAACAAAACAGTTATAAATATGAAAACAACAGAAGAATGCAAAATATGGCTACAATGTCACAATTAGGCGGAATTTTATTAATGATATTAGCTATATTACTTTAATTTAATATCATCAAAAATTGCAGAATTATTTTTTACTTGTTTTTTAGCCTTATTATATCTTATATTATCAACAAGATTTTTTGCACCGTTTTTACCGACTTCAAATCCGAGAATTGAAGCAGCAGCAAATGATGCACCTTTTAAAACATATAAAGCAAATTTAGCAGCTTTATTATTCTGAACAATAGGCAATGCTGATAATTTTGTATTAATTGTTTTTAAAGCACGTTCAGCAACTTGTTCAAAAGCATACATAGTAGTTATACCACCTGCTTGCATAGCACCTGTTCTGACTTTGTCATCAGATTTCACAGTATTATAAATGCCTGAACCGATAATTAAAGGATATACAATTTTTCTTGCGAATTTCGCAGCCTTAGAAAGAACTGAAGCTCCTGTTGAAGCAGCAGAAGATGTAACAGCCGCAGAAGAAGATGCAGCAGAAGCAGCTGTTTCCGAATTTTTCATAAGAGAAGGCAAACTATGAAGAACACCGCTTTTAGAAATAGCATCAGCAGTTCTTACTGTTTGACAACAGCTAATGCCTTCACGAAAAACATTATGTTCTGTTGTTCCGATTTTCCAATTTTTTAATGCGAAATATGCACAAGAGACACCATTTGGCATTTTTGGACACACCTTTTCTACTACTTACATATATATAAAAACATTTTGAAATACGTAATTTACTCAAAACCGTAAAATAGTTAACAAATTTAACAAAAACTTAATTTAAATAAAATTTTGTGAGAGAATAAAAAAAGTAGAGGGGAGATTAATGAATGAGAGATAAGAGTTTTTTAATGATTCCGGGACCAACACCTGTACCGGAAAGTGTACTGCTTGAAATTGCAAGACACCCGATGGGACACAGAAGCAGTGAATTTTCCAAAATACTTGAATCGGTATATTCGGATTTAAAATATATTTTTCAAACATCTAATGATGTATTGGTATACACAGCAAGCGGCACAGGAGCTATGGATGCTGCATTATCAAACTTAATTAATGAAGGTGATAAAGTTCTGTCACTTGTAATAGGTAATTTCAGCCAAAGGCTGGCAAAAATTGCAAAAGGACTAGGTGCAGATGTTGAAATAATAGAAGTTGAACCGGGAAATGCTATTGATCCTGCTGTTTTAAAAGCAAGACTGGATAAAGACGTTAACAAGGAAATAAAGATAGTTACTTTAATACAAAACGAAACTTCAACAGGTGTAACTAATGATGTGAAAACTCTTGTTTCAATAATAAAAGGACATGGCGCATTATCTGTTGTAGACGGAGTAACAAGCGTCGGTGCAATTGAATGCAAAATGGATGAATGGGGAATAGACGTTCTGATTACAGGTTCACAAAAAGGCTTGATGATACCTCCGGGATTGTCTTTCTTAGCAGCAAGTGAAAAAGCATGGAAAGTTCATGAACAATGCAAAAGACCTGATTTCTACTTTAATTGGACAACAAACAGAAAATCAGTAAGAGATAATTCCACTGCATTTACACCTGCTGTAAGTCTATTCTGCGGTTTAAAAGTCGCTCTTGAAATGATGAAAGAAGAAGGACTTGAAAACATAGTAGCAAGACACACAAAGATTGCTTCAGCACTAAGAGCTGCTATTAAAGCAATAGGCTTAAAATTATTTGTAACAGATGAAAAATATGCAAGTAATTCTATTACGGCAATTCTTCCGCCAGACGGAATAAGCGTTCCGGATATTAGAAAAGTAATGAAAAATGATTACGATATTGTTGTTGCAAACGGACAAAATGCACTGAAAGACAAAATATTCAGAATGGGAACATTAGGTTTTGTTTCGGAACGTGACGCAATAACTGCAATCGGTGCATTAGAAGCAACTTTATATAAACTGGGACATAAATTTACACTTGGAAGCGGAGTTGCAACATTAATAGAACATTTAAATAAATAGGGGAAAAAATGAAAGTATTAATTACCGATAAAATAAATGAAGCTGCAGGTAAAATTCTTGAAGGAGTGGCTGATGTAGAATTCATCCCTACACTTCCAGAAGATGAACTAGCAGAAAAAATCAAAGACTATGACGCATTAATGATAAGAAGCCAAACAAAAGTAACTAAAAAAATACTTGAAGCAGGCAAGAAACTAAAAATAGTCGGCAGAGCCGGTGTTGGTGTTGATAATGTTGATATAGAAGCTGCAACACAAAACGGAATAATCGTTGTTAATTCTCCTGACGGAAACACAAACGCAGCAGCAGAACACACATTAGCATTAATGCTTGCAATGTCACGAAACATTCCTGCAGCAGCAATGTCAACAAAAGAAGGCAAATGGGAACGTTCTAAATTTACCGGAGTCGAAGTTTTCGGTAAGACACTGGGAATAATAGGTTTTGGAAAAATCGGTCATCACGTAGCTGAAGTTGCTCTTGCTCTCGGAATGAATGTTGTTGTTTCAGACCCATACACAACAAAAGAAGCAGTTGAAAAAATCGGTGCAAAATATGTAACTAATTTAGATGAATTTTGGGGACAATGTGACTATATCACAATTCACACACCGAAAACAAAAGAAACAACATCACTTATAAACAGAAACACCTTAAACAGAATGAAAAAAGGTGTAAGAATAATTAACTGTGCAAGGGGCGGCATTATTGATGAAGCAGCACTTAAAGAAGCCATTGAATCAGGGCAGGTTCAATCAGCAGCAATTGATGTTTATGAAACAGAACCTGATATCACGGCATCTCCGTTATATGGCTGCGAAGGCAATATAGTAATGACTCCGCATCTGGGTGCAAGTACAAAAGAAGCTCAATTCAATGTTGCTATAGATGTTGCTGAACAGATAAAAGAAGTTCTTTCAGGCGGAAGCGCAAAAGCGGCTATTAATATTCCGGCATTGAAAAAAGATATTATAGAACCGGTCAAAGATTATATGCAGCTTGCTGAAAACCTCGGACAGCTTGTACAACAAATTTCAAAAGGAAATTTAAAGAATATTAATATAAACGTAAACGGAAATTTAGCAGAACTGAATATTGCGCCATTAGAAGTAGCAATACAAAAAGGAATCTTCTCTGCTATGGTTGAAGGTGTTAATTTTGTTAATGCCCCTCTTATTGCTCAAAAAAGAGGAATAAATATTGTTACATCAAAATCCCAAAAAGATTGCACATTCATTGGTTCAATTTCGGTAACATTAACTACAGATTCTGATGAAAATACAGTAACAGGCGCATTAATCGCAAAGAATATGCCTCGTATTGTAAAAATAAACGATTATAATATGAGTATTGAAGCGGAAAAGCACATGTTGATTGTTCCTCACGAAAATAAGCCGTCAATGGTTGCAAAAGTTGCAGCAGTTATTGGAGAACATAATATAAACATTAACAGAATGCAGGTTGCACAAAAATCAAATCAGAAAGACAATGTTTCTATAATGCTTATTACTATAGATAAAGATGTTGATGAAGAAACATTATCAACAATAAATAAAATTGACGGAATAAAAAATGCTCAACAAATTAAATTAAATGCATAAAATATTCAAAATAAAAAAGGTCCCGAATAATCAGGGCCTTTTTTATTATATTAATTTTGAGTTTTTTTCTTATCAATCTTGTGTATTAAATCAAAGAAAGGTTTGACCGTAGCTGTTGCCAAATCTGTAGCAACTTCGACTGTTTGCTCATGTTTTTCTTTTAATGCAGATAATTTTCCTTTTTTATCATCAGAATTATTAATATTATCATTAGTTTTCTTTAATAATGTTTGAGGCTGTTGATATTTTACAATAGGTGTAAAAGAAAGATTCATATAAATTCCTTTAATACTAATTACCAAAAATATTAAAAACCATAAAAAATTAAATTGACATAAATATTTATTATATTAATATATGTAAAATTTAAATTAATAAAAAAATAAGGCAGGAATAAAACCTGCCTTATTTTTAAACTTAATATTATGCTTCAAAACTTTTTTCTCAGTTGTTTTTGCTAAATTAATAACTGTATTAGCAACTTCTGATGCTTTAGCTGAATATTTAACAGCAGCGGCAACACCACTACCTATTGCAGCAGATGTTCCTATTAATTTAACTGTCTCTTTAATTTCTTCTTTTGCTAATTATATATTACAAGCTTTTTTATCAAGAACATTTTTTTTGTTAAAACATGCAACGGTGAACCAATCATCCCAATCTTCATATATTTGCCTTTCCTTATTACTTATATTGTTATTTTAAAAAAGACAATTTAGAACTAAAAATAATGAAATATTAATTTTCTATGTAAGTCGGTGCAGCCTTTGGACTTTTACCTTTTATAACATTATGATAATAAGAATAGGTCATTGGCACTTCGCTATTTAAAACATCACCGTCTATAACATTTGCAATAAAAAGAGTATGTGTTGTTGTCTCAACTTTATTAATAATTTCACAAATCAAATATCCGCATGCATCCTTAATAACGGGCATATAATTCTTCATTTCAAAAGGAATATTTGAAAATTTAAAAGTATCTCTTCCGCTTCTAAAACCAAATGTGCCGATTGATATAGGGTTTGATTTTTCAGACAATATGGAAACCGCAAATTTCTTAGTTTTATCTAAACATTCATTTGTATAGTTATCATGGTTTACGCTTAAAGCTATTGCGGATGGAGACGAAGTAATTTGCATTATACTGTTTACTGTACATCCTGTATATTTTTCCCCGTCAAAACAAGAAACAATATATACACCATATGATAAATTTCTAAACACGTTATTATTCATAAAAACCCCCCTATATAATAATATAATAGCAGATTATATAATAATAATATATAATATATTCTTAGAAATAATATAAGGGAATATTATGAAAAAATATCTATATATAATAATATTATTAATTATATTAGCAATAATATTTTCCTTTTTTACAATAAATAAAGAAAAAGATAACAATAATACAGTTGTATTTTGGACATTACAATTAGGAACTTTTGATAAATACATAAATAATATAATTAATGATTTTGAAAAAGAAAATCCGGATATTAAAATCAAATGGATAGATGTTCCATATTCAGAAGGAGAAAAAAGGACACTTGCAGCCGTTTTAACAGATAATCCTCCTGATTTAATCAATTTAACACCTGATTTTTCGCTATTATTAGCACAAAAAGGAGCATTATATAATATTGCGCCGGAAAAGTTGAAGGATTATCCGCAGAGTATAACAAATATGCTGAAATATAATGATAATTATTTTGGTATACCTTTTTATGCTACTTCTGCAGTAACACTTTATAATAATAAATTTAATATAAATAAAAAACCAAAGACATATGATGATTTATTTAATATTAAATTAGATAATACAATTGGTTTCATAACAATGATAAGCCTTTGTGAAAATGACACCCTGTTAAAAATATTAAATAAATATAATATAAACTCCGCAGAGACTATAAAATCAGAAGAAAGTATAAATATATATAAAACATTAAAATATTTATATGATAATAATAGAATTCCTAAAGAAAGTATAACGCAATCTCACCGTGAAGCATTAGAAAAATACATGTCAGGTCAATTGGCATTCATAGTAACAGGTGCTAATTTTATAAATATGATAAAAGAGAATGCACCTTCTATATATAATTCTACGGAAATATTACCACAATTAACAGGGAATACAGGTTTATATGATTTTTCACTTATGAATTTTGTTATACCGGAAAAATCAAAAAATCCCGAAGCTGCAATAAAATTTGCAATATTTCTTACCAATAAAACAAATCAACTTGAATTTGCAAAAATGACAACTATCTTACCTGTAAATAAACTTGCACTTGAAGATGAATATTTTACATCAATAAATAAAAATTCAGATATACAAACTAAAGCAAGAATAATAAGCGCAAAACAACTAAATAATCTGCAGCCTCCGTTAAAGAATATAAAAAATAAAAAAGAATTAAACACAATGTCAGCAAACTATCTTCAAGATATACTTATTAACAATGCAGATATAGAAAAAACTTTAAACGAATTTTCTGAAAATTGGGAAAAACTTTAATGGTAAAAAGAGGTTTTTTGTTTTAAAATTAATATATGAAATCGTTTTTTAAATTAACAATACTTGATAAATTTATATTAAAACAAATAATAGAAATATTCGTACTGGGTGTAATAGTATTTACATCTATTATATTTGCGTCAGATACATTTATTTCTTTAATAAAACAAATTTCTATGTACGGTATGCCGATGAGAATTGCATTCATGATAATATTATTGAATCTTCCTGCCGTTATAGTTATGACAATACCTATGAGTGTATTATTTTCTACAGTCATGACTATAAATAAAATGTGCTTGCAATCGGAAATTACAATAATGAAAGCATGCGGTATAAGTCTTAACCGAATTGCAAAACCTGTATTTTTATTTTCAATATTAATGGCATTTATAGCATTTTTTATAAATGAAACTATTGTTCCGATAACAACATCACAATCAAAAACCCTTGCACTATATTCAATTGTACAAAGACATATTCCTGAAGGGAAAAAGAATTTTACAATAAAAGAATTAAAAGACGGCAATTATTTGAAAAGACTCTTCTTTGTGGAAAAATGCGAAGATAAACAGTTCACCAATGTTTCTATACTTGATTTATCAAATGAAAATAAAATCCAAATATTGGAAGCAAAAACCGGTACTTCAGCACTTGAAGGCTGGCAGTTTGATAATGCATCCGTATACACAATATCAAAAGAAGGAAAAACCCTTAATACTTCGTGGATTGAAAAAACAATAGTTGACTTCGGAAGCGATATTCAAAAGCAATTAGATAAGAGAAATGACGGTTCTGACTATAATTTCATTCAGCTAATACCATATTTGAAAAAGAATGTAGAAGGAATGGAATTGAGAACACTGGCGAAATATCAAGTAAGATTTTGGGAAAAGCTTGCTCTTCCGGTAACTACAGTTATTTTCGTATTAATAGGTATTCCTCTTGCAATTACTCCACCAAGAGTGAAACACAATAGAGGCTTTCTTTTTAGCATTGCAATAATATTCTGTTATTATTTGGTAAGGGCTTTTTCGTTTTCATTAGGGTATCACTATACTATTTTACCTGTATTGGCAGCTGCTCTGCCTAACATAGTAATTGGTTTTACGGGCTTATTGCTCTATTTTAGAAAAGCAAAATTAGTATAATATTAAGTTTTGTAAACATTTAATTTTCATATTTTTATATATTCAATATATATATCGGAAATACAAGATAAATATCTGATAAATATGAATTATATACGATTTTAGAGCAAAATTACGGCTAATTCTTTATCATTACTGCATTTTAGACAAATTGTGACTTGTATGTCAAATTTATCAAATACTTTAGGCAATTCACAAAATGAAAATGTTTTTATATAGGTGTGGGTTAGTTATAAAGATTTAGAAAAGGTAGGTACGTTATGGGGTACGCATTATTTGCAAACAGAAAACTTATGTTAACAAGTTTAATCAATGGTTTACAACTTCAATTAGACCAGTTAATGAATGAAAAACAAGCACTTTTAGATTATTCAGCAGCAGTAGCTGACGGTGAGGTAACAGACCAAGATAAAATATTAGGTTTCTCAAATTATCATGGATTATGTGAATTTGAACAATCTATATATGATGATTATAACAACTATGTTGATTTTCAAGGAAAAACTTCAGCTAACATAGTCGACGATATGGTTACTAATTATATAAACAGCGGTGAAAATATTGCTAATAACCAAGACGCAATTGATGCTTATAGACAATATGCAATAGAAAATATTATGAGACAATTTGGTATAGAACATTACAAAAATGTAACAGCTAAAGAAATTGCAGCTCAAGAAAACGAAATAGAAATGAGACAAAAAAGAATTGAAACAAAATTAACAGCATACAAACAAGAATTACAGTCTGTAGAACAGGCAGAACCGCAAGCAATCCAAAATGCAACTCCAAAATTTGCAGGATTAGGCTAAAAAGAATAAGACATAACGTAACTATATCAAATCTAATAAATAACCAAATTATAAAAAGACCGATTAATATCGGTCTTTTTTTTTAATTATCATAATTTAATTTAGGACTAAAGCCTTTTTCTTTCAATTTAGATGAAAGGGCTTCAGCACGTTCCTTATCGGAAAATACACCTAATTGAACAATAAATTTGCCGTTAACTGATTTAACATAAGGTACAACAGAAGGTTCTGCCGCAGCAACTTTTTGTTGAACCAATGTTGCTTCATCTATATCTGCATATGAACCCAAATATACTTTTGTCGAAGCAGGTTTAGGTGCGGGAATAACAGGAGATGCTTCAGGAATTTCTCTAAAATCGGAATACTGTTTTTTTATGTCTGATATTGTAGGAACCGGCGGTTCTTTTTTTACGGCTTCTTTTTTTGTATCTTCTTTTTGTGTATCAACTTTTTTATCACTTTTTTTAATATCCAGATTTGATAACAGTGAATTTTCGTCATCATCTGCAATTTCTTTTAATTTAGTGTTTTTTTCCTCGGAATTTCTAAGCGCAACCGAAGGTAAATCATCCTCCATTTGAATCCACTTAAGTCTTTCATCAATAGACTTAACTTCAACTTCAGACTCAGATGAGTTTAACATCAAAGATTCATTATTACCGATTGTGACATCAATATCGGGAGAATATGATTTTACGATATAAGAAATACCGGCAAGAGCAGCCAAAAATACAAAAAGAAATAAATATACAAGTCCAAAACGATTTTTTCTGCGCTTTTTTGTTTTATTCTTACTGATTTTTTCCGTATCCTGCATTAGACAACTCCTCTGACTTTTGAAACAGCAAAATTGATATCTGATATTTCATCTTTATATGCTTGAAGAATTCTTTCAGCAAATGTTTTTATATCGTCAACTCCTACATCAATTGTTAAATCAGAAGCTTTAACAGGCGCACCATCAGCAACTATATTTAATCCGAAATGAATTAACGTTGAAGTAATCGACTTTGTTGCAATAGATACCGATAATTTTTTACCGTTAACAAATAAATCATCACCATTTCTTGATATTTTAACAGACGGATAATTTTTTTCTATAACCTCTTTAGTTATTGTAACGAGTAATCTTTGCTTATACACCATCTCTATTAAAGACGAATTAAAATTTTCTTCAATAAAATTCAGCATTTTTTTGCTATAAATAGGTTCATTATTAATAACATCTTCAATATCAACCATATGCGTTAAATTAACATCACATTCACCTATGAAAGCAACTATTGCATCTCCCATGATATTAAAAGTTTTATATATCCAATGAGGAGAAAGTTGTTCACCATTATATTTAATTTCTTTGTCAATAAATAATGTTTTCATTATTGTACATTTCTAAATAAATCTAAAATCATATCATGCCTGTTATTTTGCTCTAAAGCACGTTTTAATCTTATACAAGATTCACAATGACCGCAATGGTGACTTTTACCTGAATAGCAGCTATATATTAAATTCAACGGAACATTTAATCTGATAGCATCTTCAACAATTTCTTGTTTAGTTTTATATATAAAAGGTGCTATTACTTTAACGTTATAATTTGTTGAATTAGCCAATGCCATGTTAACTGTATTAACAAAATTAATAGAATTATCTTTAAATGTTTCAGCTTCTTCTTTGTTTGCGCCTATGACAATTAAATCATAATTCATAGCATCAGCATAACTTGCGGCAATATTAACAAACAATCCGTTTCTGTTAGGAACCCAAACAGATTTTGCAGCAATGGCAGATGCTTCTTTATCTTCAAGTTGATCTTCATTAATTACAGGAACATCAGAATCAGAATTTAAAGAAGATGAAGAAACTTCATTAAGCCAATCCAGCTGAACAATTTTATGCTCAATTCCGTAATGTCTTGCAATTTTTTCTGCAGCAATTTTTTCATATTTAAAAGGTTTTTGCCCGTAATCAAAAGTAAGAGCAAGAATTTTATCACAATATTTTCTTATAATAGCTAAACTGACAGTTGAATCCAAACCACCTGAAAGAAGTACTATAGCATTATTCATCTAAATTATCCTCATCTGTCTCTTCATTCATTATATCATCTTTTAGGGTAATGGCTTCCTGTTTTGCACTATCAGAATAATTTGAACCTTGTATTATTTCATCTAAAATATCATCACCAAGCAGGTTATAAAGCGCAATTACAGCATTTTGAACGACATCACGTGAACGATCATCTAACATTTTTTTTATTAAAGGAATAGCTCTTTCATCTTCAGAATTCATTAAAACTTCGATTGCATTAATTCTGACTTGAGGCGATTCGTCGCTTAATGACTTGATTAGAGCATTAAATACTCTTTCACCTTTAAAGTTAAGTTTGTTAAGAGCTTCCAGCGCCCTTTCTTTAAGGAATGTAAACTTATCCATGATTCCTTTTTTCATTTCCAAAATGGAGACAAGAGAATCAACTGCTTTTTCATCTCCAATCATGCCTAATGCAGAAACCGCCGATTCCTTAACATATACAGAAGATTCAGATTCATCTTTCAGTATATTCATTAAAGGTAAAACAGCATACCTATCACCAATTCTACCTAAAGCCTCCGCACATGATAATTTTACTTTATAGTTTTCTTCTTTATTGTTTAAACAATATAATAACGGATATACGGCTTGAGAATCTTTGGTATTTGCAAGTGCCTTTGTAATATTAACTCTTATTCTTGTTAAAGCATCTGCATCTTTTATTCTTAATGAGAGTTTATCTTTCATAATCAAAGAATCAATCAATATAGGACGACTTGATTTATCTTTAAATTTATCTATTTTATTTAATAAAAACATTAAAATTTCATAATTATTAGAATGCTCAAAGAAATAATTATATATTAAAACCAAATGCTCATTAGGATACACATCAGATAACGCCATTATTTTATCAATTGATTCTTTTGAAGACGTTGTATCAAGGATGTGACAATCCGAAGCTAACTTTTCAAAAGGTATATTTTCGTTCTCTTCCATATCCGCATGTAATATTTGTATACAATTATAGAATATATGAAAAATAAAAGTATATCAAGCTTATATAACTATTTTCACATTATTAATAAATAATGATAAATCTTTGTTTTTAATTACTTTATCAAATAGTTCGCTCAATTCGGGAAAATCAAGTTTCAATGCTTCTATAGCTTCCGGCAGAACAATATCAGATGTTTTTCTTGTTTGGACAAAACCTTTGTTTAATTGCAGAAAATCCGAATATAGAGATAGTATTTTTTTCCATTCTTCAGGAATTAGAGTTTTCTTACCGCAATAATATGCAGTATCACGCTCAAATGAATCAAAATAATTTTCGAGAAAATTAACTTGAATTAAAAAGTCATATTCTTCAATTTGCTCACTTGTCATGTTAAGAAATGGATTTCCCGATATATCTTTGGGTGAATCGGAATTACTATTTTTAATATAATATGCCCATAGTAAACAACCTTTATAAAAAGCAATATTATTTTCTAATATATTATAAATTTTAGTAACATTTAATTTAAATTTATTGCGTTTTTGCTGCAATGAATAAAGACCGATTATATTTGAATAAACATCATTAATAAAAGTATTAGAATCTAAAACAAGCTCACCTATTCCGGGATCAAATTTTACGGCATTTTCCATCATATTCTTACCTCAATATTATTTTCAAATAAATATTTTTTTAAAACTGGAACGGGAAGAGTATTGAAGTGAAAAATTGAAGCAGCAAGAGCAGCATCTGCATATCCTTTGGTAAAAACATCTATGAAGTGTTCGGGATTAGCACCGGCACCGCCTGATGCAATAACAGGAATAGAAGAATTTTTAGCAACAAGTCCGGTCATTTCTATATCAAAACCGTTTTGAGTACCATCAGCATCCATAGATGTTAAAAGGATTTCACCGGCACCTCGTTTTTGAACATCAATAATCCAATCAGAAAGTTTTATGCCTGTATTTGTTTTACCTGCATGAATAAATACATAAAAGTCGCCATCAATTCTTTTTGCATCAATTGCAACTACAATACACTGAGAGCCAAAATAATTGGCAGATTTATTAATAATATCAGGATTCGTAACGGCTGCAGAATTAATAGCTATTTTATCGGCACCCGCATTCAATAATATCTTAATATCATCAATTGATTTTATGCCGCCGCCGACAGTAAAAGGAATAAAAACATTAGCTGCAACTTTCTGTACCATTTCGACAGTTGTTTTTCTGTTTTCGTTAGTTGCAGTAATATCAAGAAAAACAAGCTCATCCGCTCCTTGTTCTGAATATTTTTTTGCCAGTTCAACTGCATCACCTGCATAGCGCAAATTCTCAAAATTAACACCTTTAACAGTCATTCCGTCTTTTACATCTAAACAAGGTATTATACGTTTAGCCGGCATGATTAGAACTGCTTCAAAAATCTTGTATCATTATTGAAGAACAATCTTATATCATTAATTGCATATTTTAACATTGTAAGACGTTCAACACCCATACCGAAAGCAAACCCCGAATATATTTCAGGATCAATACCTACATTTTTTAATACATTTGCATGCACCATGCCTGCGCCCAAAACTTCAAGCCAACCGGTTCCGGAGCATGTTCTGCAACCTTTACCGCCACACATTATACATTGAACATCAACTTCAGCACTGGGTTCAGTAAAAGGAAAATAACTTGCTCTAAATCTGGTTGGACGTGACGAACCAAAATATATACGAACAAATTCGTTTAAAATTCCTTTTAAATCGGCAAAAGTAATATCTTTATCTACAAGTAGTCCTTCTATTTGATGGAAAAGATTGTTTTTTCTTGCACTTACAGACTCACATCTATAAACTCTACCGGGCGAAATAACACGTACCGGAGGTTTTTGATTTATCATTTGTCTGATTTGAGCTCCTGAAGTTTGACTTCTAAGAATTACATTAGGTGCAACCTTAGTATAGAAAGTATCTTGCATATCTTTTGCAGGATGGTTCGGAGGAAAATTAAGCATATCAAAATTGATATATTCAGTTTCAACTTCCGGACTGTATTCTGATGGCATAACAGAGAAACCTAAACCTTGAAATATTTCTACTATTTCATTTACAGTTTGTGTCAAAGGATGAACTTTACCTTGAGGTCTGAAATCAGACGGTAAAGTTATATCAATTGTTTCTTTCTTAAGCTTTTCATCAAGCTCATGTCCATATAAATCATCACCTTTAGAGGTAATCATAGCTTCAAGTTTGTTTGAAACTTCATTGGCGAAAGCACCAACAATTCTTTTATCTTCATCAGATAAATCCTTTAAATTCTTTTTAATAGAATTTAATTCACCTTTACGACTTAAATATTTTAATTTAACATTTTCCAAATCTTGTACTGATGAAGCTTTATTAATTTCATCTGACGCATTATTTAATATAAGTTCAAGTTTCTCTTTCATAGATTCCTCTTTATAATCTGCTTATAGAAAAATTATAGGACAAAGAAACACAGATGTATATAATCAAATATGCTATACTTGTATAGCTAGGAGAGATGATGAAAATAAAAAAAATTATATATATACTGGCATGTTTATTATTTTTAAATTGCGCTTCATATGCGGATAATGAAAATTTACAAACTATGTTTCAAAATAATAATGCGGTTATATATGCATTAAATATAAGAACATTTAATGCAAAAGATACAAATGGCAATGAAATTATAGAAATTTCAAGAGGAGAAACTCCTGGTTCATTTATAAATGCAATTGAAAGACTTGATGAATTAAAGGGACTCGGGATAAATACTATACACTTACTTCCTATAACACCTGTAGGGAAGATAAAAGCACTTGGGACAGCAGGTTCTTTGTATGCAATGGCGGATTTAACTAAAATAAATATGCAGTTATCCGATAATCAAAGCGAACTGTCACTAAATGAACAAGTTAAAAAGTTTACGGACGAATGTCATAAACGAGATATTAAAGTTATTGTAGATTTACCAAGCTGCGGTGCATATGACTTATACATTGACCGCCCTGATTTATTTGTAACAGATAAAGACGGAATGCCCGTTAGCCCTTCTGATTGGGTAGACGTTAGATTATTTAATGTTCCGGATAATAACACGATTTATCATTCGGATATATTCTTTCTTCATAAAATATTTATAACTAATATGATAAATTTAGGATTTGATGGTATCAGGGCAGATGTCGCAACAATTAAACCATATATATTTTGGAAAGAATTAATAAAATATGCAAAGGGTAAAAAACCCGGATTTATGTTCTTGGCAGAAGCATCTGAGAGCTGGACAAAACCCGCAAGCGATAAAGCATATTTTACAGATTATAAAAAATTATTAGATGCAGGATTCGACGGATATTACGGAAATTATTTTGAATTAAAAAACTGGAAAAATAATGATGAATTTTATAATGCCGTAGTAAGCCAGCAAAAGGTTTTAAGAAAATATAAAGAGAAAAAATCCGTAATCGGCAGTTTTGCAACACATGACGAAGTAAGTCCTTTATTAATCGGAGGAGAAAACTTTGCAAAAATAATAATTTGGCTAAATGCTACACTTCCTCTTAATCCATACTATGTAGATGGTTTTTTGCAGGCTGATGATTACATGTACGGATATTCAAACAAAAAAGCATCAGAAACATATACAGATGATGAATATTATTATGTACATCAAGGGCAAATTGATATTTTTAATTTTTCAAGAAAAGCAATTAATGATAACGACATGCTCATAAAAGAACAAAAAAAAGCTGTTGATTTCAGAAAAGAAAACAATGATATTATTACAAAAGGTTCATTTATTCCTTTAGACACCGGTAACAAGAAGGTTTTTGCTTTTCAACGTGTTCTCGGAAAGAATTCTGTTGTTGTAATTTTTAACAGAAATCTTGTAAACAATGAAGATACAAAAATTAAGATAAAATATGTTAAGAAAAAATCAAAAATTGTTTTTCTAAACGGTAAAGATTCAGAGAAACTTGCCAAATCGACAATTACAGCGAAATTAAAGCCAGCTGAAATAATTATTTTTACGATAAAAAATTAGTATTTAATAACTATAATAGAAATATACAAAAATTTTTTTTTTAAAAGTATTGCCAAAACTTGAAATATAAGTATAATAAATTTTGTAATACAAGAGGAGGTTCATATGAACAAAGAAGAATTAGTAAAAGAAGTTGCAAAAAAAGCAAAAGTTTCTCAAAAAGCTGCTGCTGATGTATTAAGCGCAACAATCGACACAGTACAAAAAACTGTAGCAAAAGGTAAGAAAGTTACTTTAGTTGGTTTTGGTACTTTCGAAGCTCGTAAAAGAAAAGCTAGAACAGGACGTAACCCACAAACTGGCGCTGCAATTAAAATTGCTGCAAAAACAGTTCCTGCTTTCTCAGCTGGTAAAAAATTCAAAGATGCTGTAAAATAGTCAAATATTTATATAGCAAAGACCGCTTAGAAATAAGCGGTCTTTTATTTTTAAAATTTTTATTGATATTTATGGTTAATATATAAATCGTTCAGAACAGACTCTGTAAAATAGTGCAATTTTATATATTCAATCAAATTTTGGAAATAAGACATGCCGTTCGGCTTTTGAGCAAGAGCCTGTTGTAAAAATGTATGGAAATAAACATCACAACCCTTATTTACACCTATTTTTTTCATCTTTTTAGCTAATTTAATATAAAAAGGATTAATAATATTATTGGCATGCCTTAAATATCTGCAATCAATATCTATACCTACACGTTTTAATCCGATTTTTCTTATAATATTAATAAATTTTGTAAATTCTCTCAGATTATCGTTCATGCCTGGAATAATAATATACTTTAATGTAATTCTGTTTGGTGCATTTTCAAATGATGCATATTTTTTCAAATTTTCAACAACTTTATTAAATGCATCAACACGCTTAATTCTTTTAAATGTTTCTCTTGAACCGGAATCTATTGATATAAGAACATTTGCGCTGCCATATTCCAATGATTTATGAAGATTTTCAGAATATTTTATAGCATTTGATGCAACAAAAAGTTTCGCAAAATTATTTAAACAAAACTCTTTTAAAATATCTTCACACTCTTTATATATTGTAAACTCACCGCCGCCTATACAAAGTTCCATGCCTTGTTTAAGAACACCCTCATTTTTAAGATATCTCAAGAAAGGAAGAACTTCATAAGTATCATTCGTTCTTTCTTCCGGTTCCAAATTATTGGAGCAATAAACACAATCAGCATTACAAACACTGTAGTGAGTAATTGTAATGTAGTCTATATATTCACCTTCATCCCAATCTTTTTCTTCTATTCTAAAACAGTTTTTACATTCCTTAGGACAAGAGCCTTCTTTAAATTGATCGGAATACTCTCTTATTTTTTTAAATAATTCATCTTTAGGTATAATCTCGCCTTTATAATTATTATAGAGAACAGGAGGCAGTCCGCCGTTTACTTTATCATTTGGCGAAAAACAGCATGAAACAAGCATATTAGAGAAAAAACATAAACCATGTAATATAATGTTACAGCTTTTATACATAAATATCCTTATCCGATTTCTGCTTTATTAATATCTTTCAAGGCAGGCTGTTTTTTATCTTTTTCCGATAATACAGGTTCAAAATCAATACCCCAATCAACGGCAATGTCTTTATCAGACCACAAAACACCTCTGTCTGCAGCAGGATTATATTCGCCTGAAGCTTTATATAACAATTCCGCTTCATCGGAAAGAACAACAAAACCATGTGCAAAACCAACCGGAATATACAACATATGCTTATTTTCTTCTGATAATTCTACTTTAACATATTGTCCAAAAGTAGGTGAAGAAGGTCTTATATCTACAGCAACATCGAAAATTCTTCCTCTTGAACATCTTAATAATTTTGCTTGTCCATATGGTTTAGCCTGATAATGAAGTCCTCTTAAAACACCTTTTACAGACTTAGAATGATTATCCTGATTAAATTCCACATCTATACCGTTAGCAACAAAATCGGATTTTTTATAGCTTTCCAAAAAGAACCCTCTATTATCACCAAATACTTTGGGTTTAACAAGAATAACATCTTTTATATTTTGTCTTTCAAATTCAAACGGCATTGATAGTATTTCCTCTATATATAATATCTTCTATAAATTATAAAACGAGCAGAAAATTAATGTCAAAACTGAATATAATATTTATAAATTGTTAAAATACGGAATTTATAATATAATCATTAAAGACAGACACAGAAGGTGAAAAATGGCTAAAGAAATAGATACTGTTCCAATAGAGGTAATAATTACAACAGCAGACCATGAAATAAAAGGTACTGTTCATGTTTCGAAATATACAAAGACAAACAGAGAACTTACAGACTTATTAAATGATAAAGAAAAGCGCTTTTTAGCGGTAACTAATGCTGAAATTATTCAAAGAAATTCAACAAATCCTCCGAGAAGATATAATTTCTTGGAAATTCATATTGACTGTATTATGATGGTTCATCCTTCAAATCAAGTTGTATTCAGAGAATCAGGCAAAGCACAAGAAGATATTGCACGTTTCAGAGAATTAAGAAAAAAATTAAATCAAACTAAACCATTCTAATATGAATACATATAAAAATATATTATTAATAAATTTTGGCGGAATAGGTGATGAAATTCTATTTTCGCCCGTTATTTCCAGCTTAAGAAAAACATATTCCGAAAGTAAAATTACTTTATGCTTAGAAGGAAGAAGTAAGGCATTCATTAATTTAACCGATGAAATTGACGGATATTTTTTTGTTGATATAAAGACAAAAAATAAATATGCAGAAATGCTTAAATTATTTTTTAAAGCATTAACCGGTCATTATGATTTGGTTATTTCAGCAGGCTCTAATCCTTTGATATCAGTTTTATTATTTTTTACAGGTATAAAAACAAGAGTCGGATATAATGTATCAAAAATATCAAGTAAATTACTTACCTATCCTGTTATATTAAATAAAAATCAATATGCAGCAAAAATGTATTTTGACCTTGTAAAACCTATAACAAATGATGAATTTGAACTTCCCAAAATAAAAATTGAAGAATATGAAAAAGTTCCAAATTCTGTATTAATTCATCCCGGAGTAAGCGCCATCAGTATAAATAAGGGTATAGTAAAAACTATAACAGCACAGAAGTGGGCAGAATTAATAAAAAAATTATTAAATTACGGCAAAAATGTATATCTTGCAGGCGGTCCTGATGATACTGACTGCATAAACAATATAAGAAAATATTTAAAAGATACTGATTTATGCAATTTTCACGATTTATTCGGAAAAACAAAAAATATTTTTGAATTAGCGCAATTAATAAAAAAATCTGAAGTATTAATATGTTCAGATTCCGCACCTATGCACATAGGTGTTGCTACAAATACAAAAACCATCGGGATATTTGGTCCGACACATAATGAACAATTACTGCCGGCAAATGAAAATTTCATTGCTATTTATAATAATGTCGACTGTCGTCCCTGCCTTTGGGATAAAAGACAAACGACCTGTAACAAATTGGAATGTTTAAATATTGATACAGATATGATAATCTCTATGGTGTCTTAAGAATATATATAATCGTTAATAATGGCTATATACCCCAAAAGAGAGAAATTATGATGCCATGTATTTCAAATATATCTTGCGATTGCAGATTGTAACAAAATTGTTACAAAAATATTGATATATATCAATTATATATACAAAAATTTTTTTATATATATAAGCACGAGTTTAGGAGATACAATTATGGGGATATTTTCATTAAACGGGAACTTCAGCAACAAGCCGACAGTTAAGTTATCTGACTATGTAGCTAAAGACGAAGCAACAGAAGCACCAAAAGAAGAAGAAACAAAAAAAGAAGAAGAACTTATATTTAAAGGACTTGGCGGCAATGGTGAAAATGAAGAACAAAAGCCAATAACTATAGAAGATTATGAAAAAGCAATTGAAGATGTACAAAAAGATACAAACAAAACACAAGCAGAAAAAGCATCTGAAAAAGAAAAATTAGAAAACCAAAAAGAAAAAGAAAAACTTGAAGATGCAAAAAAAGCAAACTTTTTAGAAGATGAAATGAAAGAAACAATTAAATTTGATAAAGATCTTCAACATGGTCTTGAATATGCAATTAAAAATATACAAGACGAACAAGTACAACAAAAATTATTAAAAGAATTAGCAATTATGAGACTTGCCGATAGAATCGGTGAAGATAAAGAAAAAACAGAACAAAAAATCAATTTAGTATACGAAGCATAGATTTATTATTAAACTGTACAGGCTATAATAAGGGCCTGTACAGTTTTTTAGTGATATTGGAGAAATAATGGGATTTAATATTCAAGGCATTTTAGCAAAGAATATTCCTGCCGAGAGTAAATTTGAATATAAAAAAGCACTAAATGAACATTCTGAAATTTCTTTTAATACAAAGAATGACGATTCAGAATATTCTTTAGATATGAATTTTTTTGAAAATTCAACATTTCAACCTGAAGACTATTCCGAATTATTTGAAGAATACGGAAAAAATTCGCAAACTTATAAAGATGAAAATTATATAAAACAATTATATACACAACTTGCTGAAACTACAGACATAAAAACAAGAGAAAAAATTCTTTTTGAATTAGAACAAATTGAAAATAATGGAAATAACTCAAAAGAAGAATCAAAAAAAGCATATATGAAACAATTAAAAGCAGTAGAATCAGCTCAAAACAATGAAATTTCAAATATATATGAACGTCTTTCTAAAGCAGAAACAGAAGAAGAAAGAAGTCAAATAAATTTAACATTTAAAGAAAAGCTGGAAGCATTTGATAAAGAAAAGAACGAAATCGGTTTAAAAATGGTACAACTTGAAACTAATTTACCTTTGGACGTTTTAAAAACCGTACAAAATTTATATAATGAGCTTTCTACCACAACAGATTCCGCTAAAAGAAATGATATATTAAATAAAATCAATACAATTATTGATAAAAATGATATACCTGAAGATGGCAAAAAATATTTATACGAAAGACAGCTTTTTAGTTTAAACAGAGCTCAAAATCAAGAAATAGATGAACTAAGAGCAAAATTATCACAAACAGATAATATAAATGATATTAATGAAATAAATAAAGAAATTGCTGTAAGATGCAATAAATTTAATGAAGAAAACAATGAAATCGGATTAAAAATAGTACAAATCGACACAAAATTACCAAAAGATAAATTAGAAGAAATACAAGAATTATATAATGAACTATCTGAAACTACAGATTCAACAAAAAGGAATATATTTTTAACAATAATTGATGACATTATAAAAGAATACAATGTACCTGAAAAAGGACAAGAATATTTATACAAAAGAGAATTGTTCGGAATAAATAAAGCACATGATGCAGAGTTACAAAATCTGAATGAAAGACTTGCAAATGCAAAAGATAAAGAAGAAAGAGAAAAAATAGGCTACGGGATAAAATCAGCAGAAGCTAAATTTATTAAAGAAAACATCAATATAGAAATGAAATTATATCAACTAAACGTCTAATATAAATCAAAGTGCAAAGGAACAGGAATTATTAACATAGTTCCTGTTTTTTTTATGAATTTTTTTGTTTAGAATATAATTAAAATATATTCAATATTAGGAGAGAAACCATTGATAAAAGAAAGATATTTTCCGCAAGAAATTGAGAAAAAGTGGCAAAAAAGCTGGGACGAAACAAAAATAAATAAAGTATATAACGATAAAGACAAAGAGAAGTATTATGTATTATCCATGCTCCCATATCCGTCAGGTAAATTACATATGGGACATGTTAGAAACTATACAATATCTGACGTTATAGCAAGATACAAAAGAATGAACGGATTTAATGTATTACACCCGATGGGATGGGACAGTTTTGGACTTCCTGCCGAAAATGCAGCTATACAGCACGGTGCAAATCCTAAAAAATGGACTCTTGATAATATTGCATATATGAAACAACAATTAAAGTCTCTGGGATTAATGATTGACTGGGATAGAGAAGTAACTACATGTTTACCTGAATATTACAAATGGACTCAATATTTCTTTATTCAAATGTTTAAAAAAGGTTTGGCATATAAAAAAGAAGCTGCCGTTAACTGGTGTAACAACTGTGCAACAGTACTTGCAAATGAACAGGTTATAGACGGAAAATGCTGGAGATGTGACGGACAGGTTGAAAAAAAATATCTATCTCAATGGTTCTTAAAAATAACAGATTATGCACAAGAATTATTAGATGATATTGAAAAATTAAAAGGATGGCCGGACAGTGTTAAAACAATGCAAAGAAACTGGATTGACCGTTCTCAGGGTGCAATTTTGAGATTTAAAGTAAAAGAAATTGAAGGACTTGAAGTTCCTGTCTACACAACAAGACCTGACACAGCATACGGTATTACATATCTTGTTGTAGCACCAGAATACAAAGATATAGAAAAATTAACAACAGCAGAAAATAAAGAAGCAGTCGAAGAATACAGACAAAATGCAAGAAGAATGTCTGAAATAGAAAGACTTTCAACTGAAAGACCAAAAACAGGTGTTCCGTTAGGTACACATTTGATAAACCCACTGACGGGTGAAGAATTCCCGATTTGGACAGCGGATTATGCTCTTGCAGAATACGGAACAGGTGCGGTTATGGCTGTTCCCGCCCACGACGAAAGAGACTTTGCATTTGCTAAAAAATACAATCTGCCAATAAGAATCGTTATTCAAAACCCGGAAAAAGCATTTACTCATCTTGATAATGCCTACGTTGAAAGAGGTGTTCTTGTTAATTCCGGTGAATTCAGCGGAATGGATAATGAGAAAGCAAAACAAAAAATTATAGAAAAAGCGGAAAAAGAAGGCTTTGGCGAAGCAAAAGTACAATTTAGACTTCGTGATTGGTTAATTTCAAGACAAAGATACTGGGGTACACCAATTCCTATAGTATATTGCCCACATTGCGGAACTGTTCCGGTTGATGAAAAAGACTTACCTGTATTGCTGCCTGAAGACGTAGATTTCAGTGTAAAAGGTATGTCCCCTGTCAAAACATCACCGACATTTAAGCATACGAAATGCCCTATCTGCGGAGCAGATGCCGAAAGAGAAACCGATACAATGGATACATTTATGTGTTCAAACTGGTATTTTTACAGGTATACAGATGCCAGAAACGACAAAGCACCGTTTGATAAAGATATACTCCACTACTGGGCACCGATTGACCAATACGTAGGCGGTATTGAACATGCAATATTACACTTGTTATATTCAAGATTTTTTACCAAAGCATTGCGTGATTTAGGTATAATTAATATTGATGAACCGTTTAAAAACTTATTAACACAGGGAATGGTTTTAAAAGACGGTTCAAAGATGTCAAAATCAAAAGGTAACACGGTAGACCCTGATGAAATATTCAGAAACTACGGCGCAGATACAGCAAGATTATTCATCTTGTCAGACTCCCCTCCGAACAGAGATTTCGACTGGTCTGATGCAGGTGTTGAAGGCTGCTATAAATTCCTAAACAGACTTTGGAAAATATATGCAGATAAACAAAATATTATTAATCTTGATTATAAATTACCTGAAATTTCAACACTTTCAAAAGAAAATAATAATCTTGTAAGAGAAGTTCATATGACAATTAAGAAAATTTCTCAGGATATTGCAAATGAATTCCAATTCAATACTGTAATATCCAAATACAGAGAATTTGCAAATGTATTATATGATTATATGAATAATAAACAGGACTATAATGAAGAAGATAAAGCTGTATTCAGTTTTGCAGTTATTACATACTTAAAATTATTATCACCCGTACTTCCTCATATGACAGAAGAAATATATGAAGGACTCGGAGGTAAAACATCAGTACATACACTTGAATGGCCAAAGTATGATGAAGCACTTGCAAAAACAAGTACAATAACATTGGTTGTACAAATAAACGGCAAAGTTAAAGATAAAATTGAAGTAGATGCTGAAACTTCTAAAGAAGATTTAGAAAAAATAGCATTAAACAGCGAAAGAATAAAAGAACTTACAGCAGGTAAACAAGTAGTAAAAGTCATTGTAGTTCCTGCAAAACTTGTTAATATAGTTGTTAAATAAAAGAAAAGACAAAAAGAAATACCGCCCTCAATTGAGAGCGGTATTCTTTTACAGGTTTAAATATCAATTTATTCTTCGGTATTTACGAATTTGAATGTTAATGCTGCACAAAGTCCGCCGATTAAGTTAGCAAGAATTGTGTAACATACCAATTTACAAGGAATTAAGAAGAGAGCACCAATAGAAACAGCTACTGCAGGGTTAAATGCGCCTGCACAAAGAGAACCACCAACAGCAAATGCACCTACTAAAACAGTAAAGCCAATTGCCAAACCATAGAATGAATTACCTGCAGTACCTTTTGCAGTTGCAGTATTTAATACTACATAGCAAAGAGCATAAGTAAACAAGAATTCGGCAATTAATAAGCCTTTTAAGCTAAACTCTGTAGGTTCAACTACCAATATGGTTCCTGCTGCCATAAATTTAAATACATAAACGGCAATAATACCGCCAAGTACTTGAGCTATAACATACGGAATAAAATGTTTCCATTCTAATGCACCTCTTATAGCTGCTGCTAATGAAACAGCCGGATTGTAATGTCCGCCTGAAATGTGTCCGCCTGCATATACCATTACCATCAATGCAGAACCGATTGCCAAAGGTGCTATAACACCATCAGCGCCCAATAATGCCGTACAAGCTATTGTTAATACAAGGAAAAATGTACCAACAAGCTCGACCAAGTATTTTTTCAAATATTCTGTCATAAAATCTCCTTTCCAAAAAAATACCAAACATAGTTTAGCATTTTTTAAATGTAATGTATAGTTTTATCATTCTTTTGAACTATATAAAAAAGTTATACGGAAAGCATTTTATCAATACAAATTCGAGCTTTTTTTGCAATTTCTGAGTCTATAAAAATTTCATTTGTTTCATTAACCAGAGTATTGTATATATCTTCAAGAGTATTATGTTTCATATTTGGACAAATTATATTTTCATTAATTAAAATAAACTCTTTTCCCCAATTATTACATTTAGAATCTCTGTTCAATCTGTCAACGACACCTTTTTCCGTTGCAATAATGAATTGTTTATTATTTGATTTTTGAGCATACTCTATAATTTCTTTTGTAGAACCTACAAAATCAGATAATTTTGAAACTTCACCGTGACATTCAGGATGAGTTAATATCAGAGCATCAGGATATTCTTTTCTCGCTTTTTCTATGTCTTCAACTCTTATCCTCAAATGAGTAGGACAAAAACCGTTGAAAGTAATAACTTCAACATTTCCCAGCTGCTTTTCTACCCATTTACCCAAATATGTATCAGGAACAAATAATACTTTTTGTGTATTTAAACTTTTAACTATATTAACTGCATTTGAACTCGTACAACAAATATCACATTCCGCCTTTACTTCCGCTGTAGAATTAATATAACAAACTACCGGCAAATTCGGATGAAGCTGTTTAAACTTTTTGAGATTATCAGCATCTATCATATCCGCCATAAGACATCCCGAATTCATATTAGGAAGAAATACTCTTTTTCTCGGTGAAAGCAATTTTGCACTCTGCGCCATAAAATACACACCTGCGAATATAATAATATCGGCATCTGTATTTGCTGCAGCTTTTGAAAGATATAATGAATCCCCAACAAAATCCGAAACTTCATCTATTTCAATATTTTGATAACAATGAGTAAGAATAATTGCATTCTTTTGCTTTTTCAGTTTATTGATTTCATCTATAAAATTCATATAATTCCGATTTCTCAAAGATATTAAATTTATTTAATTACAAGCATAATTCTAAGTCAAGTTGAACAAATTAATTTATTAAATAACACATAAAAACATACAAAAAAGGTTTAAAAATAGGCAAAAACGGGAATACTACAATTGTAGGAGTTTATATGAAAAAAGTATTATTACTTGACAGACATAATCACCCTATTAACATTTGCACTTGGAAACGGGCATTAATACTTTTGCTTAAAGGGAAAGCTGAAAATGCACGCAGACTTAATGATATTGAAAATATGATTAAAGTAGAGAACATCTTAATACCACGTGTCATTAAATTGACATATGATCTGGCAGTTCCTTATAAGGAACTGCCTTTTTGTAGAGAGAATATTTTAGTCAGAGATGAATTTGTATGTCAATATTGCGGAGAAAAATTCAAGCCTGAAGAATTAACACTGGACCACGTATTTCCGAAATCAAGGCTGGGACCTGATATTTGGGAGAATATAGTTGCCTGCTGTAAAGAATGTAATCAAAGAAAAGCAGACAGAACACCAAAAGAAGCAAGAATGAAGCTGCTAAGACGACCATACAGACCTAAAGATTATTTAAAATTTGAACTGTTAAAATATCCTGAAAATATTGTTAAATACTGGCAAGAGTTTTTTGCAGTATAAGTTATTTATTTATAACTAATCGGGGATACATTTTTTTAGCATATAAACCTAATTTTTTCATATCTTTTGGAGGGAATACGTCATCATAATAAAAAGTATACTTTGTTTCTAATTTGTAATCATCAGGATTAATTAATCCGTTACCTTTTTCTGCTTCCATAAGTCTAAACATTGAATAATGGTAACTTAATTGTGCTTCTAATTTTTTTTGATTAAAAATTGATTTATATCTGTCTATAGCACCTGATTTACTGTCAGCAAAGCCCATCCAAGAATCTATAACAATTTCATCTTTAGGGTTAGGATTAACTTTATCTAATGCTGTCAAAACAAAGATGTGGTCTGCATTTATAAAACCCTTATATTCGGAGTTCCCTGTTGATTTATTAATATAGTCAAGCTGAATACCCAAACTGGCAAGTTTTGAATTATAATATCCGTTTGCAGCCAATGTTGCAAGGACTGTTCGTGCCGCTTCATCGCAATTTCCAACTTTCATAAGTTTCGCATATTTTAAAATTTTCGCATAAGGAGAAGTTGATTCAATATTGTTTTTATTAGAAGAAGCATTTTCTCTTATTATTTTAATATTGTCATCGGTCTTTTTAATTATTTCCTCTGCTCTGTTTCGTAATTTGGCATTAGAATTTTTACTTGTATGTGATAAATAAAAAGTATCCATATAAGTAACACTAAGCATAGGAAAATTTTCTCTTGCAAGACGTTGAATTTTATCTGCCTTTTTAATGTCTTGTTTCCTCGCTGAAAATGAAATATAAGTGTTTTTAACAGGTGTTATTTTCATATAAATAACAACATCTCTAAAAAATATTTTTGTCAGCCAATTATGAAAGTACTAGTACCACCAGTATCCGCCGTCTTGTATTTCCATATTCAGGTCGGAATTTCTTTCATTTTTTTGTTGAGTACGCTGGTTATTTTTGTTATTTTCCAAATTTGCGACTCTTGCATAACAAGCTGATAAATCGCTTGATTTTTTAGAAAGAACTTTACACTCAAGAATAGATTTTTGAAATTTAACCCTTCTTAATGCCCAGTAATTATTTTCCATATACTTCTTGCTGTTAAGCTTTGTTTTCTTAAATATTGCATTTTCATATAAAGGCGGTGCAAATTCAGACCATTGAGGTTCTGTAATTGTTTCTGAATATGATATATTTTGAGAAAGCAAAATACACGAAGCTATAAATATAGTAAATAATAATATTTTTTTCATAAACACCTTCTTATAAATTTTGATTATAATACTGCTGTTGAAGTTGTTGTATCTCTTGTTCAGTCTTTATGTATTCCTGATACGCAGCTTCATTATATGCCTTTTCAGCACGTTTTCTGTCACTTCTGTCTTGTGCACGATCTTTAAATCTTTGAAAATATTCAGTAACGCTCAATACACCTCTGCCTGCCTGATTTACAGAGTTGATTGTATCGCTGGTTCTTTGAATATTATCCAGAACAGTAAAAAAGTCTGCTTTAACAACTGTATTAATTCCTGAAATAAAGATAATACAGACAGCAACTAAGAAATAAGAAAATAATTTCTTTATCATACAAATACCTCACTATAATTATTTTATATCACATAATTTATTTATTGTGTTTTATTAAGGACATTTTGTAAAAATATATTTAATAAATTGAATATAATATATACTATATTTTATGAAAAGAAACGGAGTATTTATGAATAATAATAAATTATTTATAACAGCTGTAATTACAATTGCAATTATAATTATAATTTCAATAACACACGACAGCATTGCTGCAAATAATGTTGATAATATAAACAAAATTAAAGATAATTCTGTATTCATTGCAAAATTTATGGATAAAGATAAAATTCGTCCAAAACAAGAAGAAGATTATAAATCAGAAATAATCAATAATTACGAGGATGAGTTTGATGATAATTGGGGCGTAGAAACATATAGAAATAACTTTTTTAAGAAATGTGATAATGAAGACAATCTTTCAAAAGAAGAAAAGTTAGATTGCAAAATTGCAAAAAAAGAAATGTTGCTGCAAAAAAGAAAAAATAAAATTGAAAAGAATTTAATACACCCAGAGGGAGATTTACACGTAGTATCAGTATATGAAGGGAAAACTGATATTAAAGCCATTAAGCCAGGTAAAGATTTTACAGAAGGGAATAGAGCTTCCGAAATAACCGTAGATGTTAAAAATTCAGAGAGACCAGTTTCTTTATTATTATCATCTTATGAACCTGTATTATGGAAAATAAAAGCAGATAACCCGTCAAATCTTAAAGAAATATTTTTATCTTCTTATTACGAAAGTAAAGTACAAACACCGAAATCAAATATTCCGGTGAAAAAAATTAAAAATATTGATGTAGATGACAGATGTAAAAGTGCATTAGAAGAAACATTTGCGGTAGAACCCGTAAGTATTCAGTATGAATATTATGGAGAAAGTTTTGTTGTAGACGGAAATTCTAATGTTAAATACGATGAAATAATAAATCATCAATCTACAGATAAAGAAGTTAATTTGATTTGTGAAGAATTCAGCTGCGTATTATCGGATGATAAATTATCATATGCAATTAAAAGAGGTGGATTTCTTGGTGCTTTAACTAATAAATACCACAAATCAGGCAAATATTACTTTGAAACTCAATTTTTCATTAAGCAAAACGGCGGACACACCGCAGGAACAAATGTCGGAATATGTTCACCGTATTATCCTAATGCAACATACTGCGACTTTTTCATGCCAACAGATGAAGACAAAAATGAGAAATACAGTGTTTTAGGATGGGCAGCTAAATTAAATGATAAAGATATTATTGGGATAGCTGTTGATTTTGATGAAGGAAAAATATACGTATCAAAAAACGGAGAATGGCGGGACTGCATTCCTGAAAAAGGAAAGACATTATATACCTATACGCCGAAAGGCAAAGAATTCACGGCAGCCTTCAGTATTGCACAAGATGTCAGTTTAACAGCCAACTTCGGAGCAAAGAAGTTTAAATACAAGATACCAAAAGGCTTTAAACCCTACGATGAATATTCCGCAAAAAAGAGGTTAATATTTTTATAGAACTCCTTTT
>JAEELO010000026.1 GCA_016282705.1 Candidatus Gastranaerophilales bacterium | reverse complement strand
GGGAATGTCATAGAACTTAAAATGTCTATCTCTGATACATGCAATATAATAGGCCTAAATGCAGATCAGTATAGAAGCAGAATTGCCGAAGTTTTTGCCTATATTGAAGATAAATATGGAGTTAGCATAAATTATGATATGAGTGAAATTTATATATATCGAATAGAAATAAATGCGAGAATTCCTTTAGACAATCCTTTTGGCGAGTATGAACGTATATTGATGATATTAGCGGATAATATTCCGGTTAAAGATATTACCAAGAATAAATTAATCAATATTTTCGCAAAAAAAGAGGACGAAAATCGTTTAGAGACGACATATAAAAATAAAAGCACATATACTGTTACTTTGTATGACAAGGGTGAGCAGCTCCGCACTACGAAAAAAATTGCAATCAAAGGTGCGATATTACGAATTGAGTACAAATTTAGATTTCAAAAAAGCCATATAAAGTCATATCTTGGCGGTAACGTAGCGGAATTGACCGACGAAAGAATAAAAGAATTGTTTTTTGATAGGTTTAATGAGGATTTCGTAAGGCCAATAGCTAAATTTAAACAGGATTCAAGGGAACGCGTAAAGACAATAATTAGGGATAATTGCATTATGGAAATTGGCGGCAAGAAACAAATTAAAAATGACTGGTCAGATATTTTAATTATGAACTTAACAACGCATGAAATAATGAAACACAAAACACCCGTTTTAAGTGTTTGTGATATAGAAAGAGCACTCGAGGAAATGAAAGCTCAAAATGAATTAAAATTTACTAAAACGGCAAAAGCTTATAGAAGACTCTATAACAGGATTGACATAAGGGCACCATGGTTAGCTGCGAAATATGAGGAAAGATTAAAAGAAATATTTGACAAAGTTCAAACTGGCGATGTATATAGGGAACGACCCGTTCCCTTTTTTCCTCCGGCACTTTGCCGCAATGCCTTTATTTTACCGATATTAAAGTATTTTCGTTGTTTTAAAAGTTAAAATAATAATAGCGTTGACTATTGTGGTTACAACACCATTCGAAAATAGAAGCATATTATTTGCAAATTAAAAATTTAGAATTAAAACTGTTGAAAAACGTTCATATTGTAATTGGATATTAAATTCTTAAAATAAATAAAATTAGTATACATTATTAAGTCTCTGTTATCATTCGGAAAGAATATAATATTTGTAAATCTTTATAATAATGTAAACCTAATATAAGTAATAAAAAAGTCTTTAAATGCCTCTTTTAAGCAAATAAAGACTTTTTGCTGTTTTACACAAATCAATTTCTTTTATGAGTTTAATTAATTTACAATATAACCAGCATTATCATTATTGAGAAGCCATATATATAAAGCTTACTTTTTTATATTTATAGTATTAAATGTAGATGTCAACAATAATATCACTCTTGATGGAAACCTACATTTTTATTTTACACTTTACAGTATTAAAATTCTAAAACAAATACAAACATACAAAATTAGAAATTTAAAATATTTAAGTTAAAAATAGAAACTATTTTTACACTTTATAGCAGTTTTAAATCAATAATTCTGTGAGTTTAAATTTTTTTAATGGTATAAAATGGTGGTATATTGTTAAATTAATTGTGAATAAACCAACTTTAGAATAATTATAACAAAACTGAATATATCTGTATATATTATAAAGATTATTTTACACTTTACATTATCAAGAATATAATAATTGTATATTTTAATAATAAACAGGAAAAATAATTAGAGCCTTTAAATGTTTTAAACAAATAAAGGCTCTGTTTATTTACAAGAGGTTGCAATATTAATTACTTACTTTTAAGAGTTGAGTTCCTTTACTTATGGTACGAAGTGTTGGTATATTATCAAATTGAATTATAAAAGCAGTATTATCTTCATTATAGTCAAGAATTGTACCTTTACCTAACACTTTATGAATAACGCTGTCACCAATTTTTAAATCGGAATTAAGAGAAATATTTTCAAAGGCATTTTCTTTACTTTCAATACTTGACTTTGATAGCTTTATCCATTCTTCATCAAGCTCGGTTTTATAATCGAGCAATTTTTTATCTACATTAAAAACAAAACGGGAGGTATAACGAACGGAATTGTCATTGTTTATACCCTCACTTTCGCTTATAAACAAGGCTTCTTTTGCCCTTGTAAAAGCCACATAACATAAACGTCTTTCTTCCTCCATTTGATATATATCTTTTGTTTTTGACGAAGGAAAAACACCCTCATTTAAACCGCAAACAAATACATAAGGAAATTCGAGGCCTTTAGCAGCGTGTATAGTCATAAGAGAAACGCTGTTCTTGCGTGTTTCGTTATCGTTTTTTGTAAACAATGCTATCCCCGCAAGATAGTCGGATAAAGTTATATTTTCGACGGAATTCTTTTCCAAATCATATATTGATTGTTTTAATTCTGCTATATTTTCAAGACGTTCTTCATCCTTTTGGGTACTGAGCATTTCTTCGTAGCCGCTTTTATCAAGGACAAGTTTAAGCAGGTCGGAAATGCTTGTTGTGTCCTTAATTGCATTTAATTCTTCGATAAGAGACATATATTCTTTAATGCTTTTGCCGTTAAAAGGTTTTGC
>JAEELO010000025.1 GCA_016282705.1 Candidatus Gastranaerophilales bacterium | reverse complement strand
GTTGTAACAATGAACTTACCGAGAATTGCATATCTTGCAAAAGATAAGAATGAATTTTTATCAATGCTTGCAGATAGGATGGAAATTGCAAAAACTTCTCTTGAAATTAAGAGAAAATTGCTTGAAAGATTTACAGATTCAGGCTTATACCCGTATACAAAATTCTATTTAAGAGATATTAAAGCAAGATTTGGAGTTTATTGGAAAAACCACTTCTCAACAATCGGTTTGATTGGTATGAACGAAGCTTGCATGAACTTATTCGGTAAAGGTATAGATACCGAAGAAGGACAAGAATTTGCAATTGCGGTTATGGACTTTATGCGTGATAAAATCAGAGAATATCAAGTTGAAACAGGACATAACTATAATCTTGAAGCAACTCCTGCCGAAGGAACAAGCTATCGTTTAGCAAAATTAGATAAGAAAAATACTCCGAATATAATTTGTGCAAACGAAGAACAATATGAACAAGGAGCAGATCCTTATTATTCAAATTCAACACATCTTCCTGTTAACTATACGGATGATATATTTGAATTATTGGATTTACAAGATGAACTTCAAACAAAATATACAGGCGGTACGGTTGTTCACATCTTTGCAGGTGAAAGAATAAACAATATAGAAACTATGAAAAACCTTGTCAGAAAGGTATGTTCAAATTACAGATTACCGTATTTCACATTCTCACCTACATTCAGTGTTTGTGAAAACCACGGATATATTAAAGGTGAACATGCTACATGTCCTGAATGCGGAAGTGAATGCGAAGTATATTCAAGAATTGTAGGATACATAAGACCTGTACAACAATGGAATAAGGGTAAACGTGCCGAATTCAGAGCAAGAAAAACCTTTAAGATTAAGGAAGTTGCTCAAGAACAAGAAGCAGGTTGTGAATGCAATTTACAATAGGCGGTTTGCAAAAGACATCCTTACTTGATTTTCCAAATAAAGTCAGTGCCATAGTATTTACTCAAGGATGTAACTTTAATTGCGGATACTGTCACAACCCGTTATTATTAAAAAATCAATCAAAGAATGACATCACTGTTGATGTCATCTTTGATTTTTTAAATAAAAGAAAAGGGAAACTGGACGGAATTGTTATAACAGGAGGAGAACCTACCCTACAGCCTGATTTAAAACTTTTTATTCAAAAAATTAAAGAAATGAGTTTTCTTGTAAAACTGGATACAAACGGAACAAACCCTGATATTGTTTCCGAGTTATTAAAAGAGCATTTAGTTGATTATATAGCAATGGATATAAAAGCTCCGTTGGAAAAGTATTCCGTTGTAGTAAACAGGAATATAAAAACGGAAGATATTAAAAAAAGTGTTAATTTACTGTTAAATTCAGATATTGAATATGAATTCAGAACTACGGTGCTGCCTTCACTAATATCAATAGAAGATTTTAATGATATCGGCACATTAATAAAAGATGCACAAAAATATTATTTGCAAAAATTTGAAGTACAGTCAGAAATTAATGACAGTACATTGGTTAATGAAAAAAATTATACAGATGAACAATTCTCTCAAATTATTCAAATAATGAAAAAATACGTTAAATATGCGGAATTAAGATAAATAATTAAAGTATCTTTTTGAGTTCTTCAAAACTGTGTATTTCATAGTCATATTTTGCGTGTTTTGTATTCGGAATATTCTTAATATTAAACCAACAGGTTTTAATTCCTGCGTTATGTCCGCCAAATATGTCAGAGGTCAAAGAATCTCCGATAATAATTGTTTCTTTTGCATCAAAATTTGGGATTTTATTGAAACAGCATTCAAAAAATTCTTTAGTAGGTTTTTGGTGACCTATTCTGTCAGATACGAATATATCTTTAAAAAAGCTGTTTATTCCGGCTTGAGTAAGCCTGCAATACTGCGTTTCATACATGGAATTAGAAACAATATAAAGCTCATATTTTGGTGCTAAATATTCTATAATATCCTTAGCACCTTCAATAAATACGTATTCTGTTTTGAAATATTTATGAAAATGCTTTTCAAACAATATTCCGTCTGTATTTACATTAAAATGTTCAAATAATTTCGGGAAACGAAGTTTGAATATGTCTTCTCTGGTTATAATGTTATTTTCATAGTCTTCCCATAAAAGTTCATTATATTGAAGATAATAATTAAACATTTCTTCGGTAAAAGCAATTTTAAATTCGCCCGCAGCTTTAACAATTGCAGCTTTTGCACTTAAAGTAAAATCGAATATAGTGTCATCTATATCAAACAATACTGTTTTCATTGCTGTTTACCCTTGTTTTCTCAAGTAAATCATTATAAACATCAACTGTTTGAAAACAAATCGGCAGTTTTCGTTTTAACAAACTTTTTATTGTTATTTTAAAACTTTTAAGCATAGCATCATCAAGATTATGATGTTCATTTAATGCGGCTTCTATTTTATCTCTAAAATCGTTTTCTCTTGTTCTTCTTTCTATTTTATCCGCAATGAAAATGATTTTTTCAAAATCAGTCATATCCTTTTTTCCGATGGTATGCCATCTTATTGCGGAAAGAATTTCTTCATCTTCTACGCCGTATTCCGTTTTAGCAATTTGAACACCAACCGGTGCGTGCCAAGTTTTTTTGCTTAATTTTTCACTTTCATCAAACAAGTATTCGTAGCTTTTTAATTCTTCTGCAGGAAGGCATTTAGCACAATCATGAAGCAAACCTGCAACTTCTGCTTTTTCTTTATCGAGATGATATTCTTCGGCAAGCTCTATTGCACGCTCCATAACGCCTAAAGAATGAATGTATCTTTCATAAGTCAGGCAATTTTTTAATTTCTCTTTTATTTCTTCAATACTATATTTTGTATACATTGTTTTGTTTTATATAATCAGCTACCTTTATTGGTACTATATCATAAATTTCTTTATTTTGTCTTATTCTTTCCCGTATTTCAGTCGCAGAAATATTTAGAAAAGGTTTTTGCATAAGTTTATAATTGTAACCTTTTTTCTTTAATTCAAGAAAAGGTGTCTCATCAAAATTGTCTTCTCTGACAAACAAAATAAAATCAACAAGTTCTTTTAATTTTTCTGCTTTATGCCATGTTTCAATATTTTTAAAAGAATCCGTGCCGATTATAAAGTTAATTTTTTCTGTCGGATGCACTATTTCATATATTTGAACAATCGTATCATAAGTGTATGACAGCATATTGCGCATATATTCTATTGCGGATACATCCATATATGAATAATCTTCAACAGCCAATTGCACCATATTCAATCTGTGCATAGCATTTATAGCATCAAAATCCTTTAAGTCTTTATGCGGCGGCTTGAATGCAGGTATAAAAATTATTTTTTCCACACCCAGATTTTCATGAACATATTTTGCAACTTCTATATGTGCATTATGAATTGGATTAAAACTGCCTTGATATACGCATTCACTCATTTTAATGCCTATTTTGAGAAGTGCAGCTGTTCGACTACAGAAAGAATTTTATTTAAGAAAATCTTGTATCTGCTCCTGTCTGCTTCACCTGATAAAACGATGTCTGCTATGTTTCTGCAAGGTCTTATATAAATTTTTGCTTTATTCGAAGCATTTTCATAAATAGCATTAGCACCGTCGCCAAGTCCGCGTTCATTAGCTCTAATAAAGAATCTTTCTTTTTGTATATTATTATCAATATCTACATAGATTTTGAAATCAAATGCATCTTTGATTTTTTCTGTAAGCGTAAATAAACCTTCAGAAATAATTATTTTTGAAGGTTCTGCAAATGTATAATTATCATATCTTATAGTTGTTCCTGACATATCATATTTAGGAAGCATTACGGATTTACCTGAAAGTAAAGCTTGAATGTGAGTACACATTAAATCCAATTCAAGAGCTTCCGGAACATCAAAATCATAATGTTTTGCAAATTCAGCCATGCCGCCTGCTTTTTTTACTTCTTCACTGCGGTCATAGTAATAATCGTCGGTATTAACTCTTGTAATTATTCTTCCTGTATTAAATGCTTTAGCAAATAATTCAATCGTATCAATAATATCAAGAGTTATTGTAGATTTTCCGCTTGCTGTTTCACCTGCGATACCGATAGATGCTGAGCGTCTTATTTCACCTGATATAAATCTTGCCAATTTATGTATAGCTTGTGATTTATAGTTTAAAATAACAGGGTTTTTAGAATGTAATTCTTCATCAAATATTTTAAAAAGCTGAACTTCTATACTATTTATATCTATAACAGGGGAAGTAGTATATTTATTATAAAATTGTTTTTCGGCTTCTATATTGCGACTAAGTGTTTCTGTCACTGTGTGTTCCTCTTCCATACTTAGCTTCTTTTCTAGACTATATCAAAACTAAAATAAAAACAAAATATTTTTAGTTAATTTGTTACGAGATTGCATATAAAATTTACAAAAAACAAGTCTATAAAATTGAGGTCATATATAGTGTAAAATAGTCTTCAAGAGCTTCTTCCGCATCTATATCAGGGCATTTATTTTTAAGTGCAGCCATAAATTTGTCCGTAATTGTGCTTACATTTTCACCTGTTTTATTTCTGGCTTCTTCACCTACATCATATCCTTGCGTATTATACGTTTTAAGGTATGCACTATCCGTTAGCGCAAAGAGAATTGAACCGTAACTTATTTTTTTCTTGCCGCCGAATTCTAAATCTATAAGATTTAAACTTTGAGAAGCTTCATCATACAAAATATTATTTGAATTAAAATAATCAAAGCTATAATTGCTTTTGCGGGCTTTTTGTATGTTTTCTATTAATTTTTCATATGAACTTAAAGGAAAACTTGAAATTATTTCCAATGATTTTTCATGTTTTTCTTTCATTTCTTTAGAATCATAATCAGGTACATCAATTGTTTTTTTAGCCTTATCATATACTGAATACGGCATAACACCTAAAGGTATACCTTTTTGTTTTTTTAAAATTTCCAGATTTACTTTGCCTTTTGAATTATCATTTTTTAATGTAATTACTGCCATTTTTTGCCCTGCATTAAATTTAAGGCTTTTATCCTCGGATTCGGAAATGCTTAATTCTGCGTTTTGATATTTGTTAGGATTAAATTTTAAAGGAACTCTTAAAACATAGTCTGGTTGTTTCGGAATTTTATATACTATATGATAATATCCGCGCCCAAGTTCGTTATCCCGATTACCGGTTATTTCGGTAATTTCCTCAACAGAAGATATTACGGGTGTTTTCTCAAAAGAATCATTTTTTTGTCCGAAGATTATTCTGTTTTGAGGCTTTCCTAAAGATATATTAAATGTTTTTATTATCGGATTTATTATTATATTCATTATTTTCACCGATTAACTAAAACTTGAAAAAATGTTTCTTTGTTATGAAAAATGTTGATTTAATCAAAAATTTACATTAATTTGTAATAATTAAGTATTAATTTGACTAAAAAAATCAAAAAAACTATCATATAAGTATAGCGGAGACAGAAAATATGAGATTGGTAGATAAACTGAAAATGTTTGAAAGACAACTTGTGTTCCTAAAATGGGGCGGAAGTGAAGGATACGGAAGACTTAACTATGTAGGCTCCGATTTTGTTGAGTTTGAAATTTTTGATACTGATGAATTAGAATATACCGATAAAATCTTGATTAACGCTCAGCTTATCTTAGAGGTTGTTATAAAAGGTTCGGATATAGCAAGGATACTTGCCGAATATTCCGCAACTCTTTCCGATACAAATAATAATGATACAATATAAAAAAGAGGATTTAAAAATCCTCTTTATTCTTCTTTTATCAAATATTTTCCGTCTTTTACTCTTGCCGCAAAGTATGGTTTATCTTTGCCTGTTTCTTTCAGGAATATTACAAACGGGCGGTCAAAGAAATAATTGTTATCTATATTTATAACAGTTCCCGACGGTCCAACCGCAGTTGCCTTCATAACGGCAATAGCTGCTTCGCTTTTTAATTTTGCACCTTCATTATCCATATCAAATTTGATAGTTTGCAAGGTTTTCAATATTCTCCATGTATAACCTGTTGAATTATATGTTTTGTCCTTTATATCCTTGTCTGCCAGCTCTTTATCATAGTTTAGGGTTTTATCAATATGCATAAAAGGTATTTTATAGTAATTATTGTATTTTATTCTTACATAACTGCCGTATTTTTCAGAAGCTTCTTTAGAACGCATACGGATATAATCAAGTTTATTCCTGTTCTTTTGGCAGATTTCATTATATATGTCTTCAAATGAAGCATCAGATTCCGTAAGATATAATATCATTTCTTCGTTTTTGTCTTTATTAATCAGTTTTAGTGCAAAGTCATCATCATTAACATAGAATAAATGTTCCGTATATTGATGTTCAAGCACATCTTTAGCATCTGCATCATTGTGCTTCTTTGTAAAACCGAAATACTTATATTTGGCATCTTCTTTTTTATTAAAATAATCAGTATCCTGAACCTTATACGGAGTAAAGAATTTGAAATTCTTTAATAACATTGAATAAATAAACCATTTATTGGTTTTGTTATCCGGAACGTTATCAAAAGTAAATTGGTCTAAGATATCGCTTTTTTCTTGAAACTTATCCCAAATTCCTTTTTCTATTTCCTTTTTATGTTTTTGAGTCATTTTTGTTACTGAAATATAATATGATGACTCACTTAAATCCTCTTTATTAAACGGCGTTTTATTAAGCTCATCCGCAAGCTTTGGATTTTTATCAACATATTGAATTTTAGGTGTTCCGACCAGATTAATTAATTCATTCCAGCATAATTGAAATGTCGGAGTCCAAGCATCTGCAGTTTCAACGGCAAAATGAATTTTATTATCCTGCTTCTTCTCGTTGCCAATAGCCGTTTTAACGGTTAAAATACACGTTAAAATAATAAGCACCGAAATAAATATGTATTTAATTTTTTTCATTATAACCACCCTTTGATAATATGTAGATAATTATAACATTTTAATAGAATTTTTTAAACAATTATGTGTAATAAAGACTAAATGTGCATTCAAAACGCTTACTGTTCTCAATAAAAAGTATTGATATATTACAAAAAAATTGTTAATATTCAAATGGAGCAGTTATGGACGAAAAAACAAGTTTATTATCTAAAATTGAATATGATATAAATAATAACAATATTAACGATGCAATAAAAAAAGCATTTCAGGGATACAGTTTATATCGCGATAATTGTTTTTTAAATAAGGTTGTTCAAATTTATGAAAAAAATTATGAATATAAAAAAGCAATTTCTGTTTTAAAAAAAATGCAAAAAAAAGAGCCGGATAATTTGTATATTACAAAAAAGATAGCATTTAATTTATTCATATTAAAAGATTTTAAAAAAGCATTAAAATACTACAAAGCGATATTGGAAGCAGAACCTTTTATATCGGAAAACAACTATAACTTGGGCTGTATATACCATTACACAAAAGATTATAAAAATGCTGAAAAATTTTATTCATATGCATTGCAGGCAGATAATCAAAATATTTCGGCAATTAACAACCTTGGGGATTTGTATTATGAAACAAAAAATATAGATGAAGCCGTTAAGCTTTTCAATATGGCTATATCTATAAATCCTCTTCATCCTGAGGCATATCACCATTTAGGAGTAATAAACAGGGAAATATTTAAAGATTATGAACTTTCTGTTTTATATTTAAAAAAAGCTTTGAGAATTCATCCTAACTATATTTTAAATTCATTTCAACTTGCAATGACATATAAAGAAATGGGAGAAACTTCAAAAGCCGTTGAATTCCTGAATAATTGTTTAAAATTGAATCCCAATTATAAACAAGCAATCAAAGAATTGAAGAAATTAAGAAATTAGACTAGTCCCTTTTTTTCCATATCATATAAGCAAAATGGCGAATTGTGCAATTGTCCGGTATAGGACATTGATTTTTCCGAACATCCGCCTCTACATATCGGACCATATTTGCAATCCTTACATATTCCACCTAAATCAGACAATTCAAATCGTCTGTTATATTTAAAATTATTAGGATTTGTCCATATTTCTTTTAAAGATTGTTCTCTGATATTACCTTCAATATACATAGCATCCTGCATTGATAAGCAGCCTTTAATTGAACCATCACTTTCAATTCCGATTGTAGATATACCTGCGCTACAACCTTTCCAATGTTTTATGCCCATAAATGGTGTTAATTTGGAATAATAGCCTGTACAATCCGCTTCGGTAATATGAATTATGTTTTTATATCTTGTTCTGTTTTCTGCTATGAATTTAGCTATCGAATAATAATCCATATCAGTTATAGCCCATTCCTTAGGCATTCTTCCTCTGATATTTGCAGTTTGAATCTGCCAAACATCAATACCATGGTCTAACAGAATCTTTTTAATACCATCCAGTTCTGCAATATTTCCTTTATGGATTGTTGATACAGCAGAAATTTTAAATCCTCTTTCTTTCAGACGATCAAATACCCATAACAGGTGGTCAAACACACCTTCTTTCCCTCGTATATAATCATGAGTTTTTGCTGTTGCACCATCAAGACTGAAACCGAGATATGAAATTCCCACTTCCTGTAATAAGTCGATTATATCTTCATTTACTATATAACCGTTAGAAATCATATTGCATTTTATACCGAAACTGATTATTCGTTGCGCTAATGCAGACCAATCCTTGCGCATAAATGGCTCTCCGCCGGACAAAACAATCCTTTTACAATTCAATTCTGCTAATTGTTCTATCAAAGCAAAAGCTTCTCCTGTGGAAAGTTCTTTGGGTCTTTGATTTATGTCTGCATTTGAACCGCAATGCAAACAATTTATATTACAACTTAGAGTTATTTCCCAAACAGCATTTTTTATTTCGTACATACTTCTTTCCTGCTATAATAATCTATTTTACTAAATTATTAGTTATTTGTAAAATATTGTAAAACTTTTTTTGTGTGAAATAAAGATTAGTAAAAAAAAACCGTTTATATCAATATATGAACAAACAAGAGGATTTTTTATGGATATTAAAAAAATTTTTTCTAATTTTACTCCAAATAACGCTTCCGTAAATTCTCCAAGTAAAAATAATGAAAGTCCATTAAAATACAACCCTCCCGCAAATCAAAACAATTCTGAAACATTTGTTAAATACGGGATTCCTGAAATACTCGACAACGCTGTATCTAAATATGGTATTCCTGATCAACCCGGAACAATTGAAAAATATGCAATTGTTGATTACACCGGAACAATTGAAAAATATGCAATTGTTGATTACACCGGAACAATTGAAAAATACGCAATTGTTGATCAACCGGAACAAGTTGAAAAATATGCAATTGTTGATTACCATGGACCAATAGAAAAATATGCGATTGTTGAGATTGCAGAAGAAACACCTGATTTGCAAGATAACCTTAATCACGTGTCAAAAAAGAAACCGCGTCCTGTATCTTTTGAGACTTTG
>JAEELO010000024.1 GCA_016282705.1 Candidatus Gastranaerophilales bacterium | reverse complement strand
CTAACTTTCGTCTTGTTTCTTAAAGGCTTTTTCTATAATCGCCAGCTGGGTTTCTATTGAAGCATCAACAAGACCGTTAGAAGTTTCTACAATAACTCCTCCGTCTTTTATTTCATTATCCGGTATTACTGTTATTGTTGCCTCAACAAAATTGTCCGAGAATATACTTGAAATATTATCCTTTACTATTTCTACATCTTTGGGCATTACTTTTAATATTATTTTATTTTCGGTTCTATTTACTTCTTCTACAACTCCTTTTATCATAGGAATTATATACTCTCTATCTGTTTCTATAGATTTATTAATGATTTTCTTTGCTATTTCAACGGAAATATCAAATATACAGTCAGAAACTTTATTAAATACTTCGTCTTTTATATTAAAAAATTCCGTAAATTTACTTTTTAATTCCGCTATATCTTGATTTGCGTTTTCTACACCCTCATTATACCCTTCTTGTTTTGCTGCTTCTTTAATTATTTCAGCTTCTTTTTGAGCTCTCGTAATTATATTTCTGTCTTGAGTTCTTCTGTAACCTCTTCTTCTTGTTCCTTCTCTTCTTTCCTCTCTTTGTTCAAATTTTATATTATCCAGTGCTAAATCAAGGTCTTCGACAGATTTCTTTTTCTTTTTATCTTGTTTTTGGGGTTTATTTTCTTCTGTTGAAACAGCATCATTAGATTCTGCTTGTTCTTGCGATGAATCTTCAATAGAATTCGGTTGTTCAATATTTTCGGCAGCAGCTTGCTGAACAGCATCACTTTGCTGAATTTGCTGTTCCTGAATTTCTTCAATAGCTCTTTTTATTGTTGTATATTTCTTTTTAATTATCATTTATTTTATCTTCTACGGATTTTACAAGTGACTGAATAACCATTGGTGAAAATGTTTCTGCCGCAGGGTATGTAAGATCTAATATAAAGTCCTTAACAGCTTCTCTCTCTTTTATAGCAACATTGCTTAATATATTTGGAGGTGTTGATTTTAATAATTTACGATATTTTATTAAAGCTTTCTGAATATTTGCTGTTTCAGGCAGAGGGATAATTTTCTTTATTTCCTCCAACGATTTAATTATAAGTCTGTGGTCTATTTTATCTTCAATATTACTTGTTCTCATATAATTAATAACGTGTTGAACATCATTTTTATCAAGTACATTGAGTATTTCATTCGCTTTTTGCTCGGGTAAATTCTTTAAAATAATAGCAAGAGCAACCAATTTTAGAATCTTTTTATCATTTTGTGTTGTATTTGTATTATTTTCAGACTTTGGAGCTGCATTCTCATTCATTTGTGCATCTTGTGCTTTTTCTGCCATTGCATCCAAATTTGAAGCAGAAAGAGCTATTTGTTTTTGCTCCTCTGACATAGAACCGTTTTTTACAAGTTTTGCAAGCTCATCACTATATAGCATTTTAACTTTTTCTTCCACAAGCTGCGGAAGTTTGTCCTGAGGAAAATTCTTAATAAATGCAATTTTGGTCGTATTAAATATTTCACCGGCTAATCTTTGCAATATTAATGGTCTGCTTTGAATGGGAACTTTTCCCATTATCATATCTATTGATTTATGAAATGTCCATTCAGCTATAAATTGTACGATTAATTGAGCTTGGCTTGCATTAAATTTAATATTAGGGTCATTGTATAATGCTTCTCCGGACATTAAACAGAATTTTTTTACTATATCAACAATAAATTTCTTATCTTCATTTGTAACTGCTTCAGGAACCGCAAAAGACGAAGGTTGAGTCAGTATTTCGGTTAACTGCCTCAACATTTCAGCTGCAAATCCTTTATAATCAAACCCCTCTATAGGCATTAATTTCTCCCGTTATGTTTTTTCAATCCAGCTTTTTAATTCTTTTACCGTTTTATCACTATCCGCATATTCTATGTCTGAAGAAACCTCTTCAATTACTTCATCCAGAGAAACATTTTCATTTGTATCTTGTTTCTTTTCAAGCTGGAGTTGTTTTTGTTGTTCAAGTAATTCCTGTGTCAAAATTGTTTGTTTCTCTATTAATTCAGCCGCTTTGAGGTTTACATCTACAATTTGTTTCTCTTGTTCTGTTGTTTTTTGCTTTAATTTTTTAAGTTCCTCTACTTGTTCCGATGAAGAATCTTTCAATTTCTTATGAACAAATATGAATCCGACGATAAGTCCTGCAATCATAAGAACAATAGCTAACCACCAAGGATTACCCGATGCCTCAGGGACAGGAAGATTTACCGGTCTGTCTGAAGCTAAATAAGGATCAATGGTCTCAGCGAATGCGATAGAAACATCATCTGCTGAAACTTTCGGTGAAGCAGCTCTTGCTATTTGTTCTTTTAACTCATCTATTGAAATATTTGGCGGCATAGCATCTGCATTCATTGTAACCGCTATTGAAATCTTTTCGACAATACCTGATTTAAAGTATTCGTTTACATGCTTTTTGCTTACGCCGTATGTGATTTCCTTTGCATCTCTGGAATAATTATTATTTTGAGATGAAGCAGAAGCCGAATTTTGCTGCAGTCCGTTTGGTAAATATACACTTACTGCATCCGAACCTTTAGATGAATCTTGTGAATTAGAACCTAAGCCTTCATTAAAGGTTTGTTCCGTTAATGAAGTTTTTTCATCAGGATTATATTCTATACTTGTTACTTCTCTGGGAACCTGATTTAAAGAAGTGCTTACTGTTACAACATAATTGCCGTGTCCTACAAGCATATCTAATTGTGCGGCAACTTTATTTTGCATATATGAATCATTTTCCTGAACTTTTGATATTTGGTCATCAATAGATTTTACAAGACTGTTATATACATTACCATTAGAGTCAGTAATAGAAATATTTTCAGCTGCCAAATCCTGTACACTCCCCATTAACAAGCTTTTAATAGCTTTTATAATAGAAGTATCAAGTTTTATTCCGCTTGGAACCGTCAACATAACGGTTGCACTTATAGGTTTTTTATCAGCTTTAAAGAAAGAATTATCCGGTATTGATACAAGAACCGAAGCATTATCAATATCGGGCATCTGTCTTATTAATCTTGAAAGTTCGCCGTTTACCGCTCTTGCAAGTTTTATTCTTTTATCTTCTCTTGTTGAAGTAAAGTCATTTTTATCGAAGATTTCTAACCCTGTATTCTGGTCAACAAGTCCGCTTTTTACAAGAAGTAATAATGCACTGTCTCTTTCCGTATTGGTATATTTACCGCCTTCTAAGAATACGGTCGTCTTAGAACCGTCTGTTTTTCTCTTTGCACTTATTTTATTTCGTGCAAGTAAACTTTGTATTTCTATTGCTTTACCTGCATTGTCTGTTGTTACAATATCAAATGATTCTTTTTCAACTTTATCTATAACATCACCGTTTTTTGATTTTCCCGCAACAGCAAAACTGATAGTCATAATAATTATGATTAACAATACTGCGACGACTCCGCCTGCGATATATAGCACTTTTTTATTTTTTAAGAGCTCTTTAAAATTCATAAATCCCTAATCTTTATACAATTACTCACTTGATATTATACTATTTTTTTTATCTTTGGGTAACTACTTTACACTAATTTACTTGTGAAATAGTGTTTTAAATTGAGATATTCATTATAGTACTATATGCACTTACTACCTTTGATGTTACTTGTGTTGCAAGACTGATTCCGAGATCTGCTTTAGCAACTGCAGTCATAACATCATGTATATCAACATCGGAATTACCCGTTAGTTGTTCATTTAATAATTGATCAGGTTTATTTATGTCAGTATTAATATTGCTGACAAGTCCGGATAAAATATTTTTAAAACTTTTTCCTTCAGAATCTATATTACTGGCGCCAAATCCCTTTTGAGAAAATTCGTCAATAGGCATTCTTGTTGATAAATCAGAAAAAATATTTATATTTGGAGTTATTCTGTTTTCTATCATCTTTTATACCTTTCTATTACAAATAATTAGCTAAAATACTTCTTACATAGTTTTTTGTTTCTTTAAACGGAGGAACTCCGTCATATTTATCCACATTTCCGGGACCGGCATTATATGCTGCCAAAGCCAGAACAACATTGCCGTTATATCTGTCCATCATGCTTTTTAAATATCTTACACCGCCGTCAACATTTTGAACGGGATTATACGGATCAGTAACACCTAGAGATTTTGCAGTTGAAGGCATTAATTGCATTAAGCCTTGCGCTCCTGCCGATGATTTTGCTTTCGGATTGTATCCTGATTCTTGTTTTATTACTGCATTTACAAGTCTTTCATCAACACCGTGTTTTTTGGAAATTCTTGATATTAAATCTTTAATTTGCGACCTTTGAGCATTTTTTGAAACAGGTGCATCCGGAATAATTTGTAAACTTTCTTCAAATAAAGATTTATCAATTTCTTCTGTATTAATAGGTTTTGCCTGAACTTTTTTTGTTGTTAAAGCACCAAATTTAACATCATTTGTTTCTGGTTTATTAATATTAAATCTTGTATGAACGTTTAAAGAAGATTTCATTACATCTTCAAATGTTTTAAATTCAACTCCCTCGGACAATTCATCAGTTTTTTGCTGCTGTGATTGAACATAATTGCTCAATTGCTGAGCCCTTTGTATCGCAGCTGCCTGTCCTGAAGAATTTAGAAGATTTTGTATTATACCTGTAAACATTACACACTACCCTTTACTGATTTTAGCTTCCTATTGTTGTTGCTCTGTCTGCCATTGTCTTTGTCATTGTCAGTATTGCAAGACTGGCTTCATATGCTCTTTGTGCCATAATTGCATCTGTTATTTCAACCAGAGGATCGACATTTGAAGTTCTTATATATCCGTTTTCATCAGCATCCGGATGTCCCGGTTTATATATTCTGTCACCGAGTGTCGGATCTTCAACAACACCTGCCATTGCCACACTGCCGGAAGCATAAGGAAGTGTGCCTGCACCAAATGTGGATTCTTTCATTTGATTCATTATACTTAAAAAAGAACTTCTGTCAGTCGCTACAACGAGCGGAATTTTTCTGACATAATTCGGAGTATCAAGATTGGCAATGTTTTTGGATACTAAATCCAATCTTGCACTATGTACTTTTAGGCCGTCACAGCCTATATTCATTGCACTAAATATACCCATTAGCTGTTACCCATATTTATTACTGTTTTCATTTCCGTTATTAAAGAGGTCATTCTTCTTGCTGCCACCGTGTACATTACGGAGTTCTTTTGCATTTCGGAAAGCTCTGTAGCCGGATCTACTTTGTCATACATTGATGTTTCAACTGCAACGGGAGAAGGTCCCATTTTCGCAGCAAGTTTTGTTTCCAAAGGATTAGTAACCCCTGCCAAATATTGTGTAAAAGAAATATCTTTTCTTCTGTAATTTGGAGTATCCATATTCGCAAGGTTGCAAGCTAATGCCTTCTGCCTTTCGCCTATTAAGTCCAATGCTCTTAATGCACTGTCCATCGGATGTGAGTTTCCTATCATTTATTCACCTTCTTACTGATTTAGTTGTAATGTCTTTGAGTACATATCGTTTATTGTTTGCATAACCTTGAAGCTTGCCAGCATTGATGCATTTAATCTTAAAATTGAATTTACTTCATTTAAAATATCAATGTTTGTAACTTCAAGATTTCCCTGTTTGAATCTTGTATGATTTGTAATAAGTACAGGTTCGCCTGATTCGGCAGTCAAATAATATTTGTTATTATCTGATTTTTTTAGTCCTTCGGGATTTCTGAAATTAACCAAAGGAATATGTCCTAAATATTCTCTTTCGGTTCCGTCATTTGAATATATTTCAACATCACCGTTTTCTTTAATTGCGATGTTATCATAATTAACAGGGACTTGTATTCCATCACCTACAAGATATCCGTCATTTGTAATTATGTAACCGTCTTTATCAACTTTAAAGGAACCTTCTCTTGTATATGTAACGTCGCCCGTAGGTGAAGTTACGGGAATAAATCCTGTTCCGTCTATTGCTATATCAAAATCACGTTCTGTTCTTTGAATTGCACCTTGAGAAAAATCAGTTCTTTCAATACCTGTTAAATATCCGCTTTCGCTCAGCATTTGCTCAAAACGAACCGTTTTATATCCGTTTGTATTATAGTTAGACACATTTGTAGATATATAACCCATCTTCTCAAATTGAAGTTCTGCGTTAATAATACCTCTGTTAATTATACCTTGTAATGTTGTCATTTATTACCTTTCTAGCTTCCTAATGCTGAGATTGTTCTTTGTAAATTTGCATTTTGAATTTGATACAATTGTCTGTTTGCTTCAAATGTTTTTGGATATGGCATTGCTTCCATAAATTCCGTTTGTAAGTTAACGTTAGAATACTCATTGTAGCCTTGTCTTACATTTGGTGATAATACGGCAACTCCGTCCTGACTGACTATCCCGAGTGTTCCGGCTAATTCAAATTTACGTGTTTTATTATTCAAAACCCTTACTACACCGTTTAAATCTATTTGTATATCTTGAAGTTTCTCAGGAATTATAGGCAATACTAAAGGTGTTGCCATATTTGTTAAAACCTGACTTCCGTCAAGAGTTAATATTTCACCGTCTTTTGTCATTTTGAAACGACCGTCACGCGTTAATTTTATTCCGTCTTTTGTTAATATCTGAAAATATCCTTTTTCTGCTAAAGCAACATCTAAAGGATTTTCGGTTAAACCGAGTCTTCCTACACTATCATCTGTTGTAGTTGATATAGCATCTTCACCTATAAATTCGGCAAACGATGATATAACGGGAATTTTTCTTTGATAACCGATTTTATCAAAACCCATTACATTTTCATTGGTAATAGACATCAAAACCTGCTGCATTCTCATTGCTCTGATGTTTTGAACTATTCCTCTTTCCGTGAAATGTACACCGCCGTTTATCATTTGACTTTCCCTTTATATCTTACATACCGGTTTGATACAAAAAATGCATCATTACATGATTCTTTATAATGATAATATATTGAAAGTCAAAAGTACCCGTATTTATGGTTGAGATATGCAATTTTATTCTTTTTATAATCATACATATGTATGATTTTTTAGAAAGGTGTATTTTTATATGATATTATGTTGAAAGATATAATAACGGCACAGGATATGCGTATCAAAAAGATTATTTTATCAATCATAGTATTATTAGTATTTACAGGGCTTAGAGCAGATGCCATAAAAATCGGACTTCAAACTAACGCAAGAGAAGTCAGAGTCGCATCTTCTGTTTCTGCTGAAATTTATGATATAGCAAGAAATAAAGCTTTATACGAAATCCAACCTATGAAAGTATACCAGATTAAAGCAAAAAATAATGAATTAGTTATTGTATCATCAATTTTACAAAAAGATATTTCACTCGGTACTAATCAAATACTAATAAGACCTAAAACAGCCGGCTTTTTATGTCAAAAAAGAGCTTGGTACAGAGGTGATTTTTTAATTACAAATTACGCAAATGCAGGTATTACACTTGTTAACAGTCTGCCGTTAGAAGATTATTTAAAAGGCGTGGTTCCTTCTGAAATGCCTTCAAGATGGAATACAGAAGCATTAAGAGCACAAGCAATCGCTGCAAGAAGCTATGCGGTTGCAACAAGAAATGCAGGTAAACACGCATCTAAAGGATTTGACCTTGTTGATACAACTGCTGATCAGGTATATGGCGGAGCGAGTGCAGAAAAATACACAACGAATAAAGCTGTTGATGATACAAAAGGAATAGTTCTTGTTCAGGATCAAAGAGTTTTACCGACATATTATCACGCAAGTTCGGGCGGACAAACAAAGGTCTGGAATTCCGGCAGTTCTTTTTTACAATCGGTTCCATCATTTGACTATGGACTAAAAAAGAACGGACACGGTGTCGGGATGAGCCAAAACGGAGCCAACAATATGGCCGCTCAAGGATATAATGCATATCAAATTTTAAATTATTTTTATAAAGATTTTAAATTTGCAAAATTAAGCGATAAATGGGATATTTAAGTTTTTAGTTATTTTTTTATATATAAAAAAGGAGAACTTTAGTTCTCCTTTTTAACTATTTCCCCAAAACTTATGCTTGCGGTTGATTCCACAATGCATCTCTTAAGAATTTGCTTTTCTGAGATTCTGCAGACAATGCTACGTTTACCGGAGTGAAAATGAATACCGAGTCACCAATCTTTTGTTGGCTGCCTGATAATGCATGAGTTGCACCGCATAGGAAGTCTACTATTCTTAAAGCTTGTTCTCTGTCAAGCAAATGTAAGTTTAAAACTACTGTTTTTCTATCTTTTAAATGTTTTACGATAGAAATAGAATCTTCATAAGAACGAGGTTCACATACCATAACTTCATAACCTCTGTAGTTTGGATGTGTAACTACCTTCGGACTTTGTGATTTTTGTTCGCTTTGTGTAAAAGAAGGATTTAATGCTAAATTATCCTGAACAGGATATTCATCAGCTTCATCCATCATTTCCCCATAAATACTGTCTTCTCTGTCATTAAAGCCAGATGTTAAAAAATCAATAATTGATTTAAATTTGTCTGCAACTGCCAATTTTCTTCCTCCTACGTATTATTCAAATAGTATTCTTCCTAGTCTTATCATGGTCGCACCTTCTTCAAGTGCTATTTTAAAGTCCCTACTCATACCCATCGATATCTGATTTAATTCTACATTGAATTCGGATTTCAAGTCATCATATATTTGTTTGATATTACCGAACAAATGATGTAATTCATCCTCCGAACTGTCGATAGGTGCCATATTCATAACGCCGCATATTTTTACAGATTTTAGCTGCATTATTGCTTTAAATGCCTCTTTAATTTCTTCCGGAGCAAACCCCGATTTCTGTTCTTCTCTTGCATTATTGATTTGAAGTAAAATTTTTTGAATGATATTCTTCTTTTCAGCTTCTTTATCAATAGCTTCAGCAAGTTTTACGGTGTCTACAGAATGTATTAAATCAAAATTTCCTACTGCAAACTTTACCTTGTTTATCTGCAAATGACCTATAAGGTGAAATCTGCTGTTCTTCCTGATTTCTTCAGGCAGCTTCTCAATTTTGTTTAGTGCATCCTTAACTCTGTTTTCGCCAAAATCTCTGAACCCCAAATTATAATATTCTATAATCTGATTCTCATCAAAATACTTTGTTACAGCTATTATTATCGGATTATAAGGTACGATCTGCGCTTTGATTTTTTCATAGTTTTCTGAAATTTTGCTCATTTTGTTCCTAAAATGTCTCCCCTTTGCTAAGAACAAACCAAAACACTAAAATAATTATATAAAAATATTGTATTGTGTACAACAAATTGTATATTAAATGATTTGTTGACTAAATAAAATATCTTCAAACCCATGTAAACATGGCGATTGCCATGATTACAAAAAACTTAATTTTTCTTAATATATACTTCTTCATCGATTATAAGTTGATTTTTTGTTAAAAATTTTTTACAATTTTATAGTTATGAATGAAAATTCAAGAAGATATTTACAAGAATTTAAACTTTATATAGAAGTTGAAAAAAACTTTTCCAAACATACCGTAACAGCATACAGTTCTGATATTTTAAGCTTTTTAGTATGGCTTGATGACAGACGGATTAATGATGTTACTTATGCTTTAATAAGAGAATATCTTGTTTATATTCAACAATTTAATTATTCTAAAACCACTACCGCTAGAAAAATAGCTTCATTAAGAACATTTTACAGGTTTTTATACAGGGAAAAAGTTGTAGAAACTAATCCGGCACTTGGAATACATTCACCCAAAAAAGGTAAAACATTGCCGGAATTTCTAACCGAGTCTGAAATGGAGCAGGTTTTAAATAATATAAAAATGGAATCACCCGCAGGATACAGAAACAGGACAATTCTTGAATTGCTATATGCAACGGGAATGCGAATTTCCGAATTAAGTGATTTAAATTTTGAAAATCTTAATCTTGATGAGAATGAAATAAAAGTATTTGGTAAAGGTGCAAAAGAAAGAATAGTTCTTGTCTCTGAGCGGGCAAAAGATTTTCTTATTAAATATATTAGAACAGCAAGATTATTGATAGATAAAAATGCAAAAGAGAATCCGGAATCTCCTATTTTTATTAATAAAACCGGATATAGGCTGCAACCGCAAAGTGTAAGATTTGCAATAAGAGAAGTAATGGATAAAATAGAACTGCCAAAACATGTAACACCTCACGTATTCAGGCATAGTTTCGCGACAAGACTTCTTGAAAACGGTGCGGATTTAAGAGTTGTCCAAGAATTACTCGGACACAGCAGTATCAGTAATACTCAAATATATACACACGTATCAACCGAGAAATTAAGACAATCGTACAATATTGCACACCCGAGAGCAAATTAGTATATAATATATTTATTAAGTCATGAGGAGAAGATATGTACGATTTTATAACAATTGGAAGTGCAACCGTAGATGCTTTTATTGAAACAGATGCCGCAACCATTGTATCAGTAAGCTCTTTAAAAACGAAAAGAGACTTTATGTCATATCCGTACGGAGCTAAAATTGAGATTGATAACTTTGCTTTTGAAACAGGCGGAGGGGCATTAAATACAGCTGTCAATTTCGCAAATTTAGGAATGAAAACATCTACAATTGTTAAAATCGGTAACGATGTACAAAGCAATAAAATCAAGGATATTCTTAAAGATGCCAATGTCGATTTATCAAATATAAGAGTATCAAAGAAATATCAAACCGGCTTCTCAATTATTTTAATAAGTTTTCAAGGCGACAGAACAGTATTGGCTCATAGAGGAGCAAATGCTCATTTGGAAAAAGATGATATTAATTTTGATGCAATAAAAAAATCAAAATGGTTATATCTTGCTCCTTTAAACGGAGAATCTACAAAAGTTTTGGATAAAGTTGCAATGTTTGCCGAAGAACATGACGTTAACTTGGCGATTAATATTGGTACAAGCAGTATAAAACAAGGTAAGAAAAATTTATCAGAAGTACTTAAAACCGCAGAGGTTATTATTTTAAATAAAGAAGAAGCAATGATGCTAACGGGTATTGAAGTAAGACCTGATACAAAAAATGAAAAATTTTCTAATGATATAATCCATCCCGATATTATTAAAATGCTGAAAGAATTAAGTTATAAAAAGGATAAAGTAACTATTATAACCGATGGTAAAAACGGAGTATATGCATATGACGGTCATAAATATTATCAATGCAATGAATTTCCGGCAAAAGTTGTAAGTACATTAGGTGCAGGTGATGCATTCGCTTCTACATTTACGGCAACTTTAGAAAAAACCAAATGGGATGTAGCTAAATCTTTAAAATACGCATCCGTAAATGCAGCTTCCGTTGTAGAGCATTTCGGAGCACAAAGCGGATTCTTAACTTTTGAAGAGATAGAAAAGAAGCTTAAAAAGAATCCTGATTTTGAAGTTAAAATTATAAAGAAATAAAAAAAACAGCGGCAATATTACCGCTGTAATAGTTCTCATATGAATTGGAAGGATTTTTCTATAATATCTTCGTGTTTATGCTGCTATTGCTGCATTTATTCTGAATAATTCTTTTTCTTTAATATCATCTTCTGTTTGAATTGATGATAATTCTGCAAACGGATTACTTTTATCTGCTGAAGCGGAATAAACTGCACCGTTGTCTTCTGCTGTCGGAGCTTCTGTATCATCTCCTGCAACAGGTTGTTCACCATTTTCAGATGCTTCTTCACCTGCTTGTTCATCAGTTGTTTCTGTAGGTTCTTCAACCGGAACTTCATCTGCAGAAGTATCTTCAACGTCTGTTCCTTCTTCAGCTTCTTCTTTTTCAGCTTTTTCGCTTGCACCTATTGACTTTAAGAATATCTCAGCTTTTTCATCAGCTTCTTTCTTAGTTGCTTCATTTATGCCGTTAATTTCTTCTTCGGTTAAGCCTAATTCACCATATGCTTTTGATATTTCTTCTTTTAATTCAGCTGATTTTTGTGTGTATTCTTCAAAGAAGTTGACGTGCGGTTGTAATTCTTCTGAGTAGTCTGTTGCTTCTTGTTCTGCTTCTTCAGCGGCATCTGCTACACCGTATGTTTCTTTAAGGAAGTCTACGCTGTCCATTGTGTTATATGCACTAACTGCTTCACCTGCAATATTAACATTGAATGTTCCTAACATTTGTTGTTCACCCGATGTAGTATCAATTGCATCGTGAGCACCGCCTTGTTTATATGATTTTAAGTCTACAGAGAAGTCATCACCAAATTCTTCAGATATATCAACTACTTCTTGTTTACCGTCAGCACCCTTCTTAACTGCTTTAATATTGCCGGCTGCCATTTCTTCTGATGTTACTTTTCCGTCTTTATCAGTATCTAATGATTCCATTTCTGCCCATTGATCTTTAGCACCTAAGAAGTCGCTTGTTGAATCAAATGCACCGTCATCTATAATGAAGTCGTATTGAGTTTTATTGTCGCCTTCTCCTGTTGTGAAACCAATCGGGTCACAACATTTTTGTGCTTGTTTTTCAGCTTCTTCTGCTGCTGCTTGTGCTTCTGCAGCTGCATCATATTGTTCATTTAGTCCTTTTATTTCTTTGTCAATTGCATCTGTATCCTGAATCATACCGCTTAATTTACTTAAGTATGAATCCATTTCGTTAACATCTGCACTTGCCGCTGTTAATGCCGATAGTGCTTCACCTGCTGCAGGTGCATCCGGTAGTGCATTTTTAATATTCTCATTTAATTCATCTCTTGTCATACCTTCTCCGCCATCTTTATTTGCGGCGATATAAGCTTGGATGTTTTCATGTAATACTTGTTGTGATTCTTCTTTGTGTTCTTCTACTTGTGCTTCTTGTTGTGCTGCTGCAGCTGCTATGTTTTCTTCTGCATCTTTTGCTTTTTGTTCGATTTTATCTTCAATTTTATCCATTTTCTCGAGATTTTCTTTCTTTTCTTTCTCGAGTTTTTCAATCTTTTCTTTGATTTCTTTCATTTCTTCGCTTTCCTTTTCAGGAGTAGCTTTTGTTTTATCTGTCTTTTTTGCATCTTCTGTTTTCTCTGTAGCATCGGCTTTTCCTGCTGCATCTGCTGCTTCTCGATATGCATTTAATGCATCAGCTTCGATTTCAGAATTGTTAGCTCCATAGGTGTTTGCTCCGGCAAATTTTAAAACACTTGGATCATTTTTTTCTAAATTTGAAGATTGTAATTGTTTGTTTAATTTTCTCAGGTCAAAATTGTCCGCACCAAGGCGTGATACATTAATACTCATTCTCTCTATCCTCCGATTTCCGTCTTACCTTTATAAAAAAAATCGGCTATTGTGAATTTCAAGCATGTTTACATTTGTTTACATTCGCGCTGAAAATCCTTGTTAAATAAGGATTTTTCTATTTCGTCAAAATTATGAATTACCTGTTTTACACATGGAATATTTTTATAAAAATTGTCACTTTCAACTGATGCAATTGCTATTATCATGCCAATCCCCGCAGAATTTGCCGCATTTATTCCGGATATTGCATCTTCTATTACAATACAATCCTTAGGACTTAAATTAATATTTCTTGCTGCTATTTGGTATATATCAGGTGCAGGTTTGCCTGGAATTTTACCGTTAGAATAGACTATTTTATCCAAATCAAACCATTTTTCAAGCTTAAATTCTTTAATATAAAATTCGACATTATCCCATTCTGACATAGTTGCAATTGTTCTTGGGATATTTCTGCTTTTTAGATAATTTAGAAAATTTTCCGCACCCGGTGATAATACAAGACATTCAGGATTTTTTTTGCACATTTCTCTGTACATTGCTTCTTTTTCTTTACCGAGTTTTTCAACCATTTCCGCCGTTGGTTTTTCTCCGATAGCATATTCTATTATATCGGCATTTGTACGTCCGAACATTTTTGTCCGCATTTCATCGTCAGTAAATTCATATCCTCTGAGTTTCTTTGAATATATCCGCCATGCATCATAATGCAATTGAGAATCAAAAAATAATGTTCCGTTAAAATCGAAAATGATACCTTGCATAAATTACCTCTTAAACATCATTATCGCATAAAAAAAGAGGACTTATATAAGTCCTCTTTTAAATATTTGTTTGTTTTATTATTGTTTATCAAACATTTGTTTAATACCGTCAACGGAACTTAATATGCCAGTTGCTTCATATGGCATATAAACAACTTTGTTATTCTGTCCATTTGATATACTAGACAATGTTTCCAAGTATTTCATAGCAATTAGGTATTGATCGGGTTTGCCTTTATCTGCCAAAGCATTAATAATTCTGCCTATAGCTTCTTTTTCAGCATCAGCTTCAATAATACGAGCCTGAGCTATACCTTCAGCTCTTAAGATTTCTGATTGTTTTTCACCTTCTGCTCTGTTAATAGCTGATAACTTTTCACCTTCTGCTTTTAATATAGCTGCTTTCTTAATACCTTCAGCTTCAAGAATTGTAGCACGTCTGTCCTGTTCTGCTTTCTTTTCTTTTTCCATAGCCTGTTGAATAGAAGCAGGCGGAACAATATCTTGAAGTTCTACACGGTTAACTTTTACACCCCATTTATCAGTTGCTTTATCAAGAATTTCTCTTAACTTATCATTGATAATATCACGTGAAACAAGAGTTTCATCTAATGCTAATTGACCAACCAAGTTTCTTAAGTTTGTTTGTGTTAATTTTTCAATAGCATTTGGTAAGTTTTCAATGTTATAAACAGCTTTTTTTGCATCAATAATTTGATAATATAACAGTGCGTTTATACTGATAGTTACGTTATCTTTTGTAATTACGTTTTGTCTCGGAAAATCATAAACTGCTTCTCTTAAGCTAATTCTTGAAGAATACACTGTTTGATTATAAATTCTTCCGTCTAATGTTCTTGCTGTTTCATTTGTTAATATAGGTCTCGGTGTATCAAAAAACGGCAATATAAACTTTGCACCGGGGTTCAATGTAGTTCTGTATTCACCTAATCTTTCAATAATAACTACTTCTTTTTCTCTTACAATAATTATGCCTTTTAGCACATATATTAATGCCAAGCATAATAACCCAATCATTACAAAAATCATTTTTTTCTCCTTATATTTATTCTACAACCGTTATTAATCATAGTCAGACATAACTATCTCTTTAATTTCAATTTTGTTAACCTTTACTCCCCATTTTTCGGTTTCGTTTATAAGTATTTCCTGTAATTTATCGTTGATAATATCATATGAATTATCAACCTCATTAAAAGTCAATTCTTTTACAATATTTTTTAAACTTAATTCTATTAATTTTTCTATAACATCCTGTATATTTTCTACATTATACACTGCTTTTTTTACGTCTGTTATTTCACAATATATAAGAATAGGAATGTTAATTGATACAGCATCTTTAGTAAATAGTTTTAATATTTTGAACTCGAAAACTTTTTCTTGTATGTTTATACGAGTTGTATACATTTTTTCTTTTTTATATAAATTTCCTTCAATATCCCTTCTATATTCATATGTCTGAACAATTCTTGGTGCATCAATCATTGGCATTATAATATGTAAACCTGCCGGCAATATTTTTCTGTATTTGCCAAGTCTTTCAATAACAATAACTTCGTTTTCTTTTACTATAACTATTCCCTTCAAAAAGAAAATCAATAATATGAAGAAAAATAAGAATATAACGGCAAGCATAAAAGAAGCCTATATTCTTTCAACGAACAATATTAAGCTGTCATGGTCAACAATTTTTACATCAGTACCGGCAGGAATTTCTTCGCCTTCTTTTATTCTTGCTTCCCATCTTTCATCATATATTGTTATTGCCCCTTGTACAGTATTTATATTTTCAATAACTTTTACAACTTTTCCTATGTATTCGGATTTGAAATCTAATTATCCATTACCTATTATAAGATGTTTTAATAAAGGACTTATAAATATTAAGGATAATAAAGAAAGTACAATAAATAATAATAGTG